>NZ_JBITTH010000001.1:0-462980 GCF_044541755.1 Streptomyces sp. NPDC085524
GGCCTTCCAGCATCCACGCGCGCAGGCGCGAAGAGCGGGCAGGGGTGGCCATCGTCGGGCGCTCCTGTCGTACGGCACGGGATTCGGCCATCGGAATCGACGGCTGGGCCAGCGTACGCAGACTGATCACTCATGCACGCGAGGGGGCAAATCCTGACGCGTCCTTAACGCGAACAGTGCCACCGGTGGCGTAGCGAATGCCCGCTCATGCCCGGTCCAAGGTGGAGGACGAAAGGAGCGGGGGCGGCCCGGACGGGGCCGCCCCCCGCAGGGGGAATCAGCGGAGTGTGGATCAACGCTGGCCGGCCTGGTACGGCCGTGGTCTGGCGCCCTTGGCTGATGTCAGCCGAAGCCGGGGACGGTGGACACCAGCAGGTCGATGAGCTTGATGCCGACGAAGGGCAGGACCAGACCGCCCAGGCCGTAGACGCCGAGGTTGCGGCGCAGCAGGTCGTGGGCGGAGGCGGGCTTGTAGCGGACGCCGCGCAGGGCGAGCGGAATGAGCGCGACGATGATCAGCGCGTTGAAGATGATCGCCGAGGCGATCGCGGACCGGGGGCTGCTCAGGCCCATGATGTTGAGGGCTTCGAGGCCCGGGTAGGCCGTGGCGAACATCGCGGGGATGATCGCGAAGTACTTCGCGACGTCGTTGGTGATGGAGAAGGTGGTCAGGGCTCCACGGGTGATGAGGAGCTGCTTGCCGATCTCGACGATGTCGATGAGCTTGGTGGGGTTGGAGTCCAGGTCGACCATGTTCCCGGCCTCCTTGGCGGCCGAGGTGCCCGTGTTCATCGCCACGCCGACGTCGGCCTGGGCGAGCGCGGGCGCGTCGTTGGTGCCGTCGCCGGTCATCGCGACGAGCTTGCCGCCGGCCTGTTCCCGCTTGATGAGGGCGAGCTTGTCCTCGGGGGTGGCCTCGGCGAGGTACTCGTCGACTCCGGCCTCGGCGGCGATGGCGCGGGCCGTCAGTTCGTTGTCGCCGGTGACCATGACGGTACGGATGCCCATGCTGCGCAGTTCCGCGAAGCGCTCCCGGATGCCCTCCTTGACGACGTCCTTGAGATGGATGATGCCGAGCACCCTCGGCCCGTCCCAGTCGTGGACCGCCACCAGCAGGGGGGTGCCCCCGGACTCCGACACGGTGGCCGACCAGGTCACGGCCTCCGCCTGTACGGTGCCGCCGCGCATGGCCACCCAGTCGCAGACCTGGGCCGTCGCGCCCTTGCGGATGGCGCAGCCGGCCCCGTTGTCCCAGCTCAGGTTGACCCCGCTCATCCGGGTCCGGGCGCTGAACTCGGTGAACCGCGGATTGCTGAGGTCCTCCGCGGCGGCGGGCTGCAGTCCGTACTGCTGGGCGAGAGCGACGACGGAGCGGCCCTCGGGCGTCTCGTCGGCGAGCGAGGACAGCTGGGCGGCGTCCGCGAGCTTGATGTGGTCCACGCCGGGCAGCGGGATGAAGGCCGCGGCCTCGCGGTTGCCGAGGGTGATGGTGCCGGTCTTGTCGAGCAGGAGGGTGTTCACGTCTCCGGCGGCCTCGACGGCGCGGCCGCTCATGGCGATGACGTTGCGCTGGACGAGCCGGTCCATGCCCGCGATGCCGATCGCCGACAGGAGGGCGCCGATCGTGGTGGGGATGAGGGTCACGAGGAGGGCGACCAGGACGGTCGTGGACTGCGCGGCGTGCGCGTAGGCGGCCATCGGCTGGATGGCGACGACCACCAGGATGAAGATCACGGTCAGAGCGGCCAGCAGGATGTTCAACGCGATCTCATTCGGGGTCTTCTGCCGGGTGGCGCCCTCGACCAGGGCGATCATCCGGTCGAGGAAGCTGTCCCCCGAGCGCGAGGTGACCCGTACGACGACGCTGTCGGACAGCACGGTCGTACCGCCGGTGACCCCGGACCGGTCGCCGCCCGCTTCGCGGAGGACAGGGGCGGATTCGCCGGTGACGGCCGACTCGTCGACCATCGCGGCCCCGTCGACCACGTCGCCGTCGGCCGGGATCAGCTCGCCGGCCTCGACGAGTACGAAGTCGAAGGGCTGGAGCTCGGCGGGCGTGACCACCTCGGTCTCTGCCCGCTTCAGGTTCGCCCCGTACGTCCAGTGGTTCAGCCGCACGGCGACCGTGTCCGCACGCGCCTTGCGCAGCGACTCCGCCTGGGCCCGGCCCCGGCCTTCGGCGACGGCCTCTGCGAGGTTGGCGAACAGGACCGTGAGCCAGAGCCAGATGCTGATCACCCAGGTGAAGACGGACGGGTGGATGAGCGCCGAGAGCGTGGTCAGCACGGATCCGACGGCGACGACGAACAGCACCGGCTTCTTCACCAGTTCGCGCGGGTGGAACTTGCCGACGGCCTCTCTCATGGAGGCAGCCAGGAGCTCGGGGTCCACCACGTTCACCTGGCCGGAGCGTTTCCGGGACGGTCGGTCGGTCGGAGTCCGCGGAGGGGTGCCGAGACCCGGAGGAACGTGCTGCGCGGCGGCGGGAGGCATGAATACCTTCTGGATGGGTTTGAGGCGTGGTAGCCCTGGAGGCTGGTGGCCAGGTACGGGAGAGGGGTGTCGCCGCCGGGGACCGTCTCCATGGACCCCCTCGGCCGTCATGTGAGTATTCGAGGTCCCTGGCGGCGCAACAGGCAGGAAACTACTGCCCGTTCCATGGGAAATGCCGATGTGGGCGCGGGAATTGGCACCCTCTTGATGGCAGCGCACGAGACGCGTCAAGTCGCCGTCAGAGGTGCGTCAACACCCGTCAGTGTGCGTCGGCCGTGATCCGGAAGCGCAGCCGGCAGATCACGGCGTCGGTGTCGCGGCGGACCGCGTGGGCGACGACGGAGCCGCGCTGGTTCTGGAGCAGCCGCTGCCACAGGCGGGCGGGTTCGGTCTCCGGGATGAGCACGGTCACCTGGGAGTCGGGGTGGGCCTGCGCCAGCTTCCGCACGTACGCCGACAGCGGGCGGCCGAGCGAGCGGGCCTCCGGGGAGAGTTCGACCAGTTCGACGCCGGGCTTCCACAACTCCCAGTCCCGCCGTAGGGCTTCGGCCACCTGACGGTCCTCGGGGGCCGGGTGGGTGACGGTCACGGCGAGGACTTCGTCGCCGAGCGAACGAGCGGCCGTGAGGGCCTGGCTGGTCAGCCGGGACAGACCGGAGACGGGGACCACGACCACGGAGCGGGAGCGCCGCGGGGCCTGCGGGATCCGGCCCAGCTCCAGGCGTTCACCGATCTCGGTGTACGTGCGGTGGACCTTCTCGAAGCCGAGGACGAGCAGCGGCAGCGCGACGACGATCAGCCAGGCGCCCTCGGTGAACTTGGTGGCGGTCACGACGACGGCCGACACACCGGTCAGCAGCGCACCGAAGCCGTTCAGCGCCGCCTTCGCCTGCCAGCCGCGCGGGCGTTCTCCGTACCAGTGCCGGACCATGCCGACCTGGCAGATGGTGAAGCCGATGAACACGCCGATGGCGAAGAGCGGGACGAGGGTGTTGGTGTCGCCGCCGGAGAGGACGAGCAGGAGGGCGGAGACGAGCGCCAGCCAGATCACGCCGTGGCGGTGGACCTGACGGTCGGCCTTGAGGGCGAAGACGTGGGGCAGGTGGTTGTCGCGGGCGAGCAGGCTCATCAGGACGGGCAGGCCGCCGAAGGAGGTGTTCGCGGCGAGCGCGAGCAGCACCATGGTGGCGAACTGGACGACGTAGAAGGCGGCGTTGTGGCCGAAGGAGGCGTCCGCGAGCTGCGCGAGGACGGTCACGCCCTCCACCGGCTGGAGGTGGAAGCGCCCGATCAGGATCGCCAGACCGATCAGCATCACGCCCAGGAGCACGCCGAGCGCGACCTCGGTGCGCTGCGCGCGTCGGGCGGCCGGGGCCCTGAACGACGGCACGGCATTGGCGACCGCCTCGACTCCCGTCAGGGCCGAACAGCCGGCGGCGAAGGCCTTCAGCAGCAGGAGCGCTCCCACGGTGGTCGCACCCTCGCCGAGGACGGAGGCGTGCCCGGCGGCGGACGCCGTGCTGACGGGGCCCTCACGGAAGAACCCGACGACGACCATCGCGAGGATCGACGCGACGAACACGGCGGTGGGCACGAGGAACGCCTTGGCGGATTCCACGACCCCGCGCAGGTTCACCACGGTGACCAGTACCAGGACGCCCAGGCAGATCCACACCCGCTCCCCGTACAGCACGGGGAACGCCGAGGTCAGGGCGGCAACGCCGGCCGTGACGGAAACGGCGACGTTCAGGACGTAGTCCAGGATCAGCGAGGCCGCGGCGACCAGGCTCGTACGCCGGCCCAGATGACGTTTGGCGACCGCGTACGAGCCGCCACCGTCCGGGAAGGCCGCAATGACCTGCCGGTACGAGGCCACCAGCACGACGAGCAGCGCGGCGATCGCCAGGGTCACCGGGAGGGTGAAGCCCATGCCGTGGGCACCGGCTGCGGCCAGGACCAGCACGATCGACTCCGGCCCGTACGCCACGGACGCCATCGCATCCAGCGACAGCGCGGCCAGCCCCTGGAGGGCGGTCAGCCGGTGCCGGTCCTCCACCGCCGCCGCGCGGACACCGGTATCAGGAGGTTCCTCCGTGCCCGGAAGCTGCCCTGCAGTGCCGGTCTTCCCCATGTCCATCGACATCTCTCGCTGTTCCTCCATCGGACAAAGTGAGGACAGCGTCGGAATTCCATGGCTGGATCGCCAGGGTCCTTGACGTTGTCCATGCGGCCGCCGCGCCAGTCCTCACGCGCTCTTGATGCCGAAGCGGGACGGCCGTATGAGGTGCGTCAAGACCTCGCCGAGGTGAGTGGCCGTACCTCTGACGGGGGCAGAGTTGAACAGGGGTGTTCCCCAGCCCCACCCTCGACGAAGGGAGAAGGTCCGGCCGCCTGGTTCGACTTCTTCCTGACCGAGCCCTACCAACGGTTCGCGATCACCGACCGCGACGACGTCGAGACGGCGGTCCTGCTGCTCGTCGTCGGCCTGGTCGTCTCCCAGCTGGCGGTACGCGCCCGCCGGCTGCAGACAACCGTGATCACCGACGCCGCCGATCTGTCGAGCCTCCAGGGCACCGCCCGGCTGGCCGAGGACAGCCGCTCGCCGCAGACGGCGGCGTGTGGCTGCACCGACCGGGCCGGATCACGGAGTACGCCGACTGGCCGGACGGTGAGACCGAGCTGCGGGTGATCGGCGGCGGACACTACTACGGCCGTTTCCTGCGGGATCCCCTTCCCGGCCCGCTGCCCCCGGAACGGGACCGCCTGGTGGCCGTCGCACTGGCCGCGCAGGCCGGCTCCGCCCTGGACACGGCCGGCCTGGCCCACCTGGGCTGACCAAGCCTTTCCCGCCCCTTCCCGTATGGGTGGCGTTAAGAGATCCCCCGCGCCCGTATGGACACCGTCAAGGTGTCTTAACGCCGGGATGAAGACACGGTTATCTCGTCATCGGCCATCTGGCCGATTCATCACTTCCCACTTCACTCAGGAGCTCGCGATGGCCGATCTGGCCTTCGTCGTCACCACGATCGCGGTGTTCGCGCTGGTGGCTCTCATCGCCAAGGGGGTGACCAAGCTGTGAACGCCGAAAACATCGTCGGCCTCGTCGTGGCCGTCGCCCTGCTGGGCTACCTCGTCCTCGCCCTCGTCAAGCCGGAGAGGTTCTAGCCACCGATGAGTCCCGTTCTCGCTGGTGTGCTCCAGCTCCTCGCACTGATCGCCGCGCTCGCGCTGGCCTACCGCCCGCTGGGCGACTACATGGCCCGCGTCTACTCCTCCGAGAAGCACTACAAGCCGGAGAAGTGGATCTACAAGGCCATCGGCGCCAACCCGTCCGCCGAGATGCGCTGGCCCGCCTACCTGCGCGGCGTCCTCGCCTTCTCCGCGGTGAGCGTCCTGTTCCTGTACGCATTGCAGCGCCTGCAGGGCGTCCTGCCCGGCTCGCTCGGCTTCCAGGCGATCGACCCGGACCAGGCCTTCAACACCGCCGCGTCCTTCGTGGCCAACACCAACTGGCAGTCGTACTCCGGCGAGCAGGCCATGGGCCACGTCGTCCAGACCGGCGGCCTGGCGGTGCAGAACTTCGTCTCGGCCGCGGTCGGCATGGCCGTCGCCGTCGCCCTCGTACGGGGCTTCGCCCGCTCCCGCACCGGTGAGCTGGGCAACTTCTGGGCGGACCTGGTCCGCGGCACCGTCCGGATCCTCCTGCCGATCGCCATCCTCGGCGCGATCGTCCTGGTCGCCTGCGGCGCCATCCAGAACTTCGCCGGGATCCACGAGGTCGGCCAGTTCATGGGCGGTTCGCAGCAGTGGAACGGCGGGGCGGTCGCCTCGCAGGAGGTCATCAAGGAGCTCGGGACGAACGGCGGCGGATACTTCAACGCCAACTCCGCCCACCCCTTCGAGAACCCCACGCCGTTCTCGAACCTCTTCGAGATCTTCCTGATCCTGGTCATCCCCTTCGCGATGACCCGCACGTTCGGCCGCATGGTCGGAAGCCTGCGCCAGGGTTACGCGATCCTCGCCACGATGGCGACCATCTGGCTCGGTTTCACCGCGCTGATGATGTGGACGGAGTTCGCGCACCACGGCCCGGCGCTCCAGGCGGCGGGCGGTGCGATGGAGGGCAAGGAGACCCGCTTCGGCGTCGGTGCCTCCGCGATCTTCTCGGTCGCCACCACGCTGACCTCCACCGGAGCGGTCAACTCCTTCCACTCTTCCTACACCGGTCTCGGCGGCGGCATCCAGCTACTGGGCATGCAGCTCGGCGAGATCGCGCCCGGCGGCGTCGGCTCCGGCCTCTACGGCATGCTGATCATGGCGATCATCGCGGTGTTCATCGCCGGCCTGATGGTCGGCCGCACGCCCGAGTACCTGGGCAAGAAGATCGGCACCCGCGAGATCAAGCTCGCCGCCTGCTACATCCTGATCACCCCGGCACTGGTGCTCTGCTTCACCGCGGCCGCCATGGCACTGCCCACCCCGCCGCACTCGATGCTGAACTCGGGCGCCCACGGATTCTCCGAGGTGCTGTACGCCTACACCTCGGGCGCCAACAACAACGGCTCCGCCTTCGCCGGCCTGAACGCCGACACCCAGTGGTACAACTCCACGATCGGCATCGCCATGCTGCTGGGCCGCTTCCTGCCCATGGTCTTCGTCCTGGCCCTGGCCGGCTCGCTCGCCGAGCAGAAGCCCGTCCCCGAGACCGCGGGAACCCTGCGTACCGACAAGCCGCTCTACACGGGCCTGCTCGTCGGCACGATCCTCATCGTCACCGGTCTGACCTACTTCCCGGCCCTGGCTCTGGGTCCGCTCGCCGAAGGGCTCGCATCATGAGCACCGCCACTGAGACCCGTGCTCCGCACGAGGACCTGCCCACGGGCCACAAGCCGCCTGCCGGCCGCGTCGGCGGCGGCCTCTTCGATCCCAAGCAGCTGGTCAAGTCCTTCCCCGACGCGATCCGCAAGCTCGACCCGCGCGTGATGATCAAGTCGCCGGTCATGTTCGTCGTCCTCATCGGTTCGGTGGTCACCACCGTC
The DNA here is from genome assembly GCF_044541755.1 of Streptomyces sp. NPDC085524. Taxonomy (NCBI): domain Bacteria; kingdom Bacillati; phylum Actinomycetota; class Actinomycetes; order Kitasatosporales; family Streptomycetaceae; genus Streptomyces; species Streptomyces sp. NPDC085524. Next base: position 7,533 of record NZ_JBITTH010000001.1, read on the forward strand.
CTCGCCGTCAAGGACCCGACGGACTGGTTCGGCTGGGCCATCACCGCCTGGCTGTGGCTGACCACGATCTTCGCCAACCTCGCCGAAGCCGTCGCCGAAGGCCGGGGCAAGGCCCAGGCCGACACCCTGCGGAAGGCCAAGACCGACTCCGTCGCCCGCCGCCTGACCCAGGACGGCGGCGAGGAATCCGTACCGGGCGCCGAGCTGAAGATCGGTGACCTGGTGGTCTGCGAGGCCGGGGACGTCATCCCCGGCGACGGTGACGTCGTCGAGGGCGTCGCCTCGGTCGACGAGTCCGCCATCACGGGCGAGTCCGCTCCCGTCATCCGTGAGTCCGGCGGTGACCGCTCGGCCGTGACCGGCGGCACCAAGGTCCTCTCCGACCGGATCGTCATCAAGATCACGACGAAGCCCGGTGAGACGTTCATCGACCGGATGATCGCTCTCGTGGAGGGTGCGGCCCGGCAGAAGACGCCCAACGAGATCGCGCTCAACATCCTGCTCGCCTCGCTGACCATCGTCTTCCTGCTGGCCGTCGTCACCCTGCAGCCCTTCGCGATCTACGCCGGCGCCGAGCAGTCGATGATCGTGCTCACCGCTCTCCTCGTCTGCCTGATCCCGACGACCATCGGCGCGCTGCTCTCCGCGATCGGCATCGCCGGTATGGACCGCCTGGTCCAGCGCAACGTCCTGGCCATGTCGGGCCGGGCCGTGGAGGCCGCGGGTGACGTGTCGACGCTGCTGCTCGACAAGACCGGCACCATCACCCTCGGCAACCGCCAGGCCTCCGAGTTCGTACCCGTCAAGGGCACCACCGAGGCCGAACTGGCCGACGCCGCTCAGCTGTCCTCGCTGGCCGACGAGACGCCCGAGGGCCGTTCCGTCGTCGTCCTGGCGAAGGAGAAGTACGGGCTCCGCGAGCGTCACCAGGGCGAGCTGGAGCACGCCGAATGGATCGCCTTCACCGCCCAGACCCGTATGTCGGGTGTGGACGTGGACGGCAGGCAGACCCGCAAGGGCGCGGCCGGATCCGTCATCACCTGGGTGAAGGAGGAAGGCGGCCAGGTCGCCGACGACGCCGACCTCCTCGCGAACGAGATCTCGGAAGCGGGCGGTACGCCGCTCCTCGTCGCCGTCAAGGACGGGAAGGGCGCCCGCGTCCTCGGTGTCATCCACCTCAAGGACGTGGTCAAGGAGGGCATGCGCGAGCGGTTCGACGAGCTGCGCCGCATGGGCATCAAGACCGTCATGATCACCGGTGACAACCCGCTCACCGCCAAGGCCATCGCCGAAGAGGCGGGTGTCGACGACTTCCTCGCGGAAGCGACGCCCGAGGACAAGATGGCCCTCATCAAGCGGGAGCAGGCCGGCGGCAAGCTCGTCGCGATGACCGGCGACGGCACCAACGACGCGCCCGCGCTCGCCCAGGCCGACGTCGGCGTGGCGATGAACACGGGCACCTCGGCCGCCAAGGAAGCCGGGAACATGGTGGACCTGGACTCCAACCCCACCAAGCTCATCGAGATCGTCGAGATCGGCAAGCAGCTCCTCATCACCCGGGGCGCGCTGACCACCTTCTCCATCGCCAACGACGTCGCGAAGTACTTCGCGATCATCCCGGCCATGTTCGCGGTGGTCTACCCGGGCCTGGACAAGCTCAACATCATGGGCCTGCACTCCCCCGAGTCGGCGATCCTCTCCGCGGTCATCTTCAACGCGCTGATCATCATCGCGCTCGTCCCGCTCGCCCTCAAGGGCGTCCAGTACAAGCCGACCAGCGCCGACAAGATGCTCCGCCGCAACCTGGGGCTGTACGGCGTGGGCGGCCTGATCGCCCCGTTCATCGGCATCAAGATCATCGACCTCCTCATCACCCTCATCCCCGGAATCGGCTGAGACGACATGAACAACTCTGTAGGCAACACCGCACGGTTGATCGGGGCCGGCCTGCGAGCCCTGCTCGTCCTGACCGTGATCTGCGGGGTCATCTACCCGCTCGCCGTCACCGGCATCGCCCAGGCCCTCTTCAACGACAAGGCCAACGGCTCGGAGATCAAGGACAAGAGCGGGCAGGTCGTCGGCTCCTCCCTCATCGGGCAGACCTACAACCTCCCGAAGCAGAACCCCGACGACGCCGAAGAGGCCGCGAAGCCGGACCCGAAGTGGTTCCAGCCCCGCCCCTCCAACGGCCTCGGCACCAACAGCGTCAACACCCAGTACTCGCTGATCCTGTCCGGCGCCACCAACCGCTCCGCGGACAACGGGGCCGTGAACGGCCAGTGCACCGAGGACGCCGAGGAAGGCACCCTCTGCGCGCAGGTCGTCGCTGCCAAGGAGGCGGTCATCGCGGACAACTCCACCGCCTCCTACAAGGTCAAGCCCGAGGACGTACCGGCCGACGCCGTCACCTCCTCCGGCTCGGGCCTGGACCCGGCCATCTCTCCGGAGTACGCCAAGCTCCAGGTGCACCGGATCGCCGAGCAGAACAAGCTCGACGTCAAGCAGGTCGAGAAGCTCGTCGCGGACCACACCACCGGCCGGACCCTCGGCTTCATGGGCGAACCCCGCGTCAACGTCCTCGAACTCAACACCGCCCTCAAGGCACTGACCAAGAGCTGATGTTCCCCCTTGCACGGACCGGGAGCCGGCAGGGCGCGAGCGTTCCGCGCCCTGCCGGCTCCTTACCGTCCTGCTGTTCTCGACGAAGGAAAGGCTGCACACCGATGACCCGGGTGCTGGTGGTGGAGGACGATCCCCAGCTCGTCCGCGCGCTCAAGATCAATCTCCAGGCGCGCAAATTCGAGGTGGAGGAGGCTCCGGACGGCGGCTCGGCCCTGCGGCTCGCGGCCGCTCGGAAGCCGGACGTCATCGTGCTCGACCTCGGGCTGCCCGACATGGACGGCGTCGACGTGATCAGGAGCGTCCGCGGCTGGAGCCGCGTGCCCATCCTGGTGCTGTCCGCCCGCCACACCTCGGAGGAAAAGATCCGGGCCCTCGATGCGGGGGCCGACGACTACGTGACGAAACCGTTCAGCATGGACGAGCTCCTCGCCCGTCTGCGGGCAGCCGCCCGCAGACGGGAGCCGGCCGGCGTCTCTCAGGCCGACGAGGTTTCGATCGTCACCACCGACGAGTTCACCGTCGACCTGGTCGCGAAGAAGGTGTACCGCGGCGACCGTACGGTACGGCTGACCCCGACCGAGTGGCACCTGCTGGAAATCCTCATCACCCACCCGGGCCGGCTGATCACCCAGAGCCGACTCCTGCTGGAGGTATGGGGTCCCAGCTACGGGGAGAACACCAACTACCTGCGCGTCTACATGGCCCAGCTCCGGCGCAAACTGGAGGCGGACCCCTCGCACCCGCGGTACCTGATCACCGAGCCGGGCATGGGATACCGCTTCGAACCCTGATCACCCGCCCGACCGCCAAACCGCCAAACCGTCAACAGAGAAGAAGAGTCTGAACATGGGACGCGGCAAGCTCCGCATCTACCTCGGTGCGGCACCCGGCGTCGGCAAGACGTACGCGATGCTCTCCGAGGCGCACCGCCGGGTCGAGCGGGGCACCGACTGCGTCGTCGGCTTCGTCGAGCACCACAAGCGCCCACGCACCGAGGTGATGCTGCACGGCCTGGAACTGATCGAGCGCCGTGAGATCGAGTACCGGAACAGCACCTTCACCGAGATGGACGTGGACGCGATCCTCGCCCGCCGCCCCGCGGTGGCGCTGGTGGACGAGCTCGCGCACACCAACGTGCCGGGTTCGCGCAACGCCAAGCGCTGGCAGGACGTCGAAGAGCTCCTCCAGGCCGGCATCGACGTCGTCTCGACCGTGAACATCCAGCACCTGGAGTCGCTGGGCGACGTGGTCGAGACGATCACCGGGGTCCGGCAGCGCGAGACGGTCCCCGACGAGGTGGCCCGGCGGGCGGACCAGATCGAGCTCGTCGACATGTCCCCGCAGGCGCTGCGCCGTCGCATGGCCCACGGGAACATCTACAAGCCCGACAAGGTCGACGCCGCCCTTTCCAACTACTTCCGGCCCGGCAACCTGACCGCCCTGCGCGAACTGGCCCTGCTCTGGGTGGCGGACCGCGTGGACGAGTACCTCCAGGAGTACCGGGGCGAGCACGACATCCGCTCCACCTGGCAGGCCCGTGAGCGGATCGTCGTAGGCCTCACCGGCGGCCCCGAGGGCCGCACGCTCATCCGGCGTGCCGCACGCCTCGCCGAGAAGGGTGCCGGCGGAGAGGTCCTCGCCGTCTACATCGCGGCGAGCGACGGGCTCACCTCGGCCTCGCCCAAGGAACTCGCCGTCCAACGCACGCTGGTCGAGGACCTCGGCGGCACGTTCCACCACGTGATAGGCGACAACATCCCCGACGCGCTCCTGGAGTTCGCCCGCGGGTGCAACGCCACGCAGATCGTCCTCGGCGTCAGCCGCCGCCGCTCCTGGCAGTACGCCTTCAGCCCAGGCGTCAGCGCCACCGTCGCCCGCGAATCGGGCCCGGACCTCGACGTCCACATCGTCACCCACGACGAGGCCGCCAAGGGCCGCGGCCTGCCCGTCGCCCGCGGAGCGCGGCTCGGCCGCTCCCGCCTCATCTGGGGCTGGATCACCGGCATCGCCGGCCCCGCCCTGCTATCCGTACTGCTGAGCCGGTTCGTCCCCGAACTCGGGCTCGCCAACGACATGCTGCTCTTCCTCACCTGCACGGTGGCGGCGGCCCTGCTCGGTGGGCTGCTCCCCGCGCTCGCCTCGGCGGCATTCGGATCCCTGCTGCTGAACTACTACTTCACCCCGCCGCTGCACGAGTTCACGATCTCCGACCCGAAGAACATCGTCGCCATCGCGATCTTCGTCGGCGTGGCCGTGTCGGTGGCCTCCGTGGTGGACCTCGCCGCCCGGCGCACCCATCAGGCCGCCCGCCTGCGCGCCGAGTCCGAGATCCTCTCCTTCCTCGCCGGAAGCGTCCTGCGCGGCGAGGACTCCCTCGACGCCCTCCTCGAGCGACTGCGCGAGACCTTCGCCATGCAGTCGGTCGTCCTCCTGGAACGCACCAGCGAGGTCGACCCCTGGACCACGGCGGCATCCGTCGGCACCGGTCCTGTCAGCCGGCCCGAGGAGGCGGACGTCGACCTGCCCATCGGCGACACCATGGCGCTCGCCCTGACCGGCCGGGTCCTGCCCGCCGAAGACCGCCGTGTCCTCGGCGCCTTCGCCGCCCAGGCAGCCGTCGTACTGGACCGCCAGCGCCTCGTCGACGAGGCCGAGAAGTCCCGCGAACTGGCCGAGGCCAACCGCATCCGCACGGCCCTGCTCGCCGCGGTCAGCCACGACCTGCGCACCCCGCTCGCCGGCATCAAGGCCTCCGTCACCTCCCTGCGCTCGGACGACGTCGAATGGTCCGAGGAGGACAAGGCCGAACTGCTCGAAGGCATCGAGGACGGCGCCGACCGCCTCGCCGCCCTGATCGGCAACCTCCTCGACATGTCCCGGCTCAACACCGGCACGGTCGTACCGCTCATCCGCGAGACCGACCTGGACGAGGTCGTCCCCATGGCCCTGGGCGGCGTACCGGAGGACAGCATCGAACTCGACATCCCCGAGACGCTGGCGATGGTCGCCGTCGACCGGGGCCTGCTGGAGCGGGCAGTCGCCAACATCGTCGAGAACGCCGTCAAGTACAGCCCCCACGGACAGCCCGTCAACGTCACCGCGAGCGCCCTCGGGAACCGCGTGGAACTCCGCGTCGTCGACCGCGGCCCCGGTGTCCCGGACGAGGCCAAGGACCGCATCTTCGAACCCTTCCAGCGCCACGGGGACGCCCCGCGCGGCGCCGGCGTCGGCCTCGGCCTGGCGGTCGCCCGCGGCTTCACCGAAGCCATCGGAGGCACCCTCACGGCCGAGGACACCCCGGGCGGGGGCCTCACCATGGTCCTCACCCTCCCCATCGCAGGAGAAGGCCCTCCGGTGTCCCCGGAGCTCCCGACGTCCGCGGTCACCTGACATCGGGGCAGACCCCTGGAACACGAGAGCCGTCCGGCCCCGGTATCCCTCTACCGGAGAGCCGGACGGCTCATGTGTGGTGCGGCGGGTGACCGACACGCGTTCGCGCAGGTCCGTACCCCCACGGTGGGACCATGCACGGTTGCGGGGGTGTTCAGGTCACCGCCCACCAGCCGCGTGCCGCCGGTCCGTCGTCCGGCACCGTCGCCACTTCAGTCTGCGCCCAGCCGGCGGCCCTGGCACCACTCCTTGACGCGTTCCTTCCACATGGAAGTCGATCTTTTACGCCGCCCTGACGGGCGGGCATCAGAAGACCGTCAAGGAGCCGCCCGGCACTTGCCTCCGGGTCCCCGATGCGCTGGGATTGCGCCATGAACAGCGGTCCGCGCTACGACGATCGGCCACCCCATCGGGTGCAGCCGACGGCGCCCGCTGTCCGCCCGGCCCTCTGATATCGGCCGCGCGTCCCACCGCGTACCTGCCGCCGGCCACTGAGAGGTGCTGGCCGAGGCTTCGTACGCGTCCTCACCTTCACCGCATGACCTGAACCCACGCCCCCGCCTCGCGCCGGGACGCCGGGCACGTCAGCCATGCCTGTTTCCAGGAATCCGCCATGCCCTCATCCCTGTCCGGCCGTAGCGTCCTCGTCACCGGAGCCACCTCCGGCATCGGCTACGAGAGCGCCCGCCAGCTCGCCGAGCACGGCGCCACCGTCCTCCTGCACGGCCGTACGCCCGAGGAGGCCCAGGCCGCCACCGATCGGCTCATCGCCACCGCCGGTGTCGCCGGAGCCCTTCTCCGGCCGCTCGCCGCCGACTTCGCCCGCCTGGACGAGGTCGAGAGGCTCGCCCGTGCCGTCGTGAGCGCGTACCCGCGCCTGGACGTGCTCGTCAACAACGCGGCCATCGCAGCCCCGGAACGCCACACGCTGACCGCCGACGGGAACGAGATCGCCTTCCAGGTCAACTTCTTGGCCCACTACCTCCTCACCAACCTCCTGGAGCCCGCGCTCACCAGCGACCCCGGGGGGCGCGTCGTCAACGTCTCCTCCGGGCTCCACCGCTCCGGCGCCATCCGGTGGAACGACCCGCAGCGTGTGCGTCGCTACTCCCGCCTCGCCGCGTACGCCCAGTCCCAGCTCGCGCTGACCGTCTTCGCCGCCGACCCGCGCGTCACCGCCGTCTCCGTCAACCCCGGCGTGTGCGACACCGGCCTCCTCCCGCTGTACGGCTACGAGGGAGCCCCTGCCGCCGAGGGTGCCCGGCACGTCGTACGGCTCTGCGACCCGGCCACGGAGATCGTCAACGGCGCCTACTACGACCGCTCCGAACGCGTCGCCCCGGCCGCCTGCGCCACCGAGGACCGCACCGTCAAGCGCCTCAGCAAACTCGCCGACCTCCTCGTCGGCCACACCGCCTGAAGGGATCCACGGACATGTCCAAGCGCGCACGCAGGAAGAGGGCCCGCCGCAAGAAGGGCTCCAACCACGGCAGCAAACCCTCCTGCTGACCACCAGCCCACCCCGTGGGGCGGCCCTGCGAAGGTCCGCCCCACTTCCATGCCCCGCAAGGAATTCTCGTGATCAATCCGCCCTCCCACCGACTCCCCACCCTCGTCCGCTGGTTCCCCGCCGGCGCCCCCGGGTCTGCCGCCCTGACCGAGCACGTCCTGACCACCCCACCCGGCGGAAGGCGGCACCCGTACGCAGGCCGACCGCGCGGGACAACCGGGCGCTGACCACGCTCCCGCCCGTGATGGGCTGGATCCACCGGACCTGGGGCGGCCCCGACGAGCTCGCCCGCTCCGGCTGCGCCTGGGCGGCCTTCCAGGGCGACCGCATCGTGGCCGTGGCCTGCACCTACTTCCTCAGCACCGCGTACGAGGACGTCGCCCGCGCGACCGTGCCCGACCCGCGCCTGCAGTACCTGGCCCTCGACTGCGTCAACGCCCTGTGCTCGGACATAGCGGCCCGCGGTCACACGCCCAGCTGGACCTGCTCGGCGAGCAACCGGCCCGGCCGCCTGCCCGCCTGGACCGCGGGCTTCCGTCCGGAACGGGAGTACGCCCACTACGCCGTCGGCGCACCGGCGACGCGCGGGAGTGCGGCCGCCGGATGACTGGCGGTGGCTGCGGCACGAAGCGCCGCTACACCGCCTGGTCGGATTCTCCCCGCCCGTCGGCCGGTGCCTGCAGCAGCCGGTCCAGCTCGTTCCCGGCTTCCTCGTACCCCGCGTCGGAGATCCGTTGCAGACCCCGCAGGTCTCCGGTCGCGACCGCCCGTCGGGTGAGCAGATACCCGGCGTGCATGCTCGTCAAGCCCCAGAGAGTCGATGCGCCCACCGTGGACAGGGCCGGTGCTGCATTCGGAGACGAGGAATCGGACCCCGAGCGCCGAACTTCCCGTTCACCGCGCCGAGATGCCCCTCCCCTCCGCCATCCGTTCGACCGAGCGACCGCAATGCCGAGCGTGAGCAGGGCGGCTCAGTGACGCACGAGGCTCCCGGACAACCACCACCCCGCGAAGCCGAGCGCCCACAACTGATCAGCGCTGTTGCGTGCGGGTCCCCAAGGCCGTGATAGCGGCAGTGGTGGAGAGGATGGCCAGCAGCGCGAAGAGCGCGGGGTAGCCGCCGAGGGGTCCGGCCAGGACTGCGCCGGCGAAGGGGGCGATGGCGGCAGCTGCGTGGGCTGGTGCGCCGAGGAGGCCGGAAAGTCGGCCGTAGTGCGTGGTACCCCAGCGATCGGTGACGGCTGTGGCCTGGAGGAGGGTGAGGTTTCCTCGGATCACCCCGGCGAGGACGGACACAACAACGAGTAGAGCGTACGGGCCGGCCACGACGGCGAGCGCAGCGGTGGTGGAGGCACCCAATGCGATCAGGGCGACGGTGCGGGCGCTGACACCTAGACGGCGGGCGAGGGTCGCGTACAGGGTGCGGCCGAGGGTCTGGCCCGCGCCACCGAGGCCGAGGACCCACGCGGCTTGGGTGGTGGTGTAGCCACGTTCGATCAGGAGGGGGACGAGGCCGATGACGACGGCGTACATCGCGAACGCGGACAGGGTGAAGGTGACGGCCAGCATCCCGAAAGCCCGGCTGCGCACGACTTGCTCATGGCCGCCGGTGACGTGCGGCGGGCTCGGAGGGGCCGGTGGCCACGGGGCTTTCAGGGCGAGAGCGTGGGCCGGGACGGTCAGGACGGCGAGGATGCCGGCCAGCACCACATAGGTCGCGCGCCAGGACATGTGGTCGGCCAGGGTTGCGGTCAGCGGTGCGAAGACGGTCGAGGCGAGCCCACCGGCGAGGGTGACGATCGTGAGCGCGCGAACGTGGTCGGGGGCCCACCAACGGGTGAGGGCAGCGAAGGCGGGCTGGTAGAAGATGGCGGCCATCGCCGCTCCGGCGATGAACCATCCGGCGAAGAAGGCAGGCAGGTTGGGAGCTGCGGCGATCACCAGCAGGCCCAGGGCACCCAGGACTGATCCTGCGGTCATGACCAGGCGGGGGCCGCGGTGGTCCAGGACGCGGCCGACGTAGATCCCCGCTATGGCGGATACGACGAGGGCAGCGGAGAACGCGGCGGTGGTCGCGCCCGCACTCCAGCCGGTGTCGGCGGTGATGGCCGGGTTGAGGACGATGAAGGCGTAGTAGACGACGCCCCAGCTGGTGATCTGGGTCAGGCACAGGGCGGGCAGCACGGCGCGTGGCCGCGACCGGACCCCCGTCCCGGTCGCGGCCACGCCGCTGTGAAGGTCGCTCACCTCAGCAGCCGCCGGAGGCGGCGGGCGCAGCGCCGATGGTGAGGGTGGCCGGGGCTGCGCAGCAGCCGCCGCCGCTGGTTGCCTCGGCGGCCTCCGGCTCGTCGAAGAGGCCCGCTCCGCCGCACACGCCCGTCTCGGGGAGGGTGAGTTCGACGCGCTCGGCCGCCTCCTGGTCGCCGGCGAGATGGGCGGCGACGGAACGCACCTGCTCGTAGCCGGTCATGGCGAGGAAGGTCGGGGCGCGGCCGTAGGACTTCATGCCGACGAGGTAGACGTCCTTCTCCGGATGGGAGAGCTCGCCCACGCCGTGCGGGTAGACCGTGCCGCAGGAGTGCTGGTTCGGGTCGATCAGCGGCGCCAGCTCCACCGGTGCCTGAAGTCGCTCGTCCAGGCCGAGGCGGAGCTCATCGAGGAAGGACAGGTCGGGGCGGAAGCCGGTCAGGACGATGACCTCGTCGACCGGGTCCAGGCGGCGGCCGTCCTCACCCACGAGAACCACGCGCCCGTCACCGTCACGTTCGAAGACGTCGGTACGGAAACCGGTGACCGCGTCCGCGTACCCGCCGTCCACGGCCGCCTTCGCGGCGAGGCCGAGGGCACCGCGGGCAGGGAGCTGGTCGGCCTCGCCGCCGCCGAAGGTCGAGCCGGAGATCCCGCGGCGCAGGATCCACGTGGCGTGCGTCCCCTGGCCGTCGTCGGACTTCGCGAGATCGGCGAGGTAGGCGAGGGCGGTGAAGGCTGAGGCACCGGAGCCGATGACCGCGGTGCGCCTGCCCGCGTACCGGGCGCGGACGGCGGGGTCCTTCAGGTCCGGGACCCGGTAGGCGATGCGGTCTGCAGCAGCCTTTTCGCCGAGAGCGGCGAGTCCGCTGCCGCCTGCGGGGCTCGGGGTGGACCAGGTGCCGGAGGCGTCGATGACCGCGCGAGCCAGGACCCGCTGCTCGAGGCCGTCGGCGCTCTCGTAGTGGACGACGAAAGGCTGGGCCTCGCGGTCGGCGTCGACGATGCGGTCGCGGCCGGTGCGGGAGACGCCGGTGACGCGAGCGTCGTAGCGGACTTGTTCGCCAAGTACGTCGGCCAGCGGCCGGAGGTAGAGGGCGGCCCAGTCCGCGCCGGAGGGGTAGGTGTCCTCGGCGGGCTTGACCCAGCCGGTCGGGGCGAGGAGCTTCTCGGCGGCCGGGTCGACGACCTCGCCCCAGCGCGAGAACAGCCGCACGTGCGCCCATTCGCGGACGGCGGATCCGGCGACGGGTCCGGCTTCCAGGACGAGGGGTTCCAGGCCGCGGTCGACGAGGTGGGCGGCGGCTGCGAGTCCGGCGGGGCCGGCCCCGATGACGACGACGGGCAGCTCGGTGGCGATCTCGCTCATGACATGTCTCCGGGTCTTGATGCGGGCAGGCGGGGTGGGCTGGGCTTGGGTGGTCAGCAGCAGCCGGCGCTGGCAGCGACGGCTTCGCGCTTGGCCTGCGGGTCGCAGCAGGATCCGGCTGCTTCCGCGCCCTCGCTGGTGCCACAGCAAGGTGAGGACTGTGCGGGGGCCGCCTCTGCGGCGGGCTGTGCAGGGGCAGAGCCGCAACAGGAACCCGCCGTCTCGGCGCGCTTGGGGCTGGTGGGGGTGACCGACTCGTTCATGACGACTCCCTCGTGTTTCGAAGTTTGTCTATGGCTTGCGTGATCAGCATGGCACCTGTATCGATAGACGTCAACATAGACATTCATCAATTTCAGTAGGGGTTGCGATGGAGCACGTGAAGTCGTCGCCATCGGAGGCGGGCAGTCGGGGCTTGCGTCCGCGCATGCTCCGGTCCGGACAGGACTGAAGCCAGTAGTGCTGGAGGCGTCGGACCGGGCGGCCGGGTCGTGGCCGCACCACTACGACAGCCCGACCCCGTTCTCCCCGGCCAGGTTCAGCGCGCCACCCGGCATGCCGTTCGGCGGAGATCTGGACCGCTACCCACACAGGGACGAGGTCGTCGCCTATCCGACCTCCTACGCCGCCCGCCTGCAGGCCGACATCCGCACCGGGCAGCACGTGACCGCAGTCGGGGCCGACGGCTGCGGATTCACGGTCGAGCCGGAGGGCGGCAGGCAGCTGTCGGCGCGGGCGGTGGTCGCCGCCTCGGGCAGCTTCGGCCGCCCACACCGCCCTGACCTGCCGGGCCTGGAGGGCTTCGCCGGCCAGGTCCTGCACGCGGCCGACTACCGCGACCCGGCTCCGTTCGCCGGGCAGCGTGTCGTGGCGGTCGGGGCGGGGAACTCCGCGGTGCAGATCGCCGCCGAGCTCGCCAGCGAAAGCCGCACGAGCCCGGCCACGCGGGCGCCGGTGAAGTTCGCCCGGCAGCACCTGCTGGGCAAGGACCTGCACTTCTGGCTCACCCGTACCGGCCTGGACACCGCCCCGCCTGGACGTCTCCTGAAGACTCCACCCGCCCCTCCGGTCCTGGATGACGGCCGCCACCGCGCCGCCCTCACCGCCGACTCCCCCGACCACCGCCCGATGTTCACCCGGCTCATCGACGACCGAGTCCCGTGGACCGACGGCACCACGGAGCGGCTGGACGCACTGATCCTCGCGACCGGCTACCGCCCCCACCTGCCCCACCTCGCCGGACTCGACGGCACCCTCGGCCCGGCCGGACACCCCCGCCACCGCGGCGGCGCCTCCCCCACCCATCCAGGCCTGGAGTTCGCCGGGCCGGAGTGGCGGCGCAGCCTGTCCTCGAACGCTCTGCGCGGGGTCGGCCGGGATGCCGGACGGGGGGCCCGCCGCCTGGCCGCCCACCTGGCCCGCCGTTGCCCCCTGCACCTTGGTTCGACGTGTGTCAACATAGACGTATGTCGAATGTGAAGGTTCTGCCGCTGCTGGAGCCCGACGTCGTCGCGGCCTGCTGCCCGCCGCTGAACGAGCGCCCGATGTCGGCCGAGGAGGCCGAGGTCGCCGCGAAGATGTTCAAGGCCCTCGGTGACCCCGTGCGCCTGCGCCTGTTCTCCGCCGTCGCCTCCCACGAGGGCGGCGAGGCGTGCGTGTGCGACATCTCCGACGTCGGCGTCTCCCAGCCCACCGTCTCCCACCACCTCAAGAAGCTGAAGGAGGCCGGGTTGCTGTCCTCCGAACGCCGCGGGACGTGGGTGTACTACCGGGTCGAGCCGTCCGTGCTCGCCGCCATGGGCGCGCTGCTGGCCGGCGCCGCGAAGACGGCGTGACCGCGGTGCGCATCGAGGCACTGCCGCCCGAGCGCGCCGAGCAGGTTCTGGGCTTCCAACAGGCCGGGACCGACGAGGCAACGCGACCTTCGAAACCCGTGCGTGCAGTCAGGCGTGACGGGCAAGCTTGACCGCGGAGACGAGGAGGATCACGGCGAGCACGGGGATGAGGATCACGTCCGGGAAGACACCGAGGAGCAGCCCGCCCAGGACCGCGCCGGCGACGGAGCCCGCGGCCATGGTCGCCGTGAAGCGGAGGTTGGCGCCGAGGACGGCGAAGCTGCCATCGCGGCTGTAGCGGGCGAACGCGACGAGCATGGTGGGCAGGGACACCAGCAGGGAGAGGCTCCCGGCCGTCTTGATGTCCTCGCCGAAGAGCAGCACGATCGTCGGGATCAGCAGCTCACCGCCCGCGACACCCATGATCGCGGCCACCACGCCGATGCCGAACCCGGCCACCACGCCGGCGGGTACCTGCGCCCCCAACGGCAGATCCAGGGTGCCCAAGGCAGTGGTGTGGGTGACCACGAGGGCGGCGGCCATGAGAACCATCAGGGCGGCCAGCACCTTGTGGAGAGTGCTGCTGCGCATGCGTACTGCCCACGTCGCTCCCGCCCATGCTCCCAGCAGGCTGCCAGCCAGGAGGTTGACCGCCACGGGCCAGCGCGCGGCGACCTCGGCCGCCGAGACCGCGCCAAGACGGGCGGGCAGCGCGACCAGGACCACCACCAGGCTCATCGCCTTGTTCAGGATGACCGCCGAGAGCGCGGCGAACCCGAAGAGGCCGATCAGCAGTGGCAGGCGGAACTCGGCGCCGCCCAGCCCGATCATCCCGCCCAGCACACCGATCGCTGCGCCCGCCCCGAACACGACCGGCGTCGCGGGCGTTGATTGGAGAGGGTCGAGGTTCACGTCAGTGGGCATGACGGGCATCCTTGCTGGTCACAACCTCATGCGCTACAACACGACCCCACCTTCGGGGAAAGGCACCGGCTGTGCGCGCAGGCTTCGTCCAGACCTCTGAGCACCGGATTCGACCAGGGCCTTGACGGCTGCAGCAGGCACAGCACGGGGCTGTGCGGTGAGGTGCGCGGCAATGTCGCGGGCGCCATCGCGGGCGGGGCGGCCGACGCCGATGAGGGTGGCGGAGGCCGGGCCGGTCCAGTCTCCGTAGCCGAGCAGGTGCAGGCCCGGCTCGGCTACGGCCCGGGTGCCGACGGTCGCGATGTGGCTGCGGGTGCCGCGAAGCCGTAGGGAGGCGAAGGGGGCGAGGGCGGGGCGTACGAGCGGGACGGCCACGATGTCGCCAAGGGAGGCGACGCCGCCGGTGTCGGTGCGGCCCTCATCGAGGGCGCGGCGGCGGGCGGTCGCCGCGTCGAAGAGGGCGCGGCCGTCGATGTCGTCGGTCAGGTAGCGCGGCGGACGCCTGGTCACCCAGGTCGGATCGACCCCGGCGTGGGCGAGGTCGGCCGCGATCTGCGCACCGGAGTTGCCCCCGCCCACAACGACCACGCGCTGCCCGGCGAACTCGGACGGGCTGCGGTACTGCACGGTGTGCAGCTGACGGCCCTGGTAGTCGCACCGCCCGGTGACGGCGGGCAGGAAGGGGCGGGTCCACGTTCCGGTGGCGCTGATGACCGCCCGCGCCGTCCACGATCCGGAGTCCGTCTCGACCCGCAGGCCGGGCCCGTCACGGTGCACGCTCTCGACCCGTGCCGCGCTGGACGGGGAGCGCGTAGCGCTTCTCGTAGTCGGCGAGGTAGTCGACCACGTGGGCGGCATCCGGGTAGAGCGCACCCTCCTGGACGGGCATGAGCCGCCCGGGCAAGGACGAGTACCGGGCCGGGGAGAAGAGGCGCAGGGAGTCCCACGCGTGCTGCCAGGCTCCGCCCGGCCCCGCCTGGGCGTCGAGGATGACGTGCTCGACGCCCAGGCGGCGCAGGTGGTAGCTGGCGGCGAGCCCCGATTGGCCGCCGCCGACCACCACCACGTCCGTGCGCTGTGTCATGCCGAAGGCGTTCCAGTGTTCGTCTTGCCGCGCATGAAGATGACCGCCACCAGCGCAAGGCCTACCCCGGCACCGATCAGCTGCATGCCGATGAAGCCGGGCACGGAGGCCGGGGCGATGCCCGCGAAGGTGTCCGTGAAGGCGCGGCCGACGGTCACGGCCGGGTTGGCGAAGGAGGTAGAGGAAGTGAACCAGTACGCGGCGCCGATGTAGGAGGCGACCGCTACGGGGGCGAAGCGGAGCCGGTCGGTGCGGGCCAGTCCGAAGATCAGCAGGATCAGGCCGGCAGTCGCCACGACCTCACCGAGGAGCAGGTTGCCCGCCGAGCGGTCGTGGGTGGACCACTTGACCAGCGGCTCACCGAACATCGCGTCCGCAAGGATCGCACCCGCGATCGCTCCTGCGATCTGCGAAGGCACGTACACGGCCAGCTCACGCGTGGTGACTCCGGCGCCGCCGCGGCGGGCGTTCCACCACTCGGCCAGCGTGACGGCCGGGTTGAAGTGGGCGCCGGAGACCGGCCCGAGGAGGGCGATCAGGACGCCGAGGCCGAAGACGGTGGCGGTGGAATTGGCCAGCAGCTGCAGCGCCACGTCGTCGGTGAGGTCGGTGGCCTGGATGCCCGAGCCGACCACAATCGCCACCAGCGCGGCGGTGCCGACCAGCTCGGCGGCGGCGCGGGCGATCAGAGGAGTGCGGGGCGGGGTCGCGCCGGGGGCTGGCTGGGGCGCGGCGGCGGCTATGTTGCTCTCCGCTGCAGGGGCGGCGACGGGCTCGGTGGCGGTCAAGACGGGTTCTCCTCGGGCAGGTGAGGCAAAGCGCGGAAGGCTATGGGCAGGACCGCTTGAGGTTCGCTTCGGCGGTGGCTCGCGCGGTCTGGGCGAGGTCGGCGAACTGACCGGCGAGGGCTTCGACGACTTCCGGGCGCAGGCGGTAGTAGATGTACCGGCCGCATGGCTCCGTCTCCACGACCCCGGCCTCCCGCAGCACCTTCATGTGGTTGGAGAGGTTCGTCTGCTTCGCGCCCGTCTCCTCCACGAGGTGGGTGGTGCAGAGCGTCTCGCGGGCGAGCAGGGTCACGATCTGGAGCCTGAGCGGGTCGGCCAGAACCCGGATCAGATCAGTGTCGACTGACGTCATCATGGACTGATACTGTCACATCAGTTGGGACTGACACCAGCCCGAGCTGATCCTATTGGCTCCTTTGAACGGGATCGCCATGCCCCCGCCTTCCTCGCCCCTCCTGCCGGACGAACGCCTGGCCGCCGGGGCCGCTCGTCTCGCCTCCCGATACGTCGGCCACTTCGCGCCGGAAACCGTGCCGGGCCTGCTCGCCGACTCCTACACGCGTCTCGCCGAGCAGGCACGGATCCGTACGCACCTCGTCGCGCCGGCGGAACGGCTGACCGCCGACCGCCTCGACGCCCACGCCCAAGGGCTGACGCGCGGGCCGTACCGCGTGTTGTTCGTGTGCAGCCAGAACGCCGGCCGCTCCCCGATGGCCGCCGCCCTCCCGGCCCACCGGGCAGGCGAGCGGGTCGCCGTCGCCTCCGCTGGCACCCACCCCGCGAACGCGGTGGAGCCGCACATCGCGCAGGCCCTCACCGAGGCTGGCGTGGACCTGGCCGACGCCTACCCCAAGCCGCTGACCGAAGAGGTCGTCCAGGCCGCCGACATCGTGATCACGATGGGCTGCGGCGACGCCTGCCCCGTGGTACCGGGCCGCCTCTACCTCGACCGGCCCGTCGCCGACCCCGACGGGGCACCGATCGCTCCCGTCCGCGAGATCCGCGACACCATCGACGCCCACATCACCGAGCTGCTCACCCAGCTCACCCCCTGAAGCCCCACAGATCCCCGCCGCGGTCACCTCACCCCAAGGAAGAACAGATGTCCTCCGCTCCTGCCGCCTCCGTCCTGTTCGTCTGCATCCACAACGCGGGCCGCTCCCAGATGGCGGCCGGGTTCCTGCGCCACCTCGCCGGCGACCGCGTCGAGGTCCGCTCCGCCGGCTCCGTGCCCGGCGAGCAGATCAACCCCTCCGCCGTAGCCGCCATGGCCGAACTGGGCATCGACATCTCCGACCAGAAGCCCAAGATCCTCACCCCCGAAGCCGCCCAGGCCTCCGACTACATCATCACCATGGGCTGCGGCGACGCCTGCCCGTACTTCCCCGGCAAGACCTACCTCGACTGGCAGCTCGAAGACCCGGCCGGCCAGGGCGTCGAGGCCGTCCGCCCCATCCGCGACGAGATCAAGGGCCTCATCGAGGGACTCATCGCCGAGATCGACGCGAATAGGCAGGTCTGATCCCGATGCCGCAGACCACCGCCGGTGACGGCATACGCGACGTCGTCATCATCGACTCCGGCCCCGCCGGATATACCGCCGTCCTCTACACCGCCCGCGCGCAGCTGAACCGTTCTCACTTCTCTGCCGCTCTGTTGTGAGCCATCAGAGAGGATGGGTCTCGTCCCCAAGAAGATTGACGCAGCCCTTCGCAGCCAGACTGTGCGTCTGGTGACAGAGCATCGTGCGGAGTACTCCTCCGAGCGCGCACTGCACGTCCAGGTCGCCGAATCCCTTGGCGTCTCCCGGGAGTCCGTGCGCCGGTGGGTGATGCAGTACGAGGTCGACGCCGGCCAGGTGGCGGGCGTGAGTTTGAAGACCGCGGCACGAACCTTGCGAGCCTGGTGTGCCCCAGCCGGCCCGTCCAATGCGGCCGCGGCACGCACCGTGACGGACGCCCTGGTCGAGGACGCGGTCCGCCGGCTGGCCTTCACCACCAACGTGGCCGGTGGGCGTGCGCTGGCTCCCGAGGGGCTTTATGCCGGCGCAAAATGCCGGCTCTCATCCGCCGCACCCTCCTGCCCGGGACAGGGTTCGGCGCCGTCGACCGCGCCATGCGCTCATCCGGGCGACGCAAGGGCCCCTGACTTGCTGGACCGCGTATGACAACGCGCTGATGGAGACGTTCAACGGCCGCTACAAGACCGAATGCATACGCACCAAGGTCTTCCACGACGGTCCCCGGAGGTCGGTCACGGACGTCGAATACGCCACCGCGTCGTGGGTCGAGTGGTACAACGACCGCCGGTTGCACTCAAGCCCGGGCATGATCAGCCCCACCGAGTTCGAGGCAGCACACTACGCTGGCACAGGGCCAGGAGCCGACTCCGCCCGGCCGGGGGCGGAATGAAACGGCAGGTCAACCCACCCTTCCCCTGGCTTTCGGGTGCGTCGGCGGGAGCTCGGGAGCAGGAAGCGGAGGGCCGTCATAGCCCTTGACCTCGCCGAATCGGGACCCGTTCATCCAGTCAAAAGTCAGCATCGGTACGGGTATCAGGGCTGACGTCCCAGCAGGCACGCACCCCTGGTTCAACGTGTACGGGCTTGCCCGACCCGCGAGGCCATCTCATCGGAACGTCCGGATTCTGGACTCCACTCGTCACTGAGCGATCCCGCGCCCTAGTCTGGCCGGGCAGCTGGTTCGCCCCGTCCTCCAGGCGGGATGCGTCGTAAGAGGGAACCCGGTGGGAATCCGGGACTGCCCCGCAGCGGTGAGCGGGAACGACCGCCGTCATACGCACTGGAACCGGTACCGGTCCTGGGAAGCGACGGCCAGTAGGTGCCCGCCGGGAGACCGGCAGGCGTGCCCGCGAGTCCGAAGACCTGCCCGTTGCCCGCACGCGGACGTATTCCGCGGGCGGATGTCCCGGTGACCTCGTGGGCGGGTCGGCGTACACGGCGAGCGGCACGTGCGGTGTTCTTTCCCGCGACGCGGTCCGCCCGTTCTGTCGTCCCTTCGCGTCCGCGTCCCGTCATCCGGGATGTTCTGGACACATCTCGCGAAGGAGAGTTCCGTGACAGCGAAGCCCGCAGCCGCGGCAGCACGAGCCACCGTGTACGGCTACCCCCGCCAGGGTCAGAACCGCGAACTGAAGAAGGCGATCGAGGGCTACTGGAAGGGCCGTGTTACCGCCGACACCCTCCGGCAGACCGCTGCCGACCTGCGCCGTTCGAACTGGGAGCAGTTGACCGAGGCAGGCATCCACGAGGTGCCGACCGGTGATTTCTCATACTACGACCACGTGCTGGACACCAGTGTGATGGTCGGCGCTGTCCCCGAGCGGCACCGGGAAGCCACCGCCGCAGATGCCCTCGACGGCTACTTCGCGATGGCGCGCGGCACGCAGGACGTGGCTCCGCTGGAGATGACCAAGTGGTTCGACACCAACTACCACTACCTGGTCCCCGAGCTCGGTCCCGACACCGTCTTCACCGCCGACTCCACCAAACAGGTCGCCGAACTGAAGGAGGCCCTCGCACTGGGCCACACGGCTCGCCCGGTCCTCGTCGGCCCCATTACCTATCTGCTGCTCGCCAAGCCCGCCCCCGGCGTGGCCGCCGACTTCCAGCCGATCACCCTGCTCGACCGGCTGCTGCCCGTCTACGCCCAGGTCCTGGCCGACCTACGCGCCGCCGGCGCCGAGTGGGTGCAGGTCGACGAACCCGCCCTGGTCCAGGACCGCACCCCGGCCGACCTGAACGCCGCCGCCCGCGCCTACCGTGAGCTGGGCGGGGCCACCGACCGCCCCAAGCTGCTCGTGGCCTCCTACTTCGGCCGGCTCGGCGACGCCCTCCAGGTCCTCGCCGCCGCCCCGGTCGAGGGTCTGGCCCTCGATTTCACCGACTCCGCCGCCTCGAACCTCGACGCCCTCGCCTCGGTCGGCGGGCTGCCGGGCAAGCGCCTGGTCGCGGGCGTCGTCAACGGCCGCAACGTCTGGATCAACGACTACCAGAAGTCCCTGGCCACCCTCGGCACGCTCCTGGGCCTCGCCGACCAGGTCGATGTCGCCGCGTCCTGCTCCCTGCTGCACGTCCCGCTCGACGCCAACGCCGAACGGGACATCGACCCGCAGATCCGGCGCTGGCTCGCCTTCTCCCGGCAGAAGACCACCGAGATCAGCACCCTCGCCCGCGGCCTCGCCCAGGGCACCGACGTGATCGCTGCGGAGCTGGCCGCCAACCGCGCCGACCTCGCCTCGCGCGCCCATTCCGCCATCACCCACGACCCTGCCGTCCGCGCCCGCACCGCCGCGATCACCGATGCGGACGGACGGCGCTCCCAGCCCTACGCGCAGCGAACCGCCGCGCAACGCGCCCACCTGGGGCTGCCGGTACTGCCCACCACCACCATCGGCTCGTTCCCGCAGACCGACGAGCTGCGCGTGGCCCGTGCCGACCTGCGGGCCGGCCGGATCGACGCGGCCGGGTACGAGGAGCGGATCGAGAACGAGATCCGCGAGGTGATCTCGTTCCAGGAGAAGACCGGCGTCGACGTGCTGGTCCACGGCGAGCCCGAGCGCAACGACATGGTGCAGTACTTCGCGGAGCAACTGACCGGCTACGTCGCCACCCAGCACGGCTGGGTGCAGTCCTACGGCACCCGCTACGTCCGTCCGCCCGTCCTGGCCGGAGACATCTCCCGCCCCGAGCCGATGACCGTCCGCTGGACGACGTTCGCGCAGGCTCAGACGTCCAAGCCGGTCAAGGGCATGCTTACCGGTCCGGTCACCATGCTCGCGTGGTCGTTCGTACGCGACGACCAGCCGCTCGGGAACACCGCCCGCCAGGTGGCGCTCGCCCTGCGCGACGAGGTGAACGACCTGGAGGCAGTGGGCACTTCGGTCATCCAGGTCGACGAGCCGGCGCTGCGTGAGACCCTGCCCCTGCGGGCCGAGGACCACGCCGAGTATCTGGCCTGGGCCACCGAATCGTTCCGGCTCAGCACCAGTGGTGTGCGGCCGGACACCCAGATCCACACGCACATGTGCTACGCGGAGTTCGGCGACATCGTCCAGGCCATCGACGACCTCGATGCCGACGTCATCAGCCTGGAGGCCGCCCGCTCCCACATGCAGGTCGCGGACGAACTGGCCGAGCAGGGTTACCCCCGCGAGGCCGGACCCGGTGTCTGGGACATCCACTCCCCGCGCATCCCGAGCACCGACGAGGCCGCCGGGCTCCTGCGCAAGGGGCTGGACGCCATCCCCGCCGAGCGGCTGTGGGTGAATCCCGACTGCGGCCTGAAGACGCGTGGTTGGCCCGAGACTCGCGCCTCCCTGGAGAACCTCGTTGCCGCCGCCCGCGAGGTCAGGGCGGAGCTGGCAGTCGACAACGGCTGATGCCGCGCCGTCTGGGCCGGGCGCCTCGGCGTCCGGCCCAGACCGGCCACGACCGGACAGCAGCGACGCCGTCACTGCGCAGCGGCCCCACGCCCCCGGCGCGACGCGGGGCCGCGATGCCGACCCCTCCACCACCCACCTCGCCCCGCCCGCCCCGACGCGCCTGGTCGACTCGCGAGCACGGGCGACGAGGTGGGGAGACCTGCCGCCCCTGGCGCAGGCCGGGCCCCGCCACCCAGCTGGAAGTCGATGAACGATCCATTCCTCAGGGGCGCCGAGGGCTGCCGACGATCCACGAGTTCCCGACATATTGAAAATGGTCATCGTTTTCATATAGCCTGCCGCCGAGACTTCCGACACCTCACAGGAGATCCCGATGGCCGTCCCCAAGCGGAAGATGTCCCGCAGCAACACCCGCCACCGCCGGGCCCAATGGAAGGCCACGACGCCGCAGCTCGTCCCGATCACGGTCGACGGCTCCGTGTACCAGGTCCCGCAGCGACTGGCGAAGGCATACGAACGCGGCCTCCTACACCCCGAAGGCTGAACCGATGGCACGCCCGACCAACACACCGCTCCCGGTCACCGTCCTGTCCGGATTCCTCGGAGCCGGCAAGACCACCCTGCTCAACCACGTACTGGGCAACCGCGAGGGCCTGCGCATCGCCGTCATCGTCAACGACATGAGCGAGGTCAACATCGACGCCGCGCTCGTTCGCGGCGGAGAGACGGCACTGTCGCGCACCGAGGAGCGGCTGGTCGAAATGACCAACGGGTGCATCTGCTGCACCCTGCGCGATGATCTGCTGGAGGAGGTCGGCCGACTGGCCCGCGAGGGGCGCTTCGACTACCTGCTCATCGAGTCCAGCGGGATTTCCGAGCCGATGCCCGTGGCGGCCACGTTCTCGTTCCCGCGCGACGACGGCGCCATCCTGGGCGACCTCGCCCGACTCGACACCATGGTCACCGTCGTGGACGCGGCGAACTTCCTGCCTGAACTCGCCGACGGCGACGAACTCACCGCTCGCGGCCTCGACCAGTACGAGGACGACGAGCGCACTGTCAGCGATCTCCTCATGGACCAGATCGAGTTCGCGGACGTCATCGTCCTCAACAAACTCGACCTGGTCGCGCCGACCGAGGTCGCCACACTGCGCGCGACCCTCTCACGACTTAACCCCGAGGCGAGGATCGTTCCCGCCGTCCGCGGTCAGGTGGCCCTCGAACAGGTGCTGGGCACCGGCCTGTTCGACATCGAACGAGCCCAGCAAGCCCCCGGCTGGGTCAAGGAGTTGAACGGAGACCACGTCCCGGAGACCGAGGAGTACGGCATCTCCTCGCTCGCATTCCGCTCGGACCTGCCGTTCCACCCCGGCCGGCTGTGGAACTTCGTCACCAAGGGCCTCGACAGCGGCACCTTCGGCCAGATCCTGCGCTCCAAGGGCTTCTTCTGGCTGGCCAGTCGCCCCCGCGTGACCGGTCTCTGGTCCCAGGCCGGCGCGGTGGCCCGCTTCGAGCCCTCGGGCGCCCGCGGACCGGACACCGCACAGGGCCAGGAGCTCGTCTTCATCGGCACAGGCCTCCGCGCCGACGCACTGCGGGCGGTCCTCGACGCCTGCCTCCTGCGCCCGGGCGAAGCCGTGCCCGCCGTGGACGACTTCCCGGACTGGGAGACGTACGGGATCGACGACGCCTGCGAGCACGAACACGGGCGGGCCGCGGGAACCGCCGCCTGAAGACTCCGGGCCGGACGGTGGTCGCAGCCACGGCACCGTCCGGTCCGGGATTCACCCAGACCACACTATTGAACATGATTTCCATTCTCGTATACTGAGGCCATGGCACGCAACGAAGTACGCCCGATCATCAAGCTCCGCTCCACCG
The DNA here is from genome assembly GCF_044541755.1 of Streptomyces sp. NPDC085524. NCBI lineage: Bacteria > Bacillati > Actinomycetota > Actinomycetes > Kitasatosporales > Streptomycetaceae > Streptomyces > Streptomyces sp. NPDC085524. The sequence continues at coordinate 30,586 of NZ_JBITTH010000001.1, forward strand.
CCGGCACCGGCTACACGTACGTCACGCGCAAGAACCGGCGCAACGACCCGGACCGGATGACCCTGCGCAAGTACGACCCGGTCGTCCGCAGGCACGTCGACTTCCGCGAAGAGCGCTGACACCTCCTCCCCCAGAGAGAGCCACCCCATGAAGCCTGGAATCCACCCCGCATACGGTCCCGTCGTCTTCCGCGACAAGGCTGCCGACTTCGCCTTCCTCACGCGCTCGACCGCCACCAGCGAGAAGACGGTCGAGTGGGAGGACGGCAACACCTACCCCGTCATCGACGTCGAGATCTCCTCGCAGAGCCACCCCTTCTACACCGGCGCCGCACGCGTCCTGGACACCGCGGGACGCGTCGAACGCTTCGAGCGCCGCTACGGAGGGCGCAAGTGATCCTCCCCGTCGTGATCGTCGGCGGCATGCACGCCGACGCACGCAAGGAGACCGTCGAGCACCTGCTTCGCACCGTGCCGGGAAGCGTCGCCCTGCACCACGATCTGTCCTCGGCTGCCGACGGCAACGTGGTTCGCACGCTGCGCGATTCCGGTGGTGAGATGTCCGCCGACGAGACTCCGCTGGTCAACGACTGCGCCTGCTGCGCACTGCGCGAGGATCTCGTCCCCGAGCTGGAGCGGCTGGCCGCAAGCGGCATGACCCGCCTGGCCGTGGTGGAACTCTGGGACTCCGTCGAGCCCAGGGCGATGGCCGAGGTCGTAGCCGCCCATGCCGGTGACGTGCTGGAACTCACCAACGTGATCACCGCCGTCGACCCCGCGCTCGCCCTGCCCTGCCTCGGCAACGGGGACGACCTCGCCGAGGCCGGACTCGCCGCCGCGGCCGCCGACCAGCGGACCGTCGGGGACACCTGGGCCCGCCAGCTTGAATACGCGCCGGTCCTCGCGATCGCCGACAGCGAGGAGGCCGACGACGAGGACCGCGCCCTGCTCGCCCAGCTGCACCCGACGGCCCTCCAGGTCCCCACCGGCTCCAGCGAACTCACCCGCTTGGCGTTCGCAGGCTTCGACGTGGAGACTGCCGCCGCCGCCCAGCACCCCGCCTGCGCGCTCCTCCCCCAGGAGGCCGACGAGGCCGGAGTCGCCACGCTCGTGTGGCAACGCCGCCGGCCTTTCCACCCCGAGCGGCTCTACCAGGCCCTGGAGGACCTGGCGCGCGCTGCCGCCCGCAGCCGCGGCCGGTTCTGGCTCGCCGACCGTCCCGACACCCTCCTCGCCTGGGACGCGGCCGGTGGCGCGCTGTGCGTGGAGAGCGCCGGCCCGTGGCTGGCCTCGCTGCCAGACGCCGCCTGGGATCTGGTCCCCGCCATGCGTCAGGCCGCTGCCGCCCTCGACTGGGACCCCGAACACGGCGACTGCTGCCAGCACCTGGTCTTCACGTCGCCCGGCCTGGACCGCGACGGGCTCGAACAGCTCCTGGACTCCTGCCTCCTGACCGAAGCCGAGTACACGGCCGGGCGGGAAGCGTGGAAGCAGCTCCCCGCCGCCTTCGGTCCGTTGCTCGACTCCGTTTCCTGACCCCTCCCGCCTCCTCACCGACACCCTGTAACCGAGTACCCCGAGGAATGCCCATGGCCCGCCGCCCCTCCCCCAGCAAGCCGCTGAAGTCCCGCCCCAACCCGCTGGACACAGCAGGCATCACGTACATCGACTACAAGGACACCGACCTGCTGCGGAAGTTCATCTCCGACCGGGGCAAGATCCGCAGTCGCCGGGTCACCCGTGTCACGGCGCAGCAGCAGCGCCAGCTCGCACTGGCCATCAAGAACGCCCGCGAGATGGCCCTGCTCCCGTCCGCCGGCCGGTAGCGGACGGCCCGTGCGCCACCCCGCCCCACCCCCGCTGCGAGAGCAACGACAGCTCCTTCCCGTGCACATCGTGCTGTTTCACGAGGCGGGGTTCGGGCTGCGCCGACCTGGCACAGGTCACCGCAGGCGAGTGCGATGTCGGCCGGCTCCCGCGCGACGTGGGAGGAGTGCTCCCCCATGGTGATGCCGACATCGGCCAGGGCGAGGGCGGGAGCGTCGTTGGTGCCGTCGCCGACCACGGCTACGGTATGGGCCTTCGGCTTGGAGGTCCCGGATCAGCTGGAGCGCGCCATCGGCGTCACCCCGCCTGATCATGCTCACCGGAGACGCGCAGGAGGGCGCCCAAGCCGTTGCCGACGCCCTCGGATCACCGAAGTACAGGCCCACGCGCTCCCGAGGTCACAGCTACTGATGACGGTCTCACCGCTGGCGCGCAACCGTTCGGCCCAACTCTGAGCGTCCTCGGTGAGGTTGACTCCGTGCTGGCGCAGGAGGGCGGGGCTCCCCACGAGGAGGCGGGTTCCGTCGCGTTCGACCCGCACGCCCATCCCGAGGCCCACTTCGCGCGCCTGGTAGATCGGCACATGGAGGCGCTGCTCGTCGGTGCGGACCACGATGGCCCGGGTGAGCGGGTGGCGTGCGTGCAGTTCGCCGGAGGCGGCCAGGCTCAACACCTCGTCGGCCGTGACCTTCTCTCTGACGGGCACCACCCTAGTGACCGGGGGCGGCCGAAGGTGAGGGTGCCGGTGCCCAAGACGACTGTGGTCACCCGGCCGATGCCTCCAGGTGGGTGCCGCCCTCGATGAGGGCGCCGCGGCGGGCGCCGTTGCCGATGGCCGCGCTGATGGCCGTCGGGGTGACGAGTCCAGCCGCGCAGGGGAAGGCGATGAGCAGCGTGGTCATCGCGCTCCGTGCGACACGGGTGACGACGTAGGTGAGAGCGGCCACGCACCTCACCGGTGACGACTGCCAGTTCCACCAGTGCCTCGCCGCTGAGCACCGCGAGCTCGACTCCTTCGCTCACGAGCCAGACACGCTCGTCACCGATGGTGAGCTGTTCCTCGGCGAGGGCCTGGCGGAACTCGCCGACGTTCAGCAGCGCCACAGGGCCGTGAGGGCGACCACGTTCTCCCGGAACACGAGGAAATCACCGTCGCAGCCGTGACCAGGGTGTCCGCGCCCGGGCTGCTGCGGCCGCGCAGCGTGCGGCTCAGTGCCATCGTGGCCCCGACGAGCGCGCCCCGCACCACGGGCTGAGCAGACGCGCATGGCGTCCTCTCTGCCGGAGGGAAACCAAATCTCCCCTTCGCTCCGTCTTCTACTCGGTGGCCAGGCACCGGTGTCTTCAGCATCGCGGCGCGGGGGCTGGCACTGCCGTCAGCGAGGCGGAGAGCAGCTCTTTGGTGACGGTGTGCTGCGGCATCTCGATCAGCTGTCCGGCCGGGCCTGCCTCGACGATCCGCCCTGCGTCGAGGACCGCGATCCGGTCCGCGAGGACTGCGGCCGCGGTGAGGTCGTGGGTGATGAACACCAGGCCGAGTTCGTTGGTTTCCCCGAGCCGGGCGAGGGAGTCGAGGATGGTGGCCCGGGCGGTCGCGTCGAGGCCGGAGGTGATCTCGTCGCAGATGAGAACGCGTGGTCCGGCCAGCAGGGCCCGGGCCAGCGCCGCCCGCTGGAGTTCGCCTCCGGAGAGCTCTGCGGGGCGACGCCCGGCAAGGTCCTCGCTGAGACCGAAGTCACCGAGGGTACTCAGGGCCGTACGCCGCGCGTCGCCCGGTGCCGCTCCGCGGAGCCGTATGGCGCTGCGGGCGACCTGGTCCAGGACCGGCCGGAGCTCGTCGAAGGCCGCCTTCGCGTCCTGGAACACGTACTGCACGGCGGCCAGTTCGACGCGAGTGCGGGAACGGAGACTTCGCGGCAGCGGCAGGCCGTCCAGCAGGACCGTGCCCTCGTACGCGCGGTGCAGCCCGGCCAGGCAGCGTCCGAGGGTGGTCTTGCCGCTGCCGGAACGGCCTACGAGTGCCAGGCACTCCCCTGCTGTGAGCGAGACCTCGATATCGCTCAGCACCTCGGCAGCCCCCTGCGTGGTGCGGTGCCGTGCGGTCAGGTTCCGCGTCTCCAGGCGCATGGGGCCGCGCGGGCGGGGGGTTCGCGCAACGCGCGGCTTCCCCGGTACGGGACCGTCCAGGACGGATGACGCCGGTCCGCGGTCCACGACCTTGCCGGCCTGCATCACGACGATCTCGTCGGCCAGTTCCCGTACGACGTCCAGGTCGTGGCTGAGCAGGATGACGGCGATGTCCTGTGCGGCTACGGCCGCCAGTTCCGCCACGATGCCCTGTTTGGTGAGGACGTCCTGGCCGGTCGTGGGTTCGTCCGCGACGATGACCCGCGCGCCCAGCAGCAGCGCCTGGGCCAGGACGACCCGCTGCTGCTGTCCGCCGGAGAGCTGGTGCGGGAAGCGGCGCAGCACGGCCTCGGGGTTCGGCATCCGGGCGAGGCGCAGGGCTTGTTCGACGCGGCTCCTGCGCTCTCGCCGGTGGCCGCCCTGCCGGGCGGCGATGTCGGTGAGCAGGGCGCCGACGCGCCGGGCGGGGTTGAGAACGGAAGCCGGGTGCTGGGGTATGTATCCGACCGGGCCCGCTGGTGTGCGGACCTCGCCGTCGACGACGGCGCCAGCCGGGTACTCGCCCAGGAGGGCAAGCCCCGTGGTGGTCTTCCCGCTGCCGGACGGGCCGATGACTGCGGTGATCCTGCCCGCGTGCGCGGCGAGGCTCACGCCGTCGACGATCGCCCGCCCGCCGATCTTCACGCGCAGGTCCCGTACGTGCGCGACGAGGGTCATCGCGTCGCTCCCTTCCGGGGGCTGTGCCGTTGGAGAACGGCGTCGAACAGGAGGTTGGTGCCCATCGACAGGCCTGCGATGAGCAGGGCGGGCACGACCACGGCCCAGGGCTGGAGGAAGAGTCCGGTGCGGTTGCGGTCGACCATGACCGCCCAGTCGGCGGCGTCCGGCTGTACGCCCACGCCGAGGAAGGCGGCGGTCGCGACCAGGTACAGGGCTCCGGTCAGCCGGATCCCGGCGTCCGCGGCGAGGGTTCGTCGCATGGAGCGGGCCACGTACCCGATGGCCGTGCGCCACCAGGATTCGCCCTGCATGCGCAGTGCTTCCACGGCCGGCCGGGAGGCGATCTCGACTGCTGCCGCGTGTACGACGCGCGCGGCGTCGGGTACGGCGGCCAGGCCGACCAGGACGGTGAGTCCGGCGGGTCCCGGGGTGAGGGTGGCCGCGACGAGCAGCACCAGCAGGAGCGAGGGGACCGCGATGACCACGTCGAGGGGCCGCATCAGTGCTTCTTCCAGCCAGGTGCGGCGGGTGAGGGCTGCGGTGAGGCCCAGAGGGACGGCGACGAGGTAGGCGAGGGCGGTGGCCGCGATCGCCACGAGGACGACGGAGCGGCCGCCGAGGAGCACCTGCTGCCAGACGTCACGTCCGCTGAAGTCGGTGCCCAGCCAGTGCCCGTCGCCGGAGGCGAAGGAGACCGAGCGGGGACCGGCCGAGCCCGCCACGAAGGGACCCACCAGGGCGAGTACGACAGGGAGGCCGATCAGCACGAGGGCCGGAAGGGACCTCGTGGGCTTCTGCTTCATGCCGCCACCTCGGACCGGGGTGCGAAGCGGCGGGCGGCCAGGTCGGCGGCAAGGTTGACCACGACGGTGACGATGCCGAAGACGACGGCCATGCCCTGGACGACGGGGATGTCGCGCGCGGCGACGGCTTCGACGAGGACGGTGCCGAGGCCGGGGATCACGAAGAGGGCCTCCACGACGATCACTCCGCTCAAGAGCCAGTCGCAGGTGCGGGCCAGTTGCTGAATGGCGGGGGCAAGAGCGTTGGGCAGGGCGTGGGTCCAGGTGATCCGGGCGCCGGAGACTCCGTAGCGGCGGGCCTGGGCGACGTACGGCGATGCCGTCGCGTCGATCATCCCGGCGCGTACGAGGCGGCTGATGGTGCACACGGGCCGCGACAGCAGGACGACGACGGGCAGGATCAGCACGGCGGGCTCGGTGAACACGTCGGCGCCGACGGCGGTGGGCGGCAGCCAGCCCAGCCACAGTCCGAAGAGCGTGGCGAGCAAGACCCCGACGGCGAATTCCGGTACGGCGTGCACGGCGAGGGTCAGGGCGCTGACGGTCCGGTCGAGCGGGCTGCCCTCGCGGCGGGCGGCCAGGACCCCGAGCCCGACCGAGAGGGGGACGAGCAGCGCGAGGGTCGCGGTGGCCAGCAGCAGGGTGGGGCCGAGTCCGGCAGCCAGGTAGCCGGTGACGGGCCGTCCGCTGACCAGGGAGGTGCCGAGGTCTCCGTGCAAGAGGCCGACGACCCAGTCGGCGAGGCGTTCGGCGGCGGGCCGGTCCAGGCCCATCGTCTCGCGGATGCGGGCGATGCGGGCGGGATCGGGCTGGTCCCCGGCGAGGGCGACGGCCGCGTCGCCGGGCAGTGCCTCGGTGAGGGCGAAGACGAACAGGACGACGGCCGCCGTCTGCCCCAGGCCGAGGAGCAGGCGGCGGCCGACCCATGAGAGGTGCGGTGTCACGCGAGCCAGATCTTGTCGAAGCGGGCCCAGTCGAGGGTGTTGGCGGGGGCCTGCTTCGACACCCCGTGCACCTTGGGTGCGGTGGCGATGATCCAGTCGGCGAAGCCCCAGATCAGGAAGCCGCCCTCGTCGTACAGCCGGCGCTGCATCCGCTCGTAGAGGGCGCCGCGCTGCGTGACGTCACGGGTGGACTGGGCCTGCTGGTAGAGGTCGTCGAAGTCCTTCTGCTGCCACTTGGTGGCGTTGGTGGTGGAGCCGGTCAGCAGCCGCTGGGAGATGTGGGACTCGATGGGCATGGCGCCCGAGCGGTAGGAGGCGAAGGTGCCGTTGTTCAGGATGTCCTTCCAGTAGGTGTCCTTGTTGCCGACCTTGATCTCGACGGTGACTCCGGCCTTGGCGGCCTGCTCCTTGAAGATGCCGGCGGCCTCGACGAAGCCGGTGGCGGCGGGGGCGGTGTCGAGGGTGACCTTGAGGCCCTCGGCCCCGGCCTCCTTGAGCAGGGCGCGGGCCTTGTCGAGGTCCTGGGTGCGCTGCGGGAGGCCGGCGGAGTAGTACTGGTAGCCCTTGCCGAAGAGGTCGTTGCCGATCTCGCCAGCGCCGGAGAGGGCTCCGTCGACCAGTTCCTTGCGGTCGGCGATGAGGAGGAATGCCTGGCGGACCCGGGGGTCGTTGAACGGCGGGCGGTCGGTCTTCATGACGAAGCCCTGCATCGCGCTGCCCGGAAGGCGGATGATCTCGATCTTCCCTTTGCCCTCGTGGGTGCGGGCGGTGGCCGGGTTCAGCTCGTGGGCGTACTCGACCTGGCCGCCGAGCAGGGCGCTGACGCGTGCCGACTCCTCGCCGGCGACGACGAATTCGAGCTCGTCGAGGTGGGGCGCGCCCTCCCAGTAGGCGTCGTTGCGCTTGACGACGAGGGAGCTGCCCGGCTTGAAGGAGAGGAAGGCGAACGGTCCGGAGCCGACCGGCTTGTCGAAGGAGGCGGCGTCCTTGGGCACGATGTACGCGCCGAAGGCGGCGAGGACGTTGGGGAATTCGGCGTACGGGCGCTTGAGCTTGAACTCGATGGTGGAGGCGTCCATCGCGCGGCTCGCGTCGAGGTCGATCGGCTCCAGGGACGCCTTGGCGCGGAAGGTGCCCTTGGGGTCCGCGATCCTGCGGTAGCTGTAGAGGACGTCCTCGGCGGTGACCGGCTTGCCGTCGTGGAAGGCGGCCTTGCGCAGGGTGATGCGCCAGGTGTCGAGGGCCTCGTTGGGCTCCCAGCGCTCGGCGAGCCTGGGGACGGCGGCGAGGTCGGCGCCGAAGTCGGCGAGCTTGTCGAAGAGGGCCTTGGCGCGGGCGGCGTCGACGAACAGGTTGGCGGCGTGCGGGTCGAGTGTCTCGTTGGCGCCGCCACCTGCGAAGGCGGCGCGGAGCCGACCGCCCTTCCTGGGGGCTCCCTCGGACGCGTTCTTGGCGTCCGGGGCGGTGGCGCCGGTGCCGCAGGCGGCGGTGAGGGCGAGCGCGGTGGCGCCCGTGACGATCAGGAAGCCTCTGCGGGCGAGGCTGGAGCGGGCGTCGTTCATGCGTGGGTGTCTCCGTTGCGGGGGTGGGGCGTGAGCCGGGCGATGAGGTGGAGGCGGTCGGAACTCGTGGTCCCGTCCGGGGCCTGGCCTTCGCTCCACGGCGGTTCGGTGCGCGGGCCGGGTCCGTCGTGCAGTGCGAGAACCTCGAAGCCGGCGGTGGTGAGGAAGTACCGCAGCTCCTGCGGGAAGAGGAGCCTCCATGCGGAGAGCTGCTCGTCCGGAAGGGAGCCGTCGTCGGCGCTCCAGGTCCTTCGGCGGCGCAGGAGTTGTGCGCCGTGATCGATCCACAGGGTGGTGTGGGAGGTGTACGTCGTGCCGCGCCAGGCGAAGGAGGCGGTGCGCGGGCCGTCGAGGAGTTCGGTGTTGCCGAGGAAGAAGGCCCCGTTGCGCATCTCGGAGACGAGCAGCCCGCCGGGGGTGAGGTGGGCGCAGCAGCGGGCCAGGAAGGCGGTGAGGTCCTCGTTGGTGTGGCAGTAGAGCAGGGCGCTGTCCATGCAGACGATCGCGTCGAAGGTGGTTCCGAGGTCGAAGTCGCGCATGTCGGCCAGGTGATAGCCGGGACCGGGGTGGTGCGTGCCCGCGTGGGCCAGCATGGCCTGCGAGGTGTCGATGCCGGTGACTTCGCGTCCGGCACGGTGGTGCAGCCAGGCGGCGTCCCGGCCGGTGCCGCAGCCGACGTCGAGTACGCGGGGTCCGGCGTCGTGGTGGGCCAGTACGTCCTCGGTCCAGCGAGCGGCGAGCCGTTCGGGGTCGGGGAAGCGTTCCTCGTAGAGCGGGGGGTGGTCGGTGAGCAGGTTGTTGCTCGTGGTGGCTGTCATCGGGTCTCGCTTCGGGGACGGTCGGGGAGAGCGGGGGCCGTCGTCGGATCGGGTGCCTGCCCCTCGGGCAGAAGGCGTCGCCGCTGGAGGTGTGTGACCGCTGCGGCCGAGATCATGCCGAGGGCGAGGCAGCAGACGTACGGCAGCCAGGTCAGGCCGGTGTGGCCGGCGGTGTCCATGGACCAGCCGATGGCGGCGCTGCCGCCCGCTGCGGCGACCCCGGAGACCGCGTAGAAGAGGCCATAGAACGTGCCGGTCAGGTTCGCTCGGCCGAAGGCCGGTATCAGCTCCATCACGAAGGGCTGGGCGACCATCACGCCGAGGTGCAGCAACAGGGCCCCGGCGAGCACCGGCAGGAGGCGCAGGGGGTGGGCGGTGGCGGGGCCCGCCACGAGCATCGGGGGCAGGAATCCGAGGCCCATGAGGCCCAGGCCGGTGGCGATCCAGCGCCCCCTGCTCCCCCGGGCTTTCAGGACACGGGTGATGCGCAGCTGGAACAGCAGGTTGGCGAGAGTCCCGGCGAGGAAGAGCAGGCCGACCGAGCCGCTCCAGCCGGAGGCATCGGTGGCCGCGCGGGGCAACAGCAGGTACAGCTGGTTCTCCAGGCCGTACATGCCGACCAGGGCGAGGGAGAACGCCAGGAACCGACGGTTGCCCGCGACTTCACGCCAGTCCCCAAGCACCCGGGTGTCGGGCGCGGGGACCTTCTGGGCGGGCAGCACCAACAGCTGGGCGAGGGTCAGAACGGCGAACACGCCGGCTGCGGTGACCGCTGCCGCCCGGAAGTCCACGAGCAGCAGCAGGGTGCCGAGCAGCGGGCCGAGGAGTGCCCCGGTGATGGCGAAGACGTTGAAGAGTGCGAACGCCTCCGCCTTGCGGTCTCCGGCCTCCTGGGCGACGTAGGTCCGCACGGCGGGGTTGAAGAGGGCCCCCGCCAGTCCGCTGAGCATGGAGGCTGCGATCAGCAGCGGAAGGCTGTCGCCCAGGGAGAACAAGCCGAATCCCACGGTGCGCAGGGCGCAGCCGGCGATGATCACGCCTCGGGCGCCGAGCCGGTCGGCGGCCGAGCCGCCGATCAGGAACAGTCCCTGCTGGCTGAGGTTGCGCAGGCCGAGGACGATGCCGACGACGGCGGCCGAAAGCCCCAGGTCGTCGGAGAGATGGGTGGCGAGGTACGGGATGAGCAGGTAGAAGCCGGTGTTGACGCCGAGCTGGTTGATCAGGAGGAGGCGTACGGCGAGCGGGAAGCCCCGCATGGAGCTGAGGATCCTCACCGTACGACCGCCATGTGGGTCCGTCTGACTCCGAGGCCTGCCCGGTCGGCGGCTCGTACGGTGCCGTCGGCGCCACCGATGCCCGTCCAGGGGTCGTCGGCGAGCAGCAGGTGACCATCGAGGTCGACCCAGCGGGCCCGGTCGGCGATGTGCACGGCCGGCGCGATGCCAAGTGAGCTGGCGGTTAGGCAGCCCAGCATGAGATCCGTGCCGGAGCCGCGCAGGGCTTCGTGAATGCGCAGGGCGGCCCGTACCCCGCCGCACTTGGCGAGCTTGACGTTGACTCCGTGGACCAGTCCGGCGAGCGCGACGGCATCCTCGTAGCAGACGGCGTCCTCGTCGGCGATGACGGGCACCGGAGAATCCTTGGCCACGCGGGCGAGCGCGTCGGGGGTGCCCGGTGCGATGGGCTGTTCCACGGCGGTGACTCCGAGGTCGGCGAAGCGCGGGAGCAGGTCGAGGGCCTGGCGTTCGGTCCACGCTCCGTTGGGGTCGATCAGCAGGCTCGCCTCGGGGGCGCCGGTGCGTACGGCGGCCACGCGCGCGAGGTCCTCGGCCGGATCGGGGGATCCCGTTTTGACCTTGAGGGCGGTGAAGCCGCTCATGGCGAGCCGTGCTGCCTGTGCGGCGGCTGGTACGGGCGCGGTGATGCCGATCGTACGGGTGGTCTGCGCGGCCGGTGCGGTGTGTGTGCCCAGTAGCTGGTGGGCGGGCCGGCCGGCCCGCTTGCCGACCAGGTCGAGCAGGGCCGCCTCCAGTCCGGCGAGCACACCGGCCGGCAGCTCCGACATGCCGGGCAGCGAGTCGGCCGTGTGCGCGTGCCACGCGGTTTCGGGGTCGGGGAGTCGTTCGACGACGGGGCGCGCCGTGGTGAGGTGCCGGACGATGCGCGCGGTGGACAGGGCGAGGTAGTCGCTGCTGACCACCTCGCCCCAGCCGGTCATGCCGCCGTGTTCGATCGCGGTCCAGACCGCGTCGCGGCGGGACATCACGGAGCGGGAGATGCGCAGCGGCTCGGCCAGTTCCAGCTCGGTGGTGTGCCAGGTGAGTCTCATGCGGCACCTCCACGCGTGGGTGCGGGCAGGTGCGGCCGGGTGGCCGCGAGCGGGTCGACGACGGTGCGGCAGCGGGTCCAGCCGACGGCCTCGGTGGCGTGCGGGTGTGCGATCTCCAGCGGTCGCATGGCCAGTTCGGCCTGATCGAGGCCGTGCGCGTGGCAGAAGCCGTCGTCGTAGACGGTGCCGAGGTAGCGGTGCGGTCCGTCGGGGAAGACCGTCGCGACAACTGCGCCGGCCTCGACCCGGGAAGCCCAGGCGGAGACGAGGGCGACTGCTCCGGTGCTCCAGCCCCCGCTGACGAAACTGGTACGGGCGAGCCGGCGGCAGGCGTCGACGGCTTCGGCCGGGCCCACCCAGTGGACCTCGTCGAAGGCGTGGTGGGCGACGTTGCGCGGGTGGATGCTGCTGCCGAGCCCGCGCATGAGACGGGGTCGTACCGGCTGGCCGAAGATCGCCGAGCCGACCGAGTCGACGCCGATCACCTTCAGGCGCGGCCAGCGCCGGCGCAGCGGTCCGATGAGTCCGGCACTGTGGCCGCCGGTACCGACGCTGCACACCAGGACGTCCAGGTGGTCCAGCTGTCCGCAGAGTTCGGCCGCCATCGACAGATAGCCGGCCGCGTTGTCGGGGTTGTTGTACTGGTCGGGCCAGTAGGCGTCCGGGATCCGTGCCAGGACTTCGCGGAGCCGGGCGATCCGGGCGGCCTGCCAGCCGCCCTCGGGGGCGGGTCGCTCCACCAGCTCCAGCTGGGCGCCGTACGCGCGGAGCAACTGCCGCATGGAGGGTTCGAGTTCGCGGTCGCCGACGAGGACGACGGGATGGCCGAGGGCCTGTCCGGCGAAGGCGAGACCGACCCCCAGGGTTCCGGAGGTGGATTCGACCACGGTGGCGCCAGGGCGGAGTTCGCCGCGCTGTCGGGCACCGCGCAGCATGGACACGGCGGACCGCGCCTTCATCCCACCGGCTCCGAGGCATTCGAGCTTGGCCCAGAAACCCGGGTGGGCGTAAGGCAGTTCCGCATGGATCCGCGCGAGCGGGGTGTGACCGACCAGCGTCAGCAGCTCCGGGTTCGTGCTGTGGGCCGGCGGGCGGGAGAGCGGGGGTGCGAGGGTCACCGGGTGCCTCCGTAGCGGTGGATGACTCCCGGGCCGCCGTCGAGCCAGAAGAAGGGGTACGGCTCGGCGGACACGGCAGTGACCCCGGTGCCCACGAATCGTGGGAGGACGGCGCTGCCGGTCTGCGCGAACATGACCAGGGGCTTGCCGGTGGCCGCGGCATGGTCGAGCAGCGGCTGGAAGGTTCCGTTACCGAGGGTCATGCCGGAGGCGAGGATGGCGTCGCAGTGCTCCAGCTCCGTGAGGGCATCGGTCCGTACGGGCTCGCCCCACTCGGTGGTGCCTCCCTTGAGGTCGCAGGGCACGTATCCGGCGCCGCGCTCGCGCAGCTGTTCCAGCAGGGAGTTGACCACTCCGACGACGAGGACCCGGCGGACCCCGGTCGCCGGCAGCAGATCGACCACGGCGCGGGCGCGGGCTCTGGAGCGGTGCAGGGAGCTGCCGGCCGGCAGGGCGTACGGACGGGCCCCGTGTTCGGGGGTGTGGGGACGCACCCGGCTCAGGTACGCGTCGAGCGCGGCGACCCGGACGGGAAGCATCGGGTGGTCGAGGAGCTCGGCCACCGAGGCCCCGACACAGTCGTCGAGTGCTGCCACCGACAGTCCTCCCGGCTCCACGGCGCAGGACCCGACGGCCGCGTCCAGGCGCAGGCTGAGCACCTCGTTGCGGTATCCGCTGGTGCGGCCTGTGTGCCGGACCGCCTGGGCGGTGGTGAAGGCGAGCGCGATGCGTTCCTCAGCAGGGTCGGAACCGTAACTCCCGGTGCGGACCGCCTTGATGAGCTGGTCGACTGTGCGCACTGCGGGCTCGTGGAGGGCGGTCGCGGTCATGCGGACACCGCCGACGGCAGCTCGGCGCCCTGCTCCTCGAAAGTGGGCTGCAGGTGCGCGATGAGCCGCTCCGCGGCCTCGCGGGCCCCGCTCCCCCGGGTGTCGGCCGCCATGACGTGGCCGAGGTACTCGTTGTTGCTGGTCGCGGCCCGTACTGCACGGCCCGGCTCGGCGAGGGTGAGTTCCAGCACCCCGGGCTGTGCCCGGACCTCGTCGGCGCCCTGGATGCCGGTGAGGGTGCCGGTGGCGTCGGGGAGCAGGAAGGCGATGGCGGCACTGCGCACCCCGGTCGGGCGCGGCGTGAGGTCGGGCAAGCGGCCGAGGGCGACGTCGACGCAGGCGGTGGCCAGGTCGATGCCCGTCACGTGCCGGACGAGTTCGGTGATCCGGTTGCCGGCGGGCCGGGGGTTGACCTCGACCACCTTGGGTCCGTCGGGCGTCAGCTTGATCTCGGTGTGGCAGACCACGCGGTCCAAGCCGAGGGCCGTCACTGCGGCCACAGCCGTGTCGACCGCTTCGCGCTCCGAATCCGGCGCGAGGTCCGCCGGGAACATGTGACCGGTCTCGATGAAGGCCGGCGCCCCTCCGATGCTTTTGTCCGTGACACCGACCACGCCCAGGACACCGCCGAAGGAGACGGTCTCGACGCTGACCTCGGGGCCGGTGAGCAGCTCTTCGAGGAGGATGGTGGGCGTACGGTCCTGCCCGCGCGCATTGACCGGGAACCCGGCCAGCGCCCGGCAGGCGAGCTCCAGCTCCCGCTCGTCGCGGACCTCACGGACCAGCATCCCGGCGCACAGGTCCACGGGCTTGACCACCAGGGGGTAGCCGATCTCCCCTGCGGCGACCGCGGCTTGCGCGGTGTCGGTACACAGCGCGAAGCGGGGGCCCTGCACGCCGGCCTCGGCCAGCACCCGGCGGGTCAGGTCCTTGCGGCAGGCTCCCTCGACGGCATCCACGGCCGGGCCGCGCAGTCCCAGACGATCGGCGATCCGGGCCACGGCCGGCAGGTAGTAGTCACAGGAGGAGACGACCCCGTCGAAAGCGAGCACCGCGTGCAGGCGTTCGAGGTGGGGCAGCAGCTCGTCCATGTCGTTGGTGTCCGCGGTGATGATGTTGCGCGCGGCCAGCAGCGGGTGCCGTCCGTCGGACCCGGCGTCGCGCAGGTAGTGGTGCAGGTCCCGGGTGACGAAGGTGAACTCGTGTCCGCCCTCCCCGATCGCCCTGGGCAGCAGCCTGCTCATCGACCCCACCCAGCTCTCGACAACCAGCAGATGCGCCAAGGGACTTCCTCTCACCATGCCGTCACGAACGTGGGGCATACCTGCGAAGCGGGCCGCCTGACGGGAGGCGTCCGCACCGAACCGAGGAGGAAGCTACCTGAAATCGTTTTCATTTCCAATAGGCCGGATTTCCGGTAGCCTGCCGCTCACGAGACCGGAGTGCCGGAAGGGAGCCACCGCGCCATGAGAGACCTGACACAGGGGCAAGAGATGGGGCCCTACGTGGTTCGGCATGCCAGGCCCGAGGACGTGCCCGGCGCGCGGAGCGTCATGCTCGACACGTTCTACCGGGAGTTCAGCTACGGGTACGTGCCCCAGTGGCACGACGACGTCGTCGACATCGCCGACACCTACCTCACGCACCCGCGCCACACCCTCGTCGTGGCGGTGCTGGGCGAAGAAGTGGTCGGCACGACCGCACTGAACTCCCGCGGCCCCGCACACCCCCCGCACCCGCGCCGGCTCGCCGAGCGCTACCCGTCCGACCGCACGGCGCAGCTCCTGCGGGTGTACGTGCGCCCGGACCACCGCAGGCACGGGCTGGCCCGCGCCATGGTCAAGACAGCCTGCGAGTTCGCCGCCGGCGTCCCCGGCTACGACGCGATCTACCTGCACACGAACGTCGACATCCCGGGCGCGGAAGCCTTCTGGCGCAGCATGGCCGAGGAGGTCTGCGACGCCCGCACGACTGGCGAGCACGGCGGCTACGGGACGGTCCACTTCGAAATCCCGATCCCCGTGGCGGCCACCGTCGGCCGACTCAGCAGCTGACCGGGCCAAGCGGAGAGACGCCGCCCGCAGCCAGTCCTGGGGCCCGGGCATCTCTTGCCGCAGTCTTGGCCGCGCCTTTGGAGACCCGTCCCGAGCGCCGAACTACCGTTCCCGCCATGCCCCCACGCCCCCTCCCGTACCGCAAGCCGACCCGCGGCCGCGACTACTGGATCCTGGACGACGTCCTGCCCGACCCCGATGCCGTACGGGCCCGGTGCCTGGCGAAGGAGGACTGGGTCCAGGGCGCCCCGCACAAGCCCGAACCCTGGCCGGGGCTGCGCGCGATGCCCGCGCTGGAGCCGGACGAACTGGCCCGCGTCGAACGGCTGGTGCGGCAGGCGACCGGAGCCCGGCGGATCTGGCCCGAGCCCCCTGCCGGCGGCGGCACCTTCAACCACAACTGCGTCCAGGTCGTCGGCAAGGACGAGTGCGAGTCCCGCCCCCACACCGACTCCCGCACCGTGTGCCGCTACGCCGCGGTGCTCTACCTCAGCCGGGACACGCCCAAGGACTGCGGGACCAGCTTCTACCGCCAGCAGCTCCCGGGCGGCGGGCTCGGCGGCAACCAGGTCCTCGCCCCCCACAACAACCTGGTCGACGCCCTCGGCACCCGCTTCGTGCCCCCGGACTCCTTCACCGAGGACCTCCGCGTCCCGCACCGCTACAACCGCCTGCTGCTCTACTCCGCCAACCTCATCCACAGCGCGACCGGCTACTGGGGCACCACCCTTGAGGACAAGCGCATGACGGCCGTCTTCTTCTGGATGGCCTAGCCGCGATGCCCACCGGGTTCTCGGACCGCATGGACGCGGTCACCCGATTGCACACAAGATCCGCCCCGCACCCAGCACCCACTTCAGTCACGGATCGCACGCCTCGGCCCGGATCCGCGGGCAAGGTCGTGGGAGCCGACGGCGCAACGGCCGCCGCCATTGTCCTTTGCAGGCAAGGCGACCCGACGCAGCCCGAGACCAGATCTGACCACTCGTCAGTAAAGTCGGCAAAACGTCAGCATCCGTCCGACCAAAGTTGATTACAGCCTGCAACACGCGAGACTCGACCACCGGCGCCGGAGACTACCGGACCACCTCCGGCAACCTCCCTTCCGAAACCAGGAGCGGAGGGCTGGACGCGAGGACCGCACCCAGCCCGTTCCACATAAAGCAGCAGGTCAACGCACCCTTCCCCGGGGCTTCAGGTGGGTTGGAGGCAGTTCCGGGGAGGGAATCGGAGGGCCGTCGTAGCCCTTGACCTCGCCGTATCGGGACCCGTTCATCCAGTCTTCGCGGGCCTGCGCGATATCATCGTGTGCCCGTCCGATCCAGTTCCAGAACATGACGATCTCCTCCTCGAACGGCTCGCCGCCCAGCAGCATCAGCCCCGCGTCCGAGGCTGCCCGCAGGGGGAGTTCCGTGCGGCCGCAGCCGAGGTAGAGCATCGAGCCCGGGAGGACCGGGACGCCGTCGACGTGGGCCTCGCCGGACATGGAGAGGACCGCGTACTCGAAGTCCGGGTCGAGCGGGAGGCGGGTTTCGGTACCCGCCGCGAGGGCCAGGTCCGCGCCGACGATCGGCGTGTACGCCGTGCCCGGCGAGGTCGCCGTGTCCAGGGTGCCCAGGATGACCGTCGCCGTCAGGCCCGGGGCCGTCACGTGCGGGAGCTCGGCGTGGTGCTGGAAGTGCGGTTCCACGTCGCGGTGGGCGTCGGGGAGGGCCACCCACAGCTGGGCGCCGTGCAGCAGGCGGGCGTGCGGGCGGGGGCTCTCCTCCGAGTGGCTGATGCCGCGTCCGGAGGTCATGAGGCCCAGTTCGCGCGGGCGGATGGTGGCGAGGCTGCCGACGCTGTCGCGGTGCAGCACCTCGCCCTCGTGGAGCCAGCTGACCGTCTGCAGCCCGGAGTGCGGGTGCGGCGGGACCTGCATGCCGGGCTCGTCCGCGATGTCGTCCGGGCCGTAGTGGTCCACGAAGCACCACGCGCCGACCATGCGGCGGCCCAGGTTCGGCAGGAGCCGGCGGACCTCGGTGGACTCGCCGAGCTTCACGGTGCGCGGGCTGAGGAGCTCCCGCACCGGTTCGGCCACGACGAATCCGCGGCCGCCGCAGGCGGAGAGAGCGGGCTGGCGATCGAGATTGCTCATGTGGACAACCTAGCCGCGCGGGGGCACCGGCGTGAGGTGGAATGTTCCACCGCCCGGACGTGTTGGAGGCTCCGTACACACCACCCGAGCGCCGGAAGGGACGCCGTGGAGCGAATGACCGAGAACGGGCCGGCCGAGCCGATGGACGCCGTCTTCGCGATCAAGGATGCGGACTACCTGGAGCACGGGACGGCGGCCGACCGCTGGACGCGCGCCGGGCTCTTCTTCGACGCCAAGGAGTACGCGACGGCCGCCCGCCTCCTGGAGGGCCTGGCGGGCGAGGCGCCCGAGCAGCTGGCGCCCCGGCTGCTGCTGGCCCGCGCCTACTACCACTCCGCGCAGCTCTCGCGCGCCGAGCGGGAACTGCGCTCCATCCTGGAGCGCTGGCCGGTGGAGGACTACGCGCAGCTGATGCTCGGTCGCACCCTGGAGCGTCAGGGCCGGGCCGCCGAGGCCCGCCCGTACCTGCGGATCGCCGCCGCGATGGCCGGCGAGTTCCCCGAGTAGGGGTTCCCGAGTGGGGTCTCCGGCCGCGCTGGTGCGGGACCGGGGCCCCGGCTCGGTTAGCCTGGGGCGGATATGAACCGTCTGACCACGCCTTTCGGCTCCTACGAGCTCACCCGCTTCCCCGAGGACCCGCGCGACCGGCTCCGTGCATGGGACGCCGCCGACGAGTACCTGCTGCACCACCTCGACTCCGGGACCGGGGAGCGCGGCCCGGTGGACCTGGCCTCCGCGGGCCGGATCGTCGTGCTCGGGGACCGCTGGGGGGCGCTGACCACGGCGCTCGCCGCGTACCACCCGACGCAGATCACCGATTCGGCGCTGAGCCGGTCCGCCACCGCCGCCAACCTGGACCGTGCCGGGATCGGCACCGCCAAGAGCACGGTCACGCTGCTGACCACGCAGGACCCGCCGCCGGAGAAGATCGACGTCCTGCTGGTGCGCGTCCCCAAGAGCCTGGCGCTGCTGGAGGACCAGCTGTACCGGCTGGCTCCGCACGTGCACGCGGGCACGGTCGTGGTCGGCACCGGCATGGTCAAGGAGATCCACACCTCGACGCTGCGGCTCTTCGAGAAGATCCTCGGCCCGACGAAGACCTCGCTCGCCGAGAAGAAGGCCCGGCTGATCTTCTGCACGCCGGACGCCCCCGGGGCCGTGCGCCCCGTGGCGGCCGATCCGTGGCCGCTGACGTACACGGTGGACCAGGAGGCGGGTTCGGGTTCCGGGCTGACCGTCGTCAACCACGCCGGGATCTTCTGCGCCGACCGGCTGGACATCGGCACCCGGTTCTTCCTGCAGAACATTCCGACCAACACCGACGGCGCCCGGGTCGTGGACCTCGGCTGCGGCAACGGCCTCGTCGGCACGGCGGTGCAGGTGCACGACCCGGACGCGGAGGTCGTGTTCACGGACGAGTCGTACCAGGCGATCGCCTCGGCGCGGGCCACGTACGAAGCGAACGTCCGCGCGGGCCGCCGGACCGCCGAGTTCCACGTCGGCGACGGGGTGGCGATGCTGCCGCCCGCATCCGTCGACCTCGTCCTGTGCAACCCGCCCTTCCACTCGCACCAGGCGACGACGGACGCGACGGCGCTGCGGATGTTCGCGCAGTCGCGCAAGGTGCTGCGGCCGGGCGGCGAGCTGTGGGTCGTCGCGAACCGGCACATGGGCTACCACACCCATCTGCGGCGGCTGTTCGGCAACAGTGAAGTCGCTGCGAGCGAACCGAAGTTCGTGGTGCTGCGGGCGGTCAAGCGGCGCGAGTCGCCGCGCCCCATGTGACCTGCCGGTACGTCTTATGCTTCGCCGCGTGAGCAGCGAGGCGGAGAGCGATGACACGGGCGGCGGGCGCTACCGCCGGGAGGACGTGGCCCGGGCGGCCGGCGTCAAGGTACGCAACCTGCGCTACTACCAGGAGCGCGGGTTGCTGCCGCCGCCGCGCCGGGAGGGCCGGATCGCCTGGTACTCCGAGGACCATCTGACGCGGCTGCGGCTGATCAGCGATCTGCTGGGCCGCGGGTACACGGTCAACGGCATCGCGGAGCTGCTGCACGCCTGGGAGGGTGGCGGCGGACTGTCCGGACTGCTGGGCCTGGAACGGGAGATGACCCGGGACTGGGTCCGGGAGGAGCCGGTCACGATGACCCGGGCCGAACTGCGGGAGCTGTTCGGGCCGACGGCGACCGCCGAGGACACCCGGCGGGCCGCGGAGCTGGGGTACGTCACCGTCGACGGGGATCTGGTCACGCACCCGAGCCGGCGGCTGCTGGACGCGACGCTGGCGCTGGTGCGGCAGGGGGTTCCGCTGGCCGAGATCCTGGACGCGGGTGACTTCGTACAAGCGCAGGCGGCGGCTCTCGCGGACCGCTTCGTCGCGCTGTTCCGGCAGCACGTGATCGGGCCGGAGGGGCTGGAGCGGCTTTCGGCCACGCAGCTGCGGCACGTCACCGAGGCGGTCGCGGCGCTGCGGCCGGTGGCCGGCGAGGTCGTGGCCACGGAGTTCGCCCGGGCGATGGCCCGGCGGGTGGATGCGGAGGTCGCCGAACTGCTGCGTACGGAGCAGTAGGAGTCGGCTCAAAGGGTGCGCTCGCACAACCTTGCCAACCCCCATTGGCACTCTTACATTCAACTCGTCGGTAACAACGGTGCACAGCCGAAAAAAGGGACGATCTCATGGTGGATTCCCCGCATTTATCCGGCACTTCCGATGATTCTGGTCCTTCTGGTCCTTCTGGTCCCGATGAGGACAGCGGTTCCGGCCGCGTCCGCTGGCGGCGGTTCGCCGTCCTGACCGTACCCGCCGTCGCCGTGACCGCCGGCCTCGGCATCGCCCTCGCGCAGGGCGCGCTCGCCGCCTCCTTCGCCGTGTCGGGGCAGCAGTTCAAGGTGTCGGCGAAGAGCCTGGAGGGCGAGGGCTTCGTCCAGTACGGCAGCGTCGACGTCAACGCCCGCGAAGAACTCATCCCGGTGGCCGTGACCGCCATCCGGGAGGCGAAGCTGAACAGCCTGTGCCAGTCGGTGGTCACCTCGCTCCCGGTGATCGGCGACATCTCGCTCAACCTGACGGCCGGCCGGGACAAGCCCGTGGAAGCGAGCAACCTGTTCGTGGACGCGACGCAGCTCTCCGGTGACGCGGTCTTCAGCAACATCGAGATCGGGCGCGACGCCTCGACCCTCGACAAGGGCCCGGCCGATGCCCAGGGGATGCAGGACCTCTTCGCCCAGCAGGCGGACACGGTCAGCATCAGCAATCTGAAGCAGACGGCGTGGGCGACCAACGCCGGCACCTTCAAGCTCTCCGGACTGAGCATGGACATTTCCAAGGGCAAGAAGGAATGTTTCTGAGCCGCCGTCGGCGGTGGCGGCAGTGGCGGCGCGGCAGACCCTTCTGGGGCGGGCTGTTCGCCGTCCTCGCCGGGGCCTGGATCTGTGTCCTGCCGCTGGCACCGCTGAAGATCATGCTCCAGCAGGGGGTGGCGGGGATCCCGTCCGTCCTGATGGGCATCGTGATGATCGTGCTCGGTCTCACCGCCTGGTTCTCTCCCGCTCAGCGCAGCCTCGCGGGTGTCCTCACCACCGTGATCGCCACGGCCGCACTGGTCCTGTCGAACCTCGGCGGGTTCCTGATCGGCACCCTGCTCGGCATCCTCGGCGGCGGCCTGATGTTCGCCTGGCAGCCGTCCCGGACAGCCCGCGCGCCCTCACCCGCTCCCCCGCCGCAACCCTCCCCCACCGTGCACCAGGATCCCCAAGGAGCACAGCCATGAGCCGTACGCGTACCGCTCTCGCCCTCGGCACGGCGACCGCCGCTGCCCTTTCGCTGGCCTCGTTCACCGCCTCCGCCGCTCCGTCGGCCGCCGCCGTGTCACCCGCGGCCGGGTCCACCACCGTGACCCCGGCCGGGCACGCCTTCAAGGCCGCCCTCAGCGGGAAGGCCACCCTCAAGGCCGGTTCGGTGACGGTGACCTGCTCGGTCTCCGTCTCCACCGGTACGGTGCCGGCCGCCCCCGGCAACCAGAACGCCTCCGGGCCGGTCTCGTCGCCGATCTCCCCGCCGACGTACAGCTCCTGCACCTCCAGCATGCCGGGGGTGACCCCGACGGTCACCACCAGCGGCGCCTGGACGGTGTCGATGCAGAACGGCTCCCCGATCACCGCCACCATGACCGTGCCGGTCGGCGGACTGGTGGTCAAGACGACCGGCCTCGCGAGCTGTACGGTCACCGCGGCGCCGACCGCCGCGGCGAACGTGGGCGGCACGTGGGCGAACGGCGCGCCGTCGAGCCTGACCTTCACGAACGCGTCGGTACCCGTCAAGGTCACCGGCGGGTTCGGCTGCCCGACGAGCGCGACCTCGTCCACCTTCAACGCGGTCTACCTGGTGACCGATTCGACCGACCCCGCCCAGCAGATCACCGTGGGCCCATGACCACCCGGTAGTGGGTCGTCAGCCGGCCGTCGTCACCGATCACGTGGAAGGCGACGGCCGGCGGCTCGTCGAGGTGGACCCACTCGTCGGCTCCCCTGCGTCCTTCCCACGGCAGCCGGATGGTGGAGACCACGCCCGGCGCCACCAGGACCGGCCGGCCCGCGAAGGTGGTGGCCGCCGCGGTGTGCGCGTGCCCGCACAGGAACGCCTTCACGTGCGGGTGCCGCTCGACGAGTGCGGCGAGGCGCTCCTCGCCGAACTGGCGGATCCCGTCCACGTACGGGGCGTGCAGCTCGACCGGCGGGTGGTGGAAGGCCACCAGGACCGGCGTCTCGCGCGGGGTGCCGGCCACCACCTCCTCCAGCCAGGCCATCGTGGACTCCTCCAGGAACCCGTGGTGCTCACCGGGTACGGAGGAGTCGCACACGGCGAGCACGAAGCCCTCGCCGCGCAGCACTTGGTCGACGGGCTCCGCCGAGGGCGACTCCTCGCCCATCAGGCCGCGCCGGAACGCGGTCCGTTCGTCGTGGTTGCCGGGGCAGACGACGAGGGGGTGGCGTGACCTCAGGAGCTTTGCGGCCTCCTCGTATTCGCCGACCTGGGCCTCGTCGGCTATGTCCCCGCTCACCAGCACGGCGTCGAGGTCGTACGGCAGTTGCTCGAGGTACTCCATGACGGCGCGGGTCCGGCCGGCAGCGCGCTCACCGTTGTCGAGATGGACGTCGCTGAGGTGGGCGATCACGATCACGGGCGATGTCTCCTTTGACTTCTCCGGTCGAGAGATGTCGCTGAAGGATATGCGTTCGAAGATCCGGAGAGCCTGCCCGTGCGCCGCGTACACAGCCCGCGGAACCGTTGTCAGTGGGGCCGTTTACTGTTTCGGTCAACTGATCACGCGCGACAAGGGGAGGCAGCGTGCGGCGCTGGGAGTACGTCGACGGAGGCTCGGCCAAGTTCTGGGAGGCCGGGGCGGAGGGCACCTCGGTGACCGTCCGCTTCGGGCGCACCGGGACGGCCGGCCAGACCCGGGTCAAGGAGTTCGGCTCCGCCGCTGACGCCCAGTCGTACCTGGTCAAGTCGATAGCGGAGAAGGAGCGGAAGGGGTACGCGGAGAGCGGCGCGGCCGAGGGCGCCGGTGCTCCGGAGGCCGCTGCACCCGTCACCGCGGAGGTGGCGGACGCCCCGGCCGTCCCCGTCGACGAGGACGCGTTCACGCTGCCCGCGGCGTGGAAGCGGAATCTGCTGCCGCGGCGCGGAGGGGTGGCCCGGACGGTGCCCCCCGTCGAACCGGCCGCGCAGGAGCAGCTGGAACTGTGGCTCCAGGGCGGCGCCGTGAAGGTGGAGTCGGCGCTCGGGTCGCCGACGAGCGACCCCGAGCTCGTCGACGCGGCCCGCGCCCACCGGGCGGGCCGCCCGAGTGCACGCGGCGCCGCGGTCCTCGCCATGCTCCTGCACCGGCAGTCCGACTACTTCACGGTGACCGTCGACGCCTGGGTGGCGGCCTTCGGGCTGCCGTTCGCGGCCTGCGCCGCCGTCGAGCTGCTGGAGACCACCCTCACGTGGGACAGCAACCGGATCGACGGGGTCCGGGCACGTCTCGAGGACGAGCCCAACGGCGGCGGCCGGCACTCGGCCCAATTGGCCTGCGAGCGCGTCAGGGCCCTGTTGTCCGTGGCCGACGAGGAGACGTACCGGTCCGCCGTCGCCGCCCTGGCCGGCCACCGGCAGAGCACCCGCCGACGGGTCAGCGTGTCCTTCCTGGTCCCCTCGGAGCAGGAGTGGGTGGAGGAGTGCTGCGCTGATCCGGCGGCGCGCAGGCATTCCGAGGTCACGGTGCGGACGATGTTGCTGTGCTCCCTCGGATCCCCCGGGCAGGTCGCCCTGCTCGGGGACCGGGTGGACCTGGGCTGGCGCGGCTGGAGCCCCGCCGTCGTGTCGACCCTCGGCGAGGGCGTCGGCGTGGAGATGGCCCCGCTGCTCGCGGCCGAGCTGAACCGGGGGTACATCGACACCGACGGCACCAAGGCCATGGCGGCGGCCCTGGGCGAACTGCCCTCCGACAGCGCGTTCGGCTTCCTCATGGACCGGATCGACGACAAGCACGTGCGGGCCTGCGTGATCGCGGCGGCGCGCCGGTTCCCGCGGCGGGCGTTGCGCATGCTGGCGCAGGCATCGCTCGGTACGGGAAAGGCGGCCACGCTGGCCGGAGCGCTGCTGCCCGGGCACGTGACCGCCCACCGGGAGCTCGCGCTCGCCGCGCTGCCGACCCTGCCCGAGGAGGTCGCCTCGGTCGTCGCACCCCTCGTGAACCGGGCGGACCGGGAGCCGGACGCCCCGGCGGAGGCACTGCCGCCGCTGCTGACCAGCCCTCCGTGGACGCGCAAGCGGACGGTGGTCAAGCCGCGCGTGGTCAGCGGGCTGGTGGCACCGGCCGGGGCGAGCATCGCCTGGCGGACGGGCGAGCAGGAGGTGTGGGCCGCCACGGAGTCCTGGGTGACCGGCTGGTACCCGTACCACCAGCCGCTGGAGCAGTACGTCGAGGAGCTGCGGAACGGCACGCGGCAGCGCGTGTGGGACACACTGGGGGTGTTCGTCAAGGGGCCCGTGGAGATGGTGCGTCCGCTGCTCGCCGACTGGCACGGCACCGGGTCCTCCTACGCCGGGCTGAGTTCCTTCAAGCCGCTGGTCGCCCGCCACGAACTGGCCGCGCTCCATGTGGCCGTGAACATGGCGACCCGCAATCCGACGGTCATGGGGCCGCTGCTCCTGCCCTTCCTCGACCTGCGCGTGGCCCGCCTGATGGCCGAGTGGCTGGTCCGGCTCAAGGTCGCGGGTGACACGGCGCGTACCTGGTTCCTCCGGCACGGCGGCGACGCGGCCCGGCTGCTCGTCCCCGACGCGCTGGGTGCGCCGGGTGCGGAGCGGACCGCGGCCGAGCGGGCGCTGTTGGTGATCGTGACGGCGCACGGCGCCGATCCCGTGCGGGAGGTGGTGGCGGAGTTCGGCCCCGAGGCCACCGAGGCCCTGGAGCCCCTGCTGGGTTCCGATCCGCTGGCGACTGCGCTGCCCGCCCGGATGCCCAAGCCCGTCGACTGGGCCGATCCGCAGGCCCTGCCGCAGATCCGGCTGAAGTCGGGCGGAGCACTGCCCGCGTCAGCGGCCGGGCACGTCCTGACCATGCTGGCGGTGTCCTCACCGCGTGCGAAGTTCCCCGGGCTGGAGCAAGTACGCGAGCTGTGCACGCCGGAGTCCCTGGCCGCCTTCGTGTGGGCGCTGTTCGGGCAGTGGCGGCTCGCCGGGATGCCGCCCAAGGAAGCGTGGGCTCTGCACGCCCTGGGCTGGTTCGGTGACGACGGGACGGTGCGTGCGCTCACCCCGGTGATCCGGGCATGGCCCGGGGAGGGCGCGCACCACCGGGCCGTCGACGGTCTCGAGGTCCTCGCGTCGATCGGCACCGATGTCGCACTGCTGCACCTGCACGGGATCGGGCAGCGGGTCAAGTTCAAGGCGCTGAAGGTCCGGGCGCAGGAGAAGATCTCCGAGGTGGCGGCCGAGCTGGGGCTGACCGGCGAGCAGCTGTCCGACCGTCTGGTGCCGGACCTCGGTCTCGAGCCGGACGGCAGCACGCGCGTCGACTACGGCACGCGCCGGTTCACGGTCGGTTTCGACGAACAGCTGAAGCCCTACGTGCTGGACGAGGAGGGCCGGCGCCTGAAGGACCTGCCGAGGCCCGGCGCCCGGGACGAGGCGGAGCTCGCCACCGCCGAGCGCAAGCGGTTCATGGCGCTGAAGAAGGACGTGCGGACGATCGCCTCGGACCAGATCCGGCGGCTGGAGGCCGCGATGGTGGACGGGCGTTCGTGGACGGGCGCCGAGTTCCGTCAGCTGTTCGTGGAGCACCCGCTGGTGTGGCACCTGGTGCGGCGGCTGGTCTGGCGGGCCGAGGCGGAGGGCGAGGTGACCGCGTTCCGGGTGGCCGAGGACCGCACGTACGCCGATGTCGAGGACGAGGCGGTGAAGTTCGCGGACGACGCGAGCATCACCCTGGCGCACCCGCTGCACCTGGACGGCGTGCTGGACGAGTGGTCCGAGCTGTTCGCGGACTACGAGATCGTGCAGCCGTTCCCGCAGCTCGGGCGGCCCGTGATGGCCGTGACCGAGGAGGAGGCCGGCGGTGCGCGGCTGACCCGCTTCGAGGGCGTCACCGTGCCGGTCGGCAAGCTGCTCGGGCTGCAGAAGCGCGGCTGGGAGCGCGGCGAGCCGCAGGACGCGGGGGTGGAGCGGTGGTTCTCCCGCCGGCTGGGCCCCGACTGCTACCTGGTGATCGGGCTGGACATGGGCATCGCGGTCGGGATGGTCGACGAGTTCCCGGACCAGAAGCTGGAGACCATCTGGCTGGACCGGCAGCCCGGCGACCACTGGCGGTCGCGTTCGTATCCGCTGAAGTTCGGCGACCTCTCGCCGGTCCTCGTCTCCGAGGTGCTCGCCGACCTGACGGAGCTGACGTCATGACGGCCACGACGACCACGGCTGCCGAGCAGTTGCAGCGGCCGCCCGCCGAGGTGCGCCACGCCGGGGAGCTGGCCGCCCTGCGGGCCTCCGACACCGATCACCGGCCGCCGGGCTGGCAGTTGAGCCTGCGGGCGGCCCGCCGTTTCATCGTCGGGGACGAGGAGGCGGGCATCGGCCGCAAGTTCGTCGGCGACACGGCGCTGGTCGAGCGGGCCCTGGTGGCGCTGGCGACCAACCGCGGCCTGATGCTGGTGGGTGAGCCGGGCACGGCCAAGTCGCTGCTGTCGGAGCTGATCGCGGCGGCCGTCAGCGGCGATTCCACGCTGATCGTGCAGGGAGGCGCGGCGACGACCGAGGACCAGATCAAGTACTCCTGGAACTACGCCCTGCTCGTCTCCGAGGGCCCCTCGCAGCGCTCGCTGGTGCCCGCGCCGATGCTCAGCGGGATGCGGGAGGGCCGGCTCGTGCGGTTCGAGGAGATCACCCGCTGCCCGCTGGAGGTGCAGGACTCGCTGCTCTCGCTCCTGTCGGAACGGGTCGTGGCCATCCCGGAGCTGGAGGGGCCGGACGGGATGGTCTTCGCCCGCCAGGGCTTCAACGTGATCGCGACGGCGAACACCCGGGACCGCGGGGTCAATGAGATGAGTGCCGCGCTCAAGCGGCGGTTCAACTACGAGACGGTGTTCCCCATCGCCGATCCGGACACCGAGATCGCCCTGGTCGAGGCCGAGGCGAAGGCCCTGCTGGCCCGTTCGGGCGTGGCCGTGGCACCGGACCCGGACATCCTGGAGGTGCTCGTCACCACCTTCCGCGAGCTGCGCTCGGGCATCGGCGGCGACGGCGCGGCCGCCGACCGGCTCTCGTCGGTCATGAGCACCGCGGAGGCCGTCTCGGTCGCCCACGCCGTGGGCGTGCGGGGCTGGTTCCTGCGCGGCGAGCCCGGCAACGCGGCGGACCTGGTCACCTGCCTGGCCGGTACGGCCGCGAAGGACAGCCCGGAGGACCTGGCCCGGCTGCGCCGCTACCTCGAACAGCGGGTGGCCCGGCGCGGCGGGGCGCAGTGGAAGGCCCTGCACGCCGCCCGCCACCTGCTGGCGGGCTGACGGTCCGATGAGCATCACCTTCCTCGGCGTGCGCCACCACTCCCCCGCGTGCGCCCGGCTGGTCTCCCGCACGATCGGAGAGCTGCGGCCCGCGCACGTGCTGATCGAGGGGCCGGCCGACCTCAACGGGCGGCTGGACGAACTGCTGTTGGGCCACGAGCTGCCGATCGCGGTGTTCAGCCACTACCGCGACGAGGAGCGCACCGCGACGTCGTGGACGCCGCTGTGCGACTACTCGCCCGAGTGGATCGCGCTCACGGAGGGCCGGGCCGCGGGGGCGGAGGTGCGCTTCATCGACCTGCCCGCCTGGCATCCGGCGTTCGCGGGGCGCACCAACCGGTACGCGGACGCGGAGGCGCGCTACGCCGAGGCGACGGCGCGGCTGTGCCGGCGGTTCCAGGTCGACTCGGTGGACGCCCTGTGGGACCGGATGTTCGAGTTCGAGCCCGACTCGGGCGCCGGTTCGCAGGAGGGCGGGCTCGCGGCCCGCCTGGAGGCGTACTTCGACCTCGTGCGCGGCGACGCGGTCGCGGACGAGGGGGACCGGGCGCGGGAGGAGTACATGGCGGCCTGGGTGCGGGCCGCCGTGGCCGCGAGCGGGGACGGCCCGGTCCTGGTCGTCACGGGCGGCTTCCACCGTCCTGCGCTGATGGCCCTGACGGGGGCGGCGGTGCGGGGCGGGCCGGGCGTAGCAGGGGGCTGTGGGCCCGGGGCCGACGGGCCTGGGGCTGACGGGCCCGGGGCCGACAAGCCCGGTTTCGAAGGGCCCGGTTTTGGTCGGCTCGGTTCTGACCGGCCGGAGGCGGAGAGGCCCGTCGGCGAGCCGTCCGGGGGTGGGTGGCCGGAGGTGCCCGGCCTGCCGGAGGGGGCTCTCGGCGGGAGCTTCCTCGTGCCGTACTCCTTCCGGCAGCTCGACGCCTTCGCCGGGTACCAGTCCGGGATGCCCTCGCCCGGGTACCACCAGCGGCTGTGGGAAGCGGGCCGACAGGCCGCGGGCGAGGACCTGGTGCGGGCCGTCGCCGGGCGGCTGCGCAAGCGCGGCCATCCGGTCTCGACGGCCGGGCTGATCGCCGCGCACGGCACCGCGCTGGGCCTGGCGGCGCTGCGCGGACACCGGGAGCCGACCCGGCTCGACCTCCTGGACGGCCTGGCCGGGGCGCTGATCACCGAGGCGCTCGACGAGCCGCTGCCGTGGACCCGGCGCGGTCCGCTGCGCCCCGGATCGCACCCGGTGGTCGTGGAGATGGTCGCCGCGTGTGCCGGAGACCGCGTCGGGCGGCTGCATCCCGGGACGCCGCTGCCTCCGCTCGTGCACGACGTCACGGCGCGGCTGGCCGCGCTCGGCCTGGCCCCGTGCGAGGGCCGCCCCGTCACCCTGCGCCTCACCGATCCCGCCGAGCTGACGCGCAGCCAGGTGCTGCACCGGCTGCGGGTGCTGGACGTGCCCGGCTTCGCCCGGGTCGCCGGCCCCGCGGACGGCACCGACCCGGTTTTCACCGAGCGCTGGGAGCCCCGTACTACGGCGGGCCGCGACGCCGCGCTGATCGAGGCGGGCGGCTTCGGCGCGACCCTCGAGGAGGCCGCGGCCGTGGCCCTCGAGGACCGGATGCGCGCGGCGGGCCCGGATCCCGCGGCGCTGGCCGGGGTCCTGTTCGACGCCGTGGTCTGCGGCGCAACACGGCTCTCCGCCCGCCTGGTGGCCGAGCTCGGCGCCGGGCTCGGCCGCGCGACGCAGCTCGGCCCCCTGGGCGAGGCGCTGCACACGGCCCTCGGGCTGTGGCGGCACGACCGGGTGTACGGCGTCGCCCGCGACCCGCTGCTCGCCTCCGCCGTCGACACCGCGGTCGGCCGCGCGCTGTGGCTGGCCGAGGGGGTCCAGGGCGCGGCCGGCAGCGCCGATCCGGGCCGGCTGCGCGCGCTGGGCGCCGTACGGGACGCCGTGCTGCACGCCGGGGAGCTGCTGTCGGTGTCGCAGGAGGCCGTGGCCGGGGTGTGCCTCAGGATCAGTGCCGATCCCGCGGCCCCCGCCGACCTGCGCGGCGCGGCCTTCGGGCTGCGCAGCGTGCTCGGGGACACCGGCGGCCGGGGCGCGGCCGACGCGGTCCGGGCGGCGGCGGCCGGCCCGGGGACCCTCGGGGACTGGCTGGCGGGCCTGTTCGCCCTCGCCCGCACGGAGCTGACCGCGGGCGGCGGTCCCGAGCCGCTGATCGGCGTGCTCGACGATCTGGTGCGCGCCATGTCCGAGGCGGATTTCCTGGCGGGGCTGCCCGCCCTGCGGCAGGCGTTCGCGTACTTCCCGCCCCGGGAGCGCGAGCGGATCGCCGCCCGGCTGATCGAACGGCGCGGGGTGCACGGCTCGGCGCGGGCGCTGCTGCGCGTCACCGCGGATCCGCTGGTGATCGCGCGCGCCCGGAAACTGGAGGATCAAGTGGAGCGCACTTTGGACCGCTACGGCCTGCGGGCGGCGCCGTGAGCGCCCCCGATCCCGGCCTGGAGCGGTGGCGGCTCATCCTGGGCGCCCCCGCCGAAGGGTGCACCGGCTCGCTCGGCGGCGAGGCCGCGGCCCGCGACGCCGCGCTGGACTGGCTCTACGGCCGCGACCCCGAGCAGGCCCGGCGCGGGGTCCGCGCCGGGGTGAACACGCGTGAAGGCGGCGACGGACCTTCGGCGGTGACCGCGGTCGACTGGCTCGACGACATCCACCGGCTCTTCCCGAAGGAGACGATCGAGCGGCTGGAGCGGGACGCCGTCGAGCTGTACGAGATCCACGAGATCGTCACCGACCCGGCCGTGCTGGAACGGGTGGAGCCCAACCCGACCCTGCTGCGCGCCGTGCTGCGGACGAAGCACCTGATGAACCCGGAGGTGCTGCGGCTGGCCCGGCGGATCGTGGAGACGGTGGTGCGCCGGCTCCTGGACCAGCTGAAGCCGGAGATCCGGCGCTCGTTCTCCGGGACGCGCTCGCGCCGCCCGAGTCTGCTCCCCTCGGCCCGCGACTTCGACTTCCGGGGCACCGTGCGCGCGAACCTGGCCCACTACCAGCCCGCCGAGCGGCGCATCCTGATCGAGCGGCCGCGTTTCCACTCGCGCACCCGCCCGCACCTGGAGCAGTGGCAGCTGATCCTGCTGGTGGACCAGTCCGGTTCGATGGTCGACTCGGTCATCCACTCGGCGGTCACGGCGGCGAGCCTGTGGGGGCTGCCGGGTCTGAGGACCCATCTGGTCGCCTTCGACACCAGCGTGGTGGACCTGACGGCCGATGTCACCGACCCGGTCGAGCTGCTCATGCGCGTGCAGCTCGGCGGGGGCACCGACATCGCCCGGGCCGTCGACTACGGGACGGGCCTGATCGACAACCCGAGGCGCGCCATCGTCGCGCTGATCACCGACTTCTACGAGGGCGGCGATCCGTACCGGCTGGTGCGGGGCGTCCGCGCGCTGGCCGAGCAGGGCACGACCGTCCTGGGCCTGGCCGCGCTCGACGAGGACGCGAACCCGGTGTTCCACCGCGAGCTCGCACAGCGGCTCGCCGACGCGGGCGCGCACGTCGGTGCGATGACGCCCGGGCAGCTCGCCGAGTTCGTCGCCGAAAGGCTGGGCCGATGACCCGTACGACACCCGTGGCGCGGCCGGACCTCCTCGCGCTGGACCTCGACACCCTCGCGGCGCTTTCCAACCGCGGGCTGGTCAAGCGTGCGGCGAAGGAACTCGGCTCGGGGGCCGGGGCGGTGCCCTCTGCCGGGGCCGACGGCACCCTGGCCGGGGTGTTCCCGGACGGCACGCGGGTGTCGCTGCCGCCGGGCGCGGGACTCGACCAGGGGGCCTGCACCTGCGGAGCACCCGGAGTCTGCCGGCACCTCCTCGGCCTGGTCCTCGCCTGGCAGCGCACGGAAGCCGAAGTCCCCGGCCCGGGCGGCGCCCGTCCTGGCGGCCCGGCCCCCGGCGTCTCCGATTCCGGCAGCCCGGCATCCGGCAGCTCCGGTCCCGGCGACCCGGACTCCGGCGTCTCCGGTCGTGACGGCCCGGCATCCGGCAGTGCCGGCCGGTGCGGCTCCGGGCGCGTGGGGGCCGTCTGGGAGCCGTGGTCGCCGGGCGACCTCGACGACGAGGCGCTGACCGCCGCCGTCGGGGCGCGCGCGGTGGCCACCGCGCGGCGCACCCTCGGCCGCGGCTACACGGCCCGGCTGCACCACCCCACCGCCGAGGAGCCCGCTGCCCGGGCCGAACTGCCCACCTGCACGGTGCGGTTCCCGGTGCCGGCCGCGGAGGGCATCGGGCACGCGGTCACGGACGCCGCGGCCACCCGCCGCGGGGAGGTGATCGCGCTCGCCGTATGGGCGTTCCGGGCGGCCACCGAGGCCGATCCGGCCGCTCCGCCCGACCGGGTCGACGTGGGCGGGGGCGGCGGCTGGGCGCGGCCCGGCGCGACGGAGCTGGGCTCGGCGGCCGCGCTCCTCGACGACCTGCTCCTGGACGGCGCGGCCCACGCGGGCCCGGTGCTGGCCACCGCGCTGCGCCGGGTGCGGGACGAGCTGTCCGCCCGGGCGCTGCACTGGCCCGCCGGCATCCTGACCGATCTGACCGGGCAGCTCGAGGACCACGCCGCCCGGGGTGCCCGCTACCGGGCCGAGGAGTACGCCGCTCTCATCGCGGAGTTCCACGCCCGGCTCCGCGCTGCCTCCCAGGAGGGCGTGCTCCCGGCGTCCCAGGTCCTCGGCTCCGGGGAGCGGGGCGACACGGCGCTGCGCCGGGTCCGCCTCACGGCCCTCGGCTGCCGGATCGGCGGGGGTCCCGGCGAGCGGACCGCGGAGGTGTTCCTCGGTCACGCCGGCGCCGGTACGGGGCTGGTGCTGCGCCGCAGGTGGGAGCTGGCTCCGGGGCAGGATCCGAGCGGACCCGAGCTGGCGGAGCGGCGGCTGGCCGGGTCCACCCTGGGAGCGGTGGCCCGCGCCAATCTGGTGAGCGAGAGCGCCTCCCGTACGCCCGGCCTGTCCGTCATCATCGGCGGCGGCCGGCTGGCTTCGACAAGCGTGACACCCGTCGGATCGGCCTGGTCCGAGCTGCCCGAGCCGCTGCTGCTGCGGGACTTCGCCGCCCACGCCCGGGCGCTGGACGGGCTGCCTCCGTACCTGGTCCGGCCGCGGACGGAGGCCGGCTCCGTGCACGTGGTCGAGGTCCACGGGGTCGGGAAGGTCGGCTACGACCCGGCCGAGCAGCGCCTGGAGGCGACGGTGCGCGATGTGCGGGGGGCCGTCGGGAGGGTGTCGGCGGTGCACAACCCGTACAGTCCCGGCGCGCTGGACGTGCTCGCCGAGTGCCTGCGCGGTATCCGGGGCGAGGTCAGCCATCTGAGCGCACTGGTCCGGGTGACGGGCGCCGGGCTGGTCTTCGACCCGGTCGCGGTGATGACGGCCGGGGGCGTGACCGTCCCCGACCTGGCCCCCGCCCCCGGCTCCCGCTTCGCCGCGAGCCCGGTGCCGCGCCCGCGGGACCCGCTCGCCGAGGCGATGGAGGGCGCCCTGTCCGCCCTGGCCTCGGCGGCGGTCCTGGGGCTGCGCGGCCTCGGTGAGCCGGCCCGCGCCGTCATCGGGGACTGCGCGGCCGCCCTGGCCCGGACGGGTCTGTCGGCCGCGGCCGGCCTCGTGCGGGCGTTCCTCGGCGTGCTGAGCGCGGAGGGCCCGGCCGCGGCGGCACGGCCGTGGGTGGACGCGCAGATCCACCTGCTGTGCGCCCTGGAACTTCATGCCCGGTCCGCATGAGGGCCCGCATGGCGCCCGTACGGCACCCGTATATTGGCGTCCGGTTCGCGATCTTGAAGGCGTATACGCCGTCGGACGGAAGGAGCGGCGCATGAGCCGAGGAGTACTGGTCACGGGAGCCTCGCGGGGCATCGGGCGCGCCGTCGCCGCCGCGTTCGCCCGGCAGGGCGACCGGGTGGCGGTGCACTGCTCCGCCCGGCAGTCCGATGCGGAGGAGACCCTGGCCGCTCTGGCGGGCGACGGACACGTGCTCGTCAGCGGTGACCTCGCCGATCCGGCGCGGGTCGAGGCCCTGGTCGGCGAGGCCGACGAGGCGCTGGGCGGGGTGGACGTCCTGGTGAACAACGCCGCGGTGATGGTCGCGCACCCGCTGCCCACCACCTCGTACGCGGACTGGCAGGAGGCCTGGGAGCGCACGGCGGCGGTGAACCTGTTCGGTGCGGCGAACCTCAGCTACTGCGCGGCGCGCCGCATGATCGACGCGGGCCGGCCGGGCCGCATCGTGAACGTCGGCTCCCGCGGCGCCTTCCGGGGCGAGCCCGACCACCCGGCGTACGGCGCCACGAAGGCGGCGCTGCACGCGCTCGGGCAGTCCTTGGCGGTGTCCCTCGCGCCCCACGGCATCGCGGTCGCCTCGGTGGCGCCGGGTTTCGTCGCCACGGAACGGGTCTCGGGCCGGCTCAGCGGCCCGGAGGGCGAAGGGATCCGCGCCCAGAGCCCCTTCGGGCGGGTGGCGGCCCCGGAGGAGATCGCCTCGGCCGTGCTCTACCTGGCCTCCCCCGAGGCCGTATGGAGCTCGGGCACGGTTCTCGACGTCAACGGGGCCTCGTACCTGCGCACATGAGACGGCCCCGCCGCACCGCCCGTCAGCCCCGGTACGCCTCCAGCAGGCGCAGCCAGATCTCGCTGATGGTCGGGAACGCCGGGACCGCGTGCCAGAGCCGGGCGATGGGGACCTCGCCCGCCACGGCGATCGTGGCGGCGTGGATCAGTTCCGCGGCGCCCGGGCCGACGAAGGTGACCCCGAGGAGCACCTCCCGGTCGAGGTCGACGACCATCCGGGCCCGGCCGCGGTAGCCGTCGCCGTACAGCCCGGCGCCGGAAACCTTGGACAGGTCGTAGTCGACGGCCCGCACCCGGTGCCCGGCCCGTTCGGCTTCCGCGAGGGTCAGGCCCACGGCTGCGGCCTCCGGGTCGGTGAACACCGCCTGCGGCAGGGCCCGGGTGTCGGCGGTGGCCGCGTGCGCGCCCCACGGGCCGGTGTCCAGCGGGGTGCCCGCCGCCCGGGCGGCGATCGCGGCGCCCGTGATCCGGGCCTGGTACTTGCCCTGGTGGGTGAGGAGTGCGCGGTGGTTGACGTCGCCGACGGCGTACAGCCAGTCGTGGCCGGGGACCCGGCAGCTGTCGTCGACCCCGATCCACTCCCCGGCGGGCAGGCCGATGGTGTCGAGCCCGATGTCATCGGTGCGCGGCGCCCGGCCGGTCGCCATGAGCAGCTCGTCGCCCCACAGGGTCTCGCCGCCCTCCAGCACCACGGTGACGGGGCCGGTGGAGCCGTCCCGTACGACCGCCTCGACGGTCACGCCGGTACGGACCTCCGCGCCGGCCTCGCGGAGCGCGTCGGCCACCATCTCGCCCGCGAAGGGCTCCATCCTCGGCAGCAGGCGCGGGCCCCTGACGAGCACGGTGACCTGCGATCCGAGTCCCTGCCAGGCGGTGGCCATCTCGGAGGCCACCACGGAGCCGCCCACGATGAGGAGGCGCCCGGGCACCCGCCGCGCGGAGGTCGCCTCGCGGCTGGTCCACGGGCCGGCCCCGGCGATGCCCGGCAGGTCGGGGATGACGGCGCGGGTGCCGGTGGCGACGACCACAGCGTGCCGGGCCGAGAGCACGTGGTGCACGCCCTCGGGGCTGGTGACGGCCACCTTGCGCACCCCGTAGAGCCTGCCGTGGCCCCGGTAGACGTGGGCCCCGATGGAGTCGAGCCAGTCGATCTGGCCCTCGTCCTTCCAGTTGCCCGTCCAGTAGTCG
Organism: Streptomyces sp. NPDC085524; assembly: GCF_044541755.1. Classification (NCBI taxonomy): domain Bacteria; kingdom Bacillati; phylum Actinomycetota; class Actinomycetes; order Kitasatosporales; family Streptomycetaceae; genus Streptomyces; species Streptomyces sp. NPDC085524. Next base: position 65,691 of record NZ_JBITTH010000001.1, read on the forward strand.
CGGTGCTCGAACACCGCCTCCGTGTCCAGCGGCCACGCGACGGAGCCCGCCAGCCCCGGCACCCGGCGTGCATCGGCCCGGGCCAGTACCGGGCGCAACAGTGCCTTGCTCGGCACGCAGGCCCAGTACGAGCACTCACCGCCGATGAGCTCGCTCTCCACCAGGGCCGTGCTCAGCCCGGCGGCCTGGGTCCGGTCGACGATGTTCTCGCCGGCCGGGCCCCCGCCGAGCACCACGACGTCGTACTCCACCGCTTCGGTCATACGGACCAGTGTCACCGGCGAGTGGCGGCCGCGGCGGGCAATCAGGCTTCCGGCGTGCCGTTCTGCTGCGAGGCGGCGATCTTGGCGCGCACCTCGTCCATGTCGAGCTGGCGGGCCTGCCCGATCAGGTCCGTCAGCGCCGCCTCCGGCAGCGCGCCCGGCTGCGCGAAGATGGCCACCTGGTCGCGGACGATCATCAGCGTCGGGATCGAGGTGATCTCGAAGGCGGCGGCCAGCTCCTGCTGCGCCTCGGTGTCCACCTTGGCGAAGACCAGGTCCGGGTTGGCTTCGGAGACCTTGTCGTAGACCGGGGCGAACTGCAGGCACGGCCGGCACCAGCCCGCCCAGAAGTCGATCAGCACGAACGGGTTCTCGCTGATCGTCTGGTCGAAGTTTTCTTTGGTGAGCTCGACTGTAGCCACGGTGTCCGGACCTTCCTGATCGATTGTTCTGCCCATGGAACCATCGACCGGCCCCGGGCATTCCGGCTAGAAGGGGTGGCCGGCCGGGGTGGTGCGGGCCGTGGTCCAGCGCAGTTCCGTGAAGGCGTCCAGATTCGCCTCGCCGCCGAAGCGCGCACCGGTTCCGGAAGCGCCCACCCCGCCGAAGGGCGCGACCGCCTCGTCGTTGACCGTCTGGTCGTTGACGTGGGCGATCCCGGTCGGGATCCGCTCGGCCAGGTCCAGCCCGCGCGCCGCGTCCCGGGTCACGATGCCGAGGGAGAGGCCGTAGGGGCCCGCGGAGGCCAGGGCCACCGCCTCCTCCTCCGTCGCGAAGGACCGTACGGGCGCGACCGGGCCGAAGACCTCCTCGGCGTAGGCGGGGGTGTCGTCGCCGACGCCCGCCAGCACGGTCGGCCGGTAGAAGAGGTCCGTGTGCGTACCGCCCGCGACGAGCTTGGCCCCGTATTCGGTGCTGGACTCCACGAGCGCGTGTACGCGCTCCACCTGCGTGCGGTCGATCAGCGGGCCCAGGTGCACCTGCTCGCGGTACGGGTCCCCGACGGCCAGCGCCTCGGCGCGCGCGGCGAGGCGCTCCACGTACTCGTCGTACAGGGAGGCGTGCACGAGGTGGCGCCCGGCCGTCATGCAGATCTGGCCCTGGTGGAAGAAGGAGCCCCAGGAGGCCTGGGCGACGGCGGCCTCGACATCGGCGTCACGGAGCACGACGAGGGCCGAGTTCCCGCCCAACTCCAGGTGCGCGCGCTTGAGGTGACGGCCCGCCAGCTCGCCGACAGTGCGGCCGGCGGCGGTGGATCCGGTGAAGGAGACCACCCTGACGCGCGGATCGGCTACGACCGCCGCGCCCGTCCCGGCGTCCCCGGGCAGCACGTGCAGCAGCCCGGCCGGGAGTCCGGCGGCGGCGAACACGGCGGCGAGGGCGAGGCCTCCGGACACCGCGGTACGCCGGTCCGGCTTGAGCAGCACCGCGTTGCCGAGCGCCAGCGCGGGTGCGACCGAGCGGATCGCCAGGATCAGCGGGGCGTTGAACGGGGCCACGACCCCGACCACCCCGGCCGGGACGCGGCGGGTGAAGGAGAGCCGCGGCGCCTCGCTGGGCAGCACCTGCCCGGTCGGGCGGGAGGCCAGCGCGGCGGCCTCGTAGCATTCCTGGGCGGCGACGTGCAGCTCGAAGGCGGCCTTGCCGGGTATCGACCCGGACTCCCGGACCAGCCAGGTGCCGAGCTCGTCGGCGTGGGCCGCGAACAGGTCGCCGGCCCGCCGGAGCACGGCCGCCCGCTCCAGGTGGGTGGCCCGCGCCCAGTCGCGCTGGGCGGCCTGCGCCCGTACGGCGGCCTCCGCGACGTCGGCGGGCGCGGCGAGGTCGAGGGTGGCGAGGGTGCGGCCGGTGGCTGGTTCGACGACCGGGGCGGCGCCGCCGGTGAGGGTGGGTCCGTCCTGCCAGAGCGTCGGGTCGAGGAGCGGCATGGCGCGGGGCCTCCGGTGGGGATGGTCGGGGGTGCGACGGGTACGCGGGGGGCGGCAGCACGCGCCATCGTGCCAGACCGGAGGCTCCACATCTGTTCAGTTATTGGGCAGTTGACATTCCGTGGTGACCGGAATTGATCGCCTGCCCGTTCTACTGCCGGGCTCAGCGCTCCAGGACGAGCGCGATGCCCTGCCCGACGCCGATGCACAGCGCCACCATGCCGGTCCCGGAGCCGGCCGCCGCCAGCTGGTGCGCGACCGAGCCGGCCAGCCGGGCCCCCGAGGCGCCGAGCGGATGACCGATGGCGATGGCGCCGCCCCGCGGGTTGACCACGGCCGGGTCGAGCTCGGGCCAGGCCGCCAGACAGCCCAACGCCTGTGCGGCGAAAGCCTCGTTGAGCTCGAACGCGGTGAGGTCGGCGAAGCCGCGCCCGGCCTTGCCGAGGGCGCGCTGGACGGCCTCCACCGGGCCCAGGCCGAAGAGCTGGGGTTCGATGCCGGTGACGGCGGAGGCGCTGATCCGGGCGAGCGGTTCGCGGCCCGTGGCGGCGAGTCCCGCCTCGTCGGTCAGCAGCAGCGCGGCGGCGCCGTCGTTGAGCGGGGAGGAGTTGGCGGCGGTGACCGTACCGGTGCCGTCAGTGCGGAAGGCGGGCTTCAGCCGGGCCAGCGCCTCGGGCGTGGAGCCCTCCCGGATGCACTCGTCGCGCAGCAGGTCCACGCCCGCGTACGGGACGACCTCGGCCTCGTACTGTCCGGCGGCCCACGCGGCCGCGGCCTTGCGGTGGCTCTCCAGGGCGAAGGCGTCCTGCGCCTCGCGGGTGATGCCGTGCTTCTCGGCGATGAGTTCGGCGCCCTCGCCGAGCGAGCCGGTCCACTCCTCGGGCATGCGCGGGTTGGTCATCCGCCAGCCGAGGGTGGTCGACCACATCTGCTGGTGCCCGGCGGGGAAGGCCCGCTCGGGCTTCTGCACCACCCAGGGCGCGCGGCTCATCGACTCCACGCCGCCCGCGATGGCGACGGAGGCGTCGCCGACGGCGATGGCGCGGGCGGCCTGGACCACGGCCTCCAGGCCCGATCCGCAGAGCCGGTTGACGGTGACCCCGGGGACGCTCACCGGGAGACCGGCGAGCAGCACCGCCATGCGGGCCACGTCCCGGTTGTCCTCGCCCGCGCCGTTCGCGTCGCCGAAGACGACGTCGTCGATCCGGGCCGGGTCGAGTTCGGGGGTACGGTCCACCAGCGCGCGGACCACGTGGGCCGCCAGGTCGTCCGGCCGGACTCCGGCGAGGGCCCCGCCGAACTTGCCGATCGGGGTGCGGACGGCGTCGACGACGTACACGTCGCGGACGGTGCGGATGCTCATGGGGTCTCTCCTGGGCGGATCCGTACGGCCGGCAGGGCCCCGGCGCCGGTGTGGGCACCGGAACACAACGCCGGCTGCACCCGGTGGGGCGCGCCCGAAGTCTCCGTCCGCACATCACCGCCTGTCAACGGCCGCCGGCCCGCACCCCGGCACGATTCCAGCCCCTCCGGTGTTCGAGGAGCGGGGTCCGGGGCAGAGCCCCGCGCATCAGGCCCGCACCGGACCGCCGGCCCGCACCACAGGGGCCGCCTCAGGCGCACCCGCACGGAACCGACCCTCAGGTCGACTCGCGCGGGACCGCCACCGCCGCCATCAGGTCCTCCCGCTCGGGCGGCCCCGGCAGCTCCGACGGCTCCCGCACCGCCCGGTCCACCAGGGATGCCAGATGCCCACCGGTCGGCATCTCGATCCGCACCGTGCTCAGCCGCGGCCGCAGCAGCCGCCCGAGGAGCAGGTCGTCGGCCCCGATGACGGCCACGTCCCCGGGGACGCTCAGCCCCTCGTCCTGGAAGGCCCGCATCAGCAGCATCGCGTACTCGTCGTTGTACGCGAACACCCCGTCGAGCCCGAGCTCCCGCCACCGCGCCGCGAGCGCGCCGGCCGACTCCTCGGAGTACGCCATCGGGAGCACCTCGACCTCCGCGCCCGCCACCGAACGGGCACCCGCCAGCCGGGGCCCGGAGAACAGCTCCAGCCCCTCCTCCTGCGGAACGATCACGCCGATCCGCCGCAGGCCGCGCTCGACGAGGTGGGCCGCGGCCCGGGCCCCGACGTCCTCCTGGTTCATGACGAGGGCGTGCGCCCCCGGCACCCGGTCCGGGCCCATCGTGATGACCGCACGCGCCCCGGCCCGCTTGAGGGTGGCGACCCCGCGGGCGGTGAGCGTCGTCTCGCCGAGCGAGATCACCGCGACCGGGCGCAGCTCCGCCCACGCACGGGCGGCCTCGTCGCCGCCGAGGCCGAGGCTCCCGTACTGGACCACGGTGTAGTCGAGGCGGCGCAGGGCCCGCTGGAGCTCGTTGAGGAACGCGCTGTACAGCGGCCCGATCGGAGCGTTCGGGGTGGGCAGCAGCACGATGCGGGTGCGTCCGGCCCGCAGGCTGCGGGCGGCGGCGTGCGGGACGTAGCCCAGTTCCTCGGCGGCCTCCCGGACCTTGCGGCGGGTCGGCTCGCTGATGCGCACGGCCTCGGCGTTGTTCAGGACGTACGAGACCGTCGCCCGCGACACTCCGGCGAGACGGGCCACGTCGGCGCTGGTCGGGACGGGAGGCGTCGGCGACGATTTCGGCGCACCCGGCGGCTTCGATGACTTCGATGACTCAGACATTGCCGTGGCATCTTTCCAGAGCTGTTGCGCCCAGGGGCTAGCGGATGGCCGGAAATGAATGGTACACAGTGGTTACACGAGTCACTGACACGTGTAACCACAGCGTGGCATCTCACCTGACAGTGGTGTCCCGCCGTGTCACCGCGCCGCCGTCCTGCCGCCTTCCTTCGCACCCCGCCACGGCGGCAGGGCGGCGCGCGCACCCCTCCCCGCACACCCCTCGCACCCCCCACCGCACCCTTCCGCACCCTCACCCGCCCAGGAGGGCACCGTGGCCCTTTCCTCCCCCGGCTCCGGCACCACCAGCGCCGCCGGCTCCGACGCGTCCTCCGACGCCTCCGCCCCCTCCGACCGCACCGGACGCGGCCTGCTCCCCCTGCTGCTCGTCGGCAACACCGCCATGTACGCCCTGTACATCGGCGTGGCCGGCGTACTGCTCGCGCTCCAGGTCGAGGACATCGACCCGGCGAACAAGGTCTCGAACTTCGGCCTGATCGCAGGGGTGTCGGCAATCTTCGCCACGGTCTTCAACCCGGTCGCCGGCGCCCTCTCCGACCGCAGCGGACGGCGCAACCCCTGGATCCTCGGCGGCGGGCTGGCCGCGGTACCGGCCATGCTCCTGCTCGGCCTCGCGAACACGATCCTGCTGATCACGATCGCCTGGTGCCTCGGCCAGGCGGTCATGAACGTCTACCAGGCCGCCATCACCTCCGTGGTCCCCGACCGCGTGCCCATGTCGGCCCGGGGCAAGGCCTCCGCCGCCGTCGGCCTCGGCCTGCCCTTCGGTTCCACCCTCGGCGCCCTGGTCGGCGCGGCCTTCTCCGAGGACTACCGCACCGGGTACCTCGTCTTCGGCGCGGTGGTCGCGGGCGCCGCCGTCCTCTTCACCGCCTGCACCCGCGAACAGCGGCTGCCGGCCCGCGCCCCCATGCCCGTCAAGGAACAACTGGCCGCCTTCGCGGGCGCGTTGAAGGACCACGACTTCCGGTGGGCCTTCATCGGGCGGGCGCTGCTCGTCCTCGGGTACTTCGCGGTCACCGGCTACCAGCTGTACGTCGTCCAGGACCACACCGTGCTGCCGGACGGGATGAAGCCCGAGGCCGCGGTGGCCCTGCTGATGCCGCTGTCCAGTGTGGCGATGGTCGTCTCCACGGTCCTCGGCGGCTACCTGTCGGACAGGTTCGACCGCCGCAAGCTCTTCGTCGGGGCCTCCGCCCTCCTGTCGGCCGTCGCCCTCGTCATCCCGGCGGTGTCGAGCAGCTGGACCGCCATGCTGGCCTTCGCCGCCCTCAACGGGCTCGCGTTCGGCAGCTACATGGCCGTGGACACCGCGCTCGTGACGATGGTGCTCCCCAAGGCCGAGGACGCGGCCCGCGACATGGGCGTCCTCAACATCGCCAACGCCGGCCCGCAGATCATCGCCCCGTTCGTCGCCTCGGTGGTCGTCTCGGTCAGCGGCGGCTACACCGCCCTGTTCATCGTCGCGGCCGTGCTGGCGGTGGCGGGCGCCGCCGCGGTGAAGCCGATCCGCAGCGTGCGCTGACCTGCGGGCGTCCGACCCCGTACGCACCCCTTCACAGAGCCCGGCCGACACCGCACACAGCAGAGAAAGGCACCACCGTGCAGCTGCACACGCACACCTGGGGCGAGGGCGACCGCATCGCCCTCCTGATCCACGGCATCATGGCCGACCACCGGACCTGGCGCCGGGTGGGACCCGCGCTGGCCGACCGGGGCTACCGCGTCATCGCCGTGGACCAGCGGGGCCACGGGGCGAGCGGCCGCGGCGACTACACCCCGGAGCACTACGCAGACGACCTGGTCGAGAGCCTGCCGACGGGCGCGGAGCTCGCCATCGGCCACTCCTTGGGCGGGCTGACCCTGTCGCTCGCCGTGGACCGGCTGAAGCCGCGCCGCGCCGTGTTCTCCGATCCCGCATGGCACTTCGCCAGTCCGGGCGAGGGCTTCGGCCCGGAGCTGTTCGCGCAGTTCAAGTCCGCCACCAAGGAGCAGATCCAGGGGATGAACCCGCGCTGGGAGGAGGCGGACGTGGATGCCGAGCTGGCGACGCTGGCGGTGTGGGACGAAGGCACCGCGATGAGCCTGGCGCCGCTGCTCGGGGCCGAGTTGATGCCGGCGGCGCCGGTGGTCCCCTCGCTCGTACAGCTCGCCGATCCGAGCTTCCTGATCTCGCCGGAGCGGGCGGCCCTGCTCAGGAGCCGCGGGTTCGAGGTGCGTTCGGTCGCCGGGGCCGGACACACCATCCACCGCGACGACTTCGACGGCTTCATGGCCTCGCTGGAGGGCTGGATCTGACCCGGCTGCCGGCCGGTCCCGCTGGGGAGCCCGGGGGAAGCCCGATGAGGACCGAGGGGTCCGGCGTGCGCCGCGCGCCGACCCCCTCCACACTGGCAGGGTGAAACGCACGCGTACGGTGCTGCTGTGCATCGCCGGCCTGCTGGGCGCAGCCCTTCCGGCCGCGACCGTCGCGGGCCCGGCATCGGGTCCGGCATCGGCCGCGGCGGCCCCGGAAGCCTGCATCACCTCGCCCGGCCCCGCACGGGGAGACGCGGCCGAGGTCCTTTCGATCGCGCAGAAGGCGAAGCAGGAGTTCGGGCTGAACTCGGTCGTCCTGCGGGTCTCCTCCGGCGGCGAGGACGTGCTCACCACGGCTCTCGGGGAATCGATGACCGGCGTCCCGGCCGCGCCGTCGATGCACTTCCGCACCGGCTCGGTGGGCATCGTCTACATGGGCATCGCCCTGCTCCGCCTCGTCGAGCAGGGCAAGGCCTCGCTCGACGATCCTGTGTCCCGCTGGCTGCCGGACCTGCCGCACGGGAACGAGATCACCCTGCGGATGCTCGGCAGCTCCACGTCCGGCCTGCACGACTACGTCACGGACCCGGCCTTCCTCGCCGAGCTCGAGTCCCACCCGTTCCGGCACTGGACGACGGAGCAGATCACCAGCTACGCGACGACCAAGCCGCTCCTGTACGAGCCGGGGACCAACTGGAGCTACTCGCACGCCAATTTCGCGCTCCTCGGCACTGCGCTGGAGAAGATCAGCGGCGTCGGGCTGCAGCAGCTGCTCACCGAGCAGATCATGAACCCGCTCGGGCTGAGCCAGACCAGCAACCAGTACACGCCGCGGATCCCGGAGCCCGCCCTGCACGCCTTCACCTCGGAGCGGGGCAAGTACGAGGAGTCCACGTTCTGGAACCCTTCGTGGACCACCGCCCCCGGTGCGGTCCTCGTCCAGAACATCTGTGATCTCGACCGGTCCGCGCGCGGCGTCGGCACCGGGGAGCTCCTGTCCGCGCAGTCCTTCAAGACACAGCTGAATCCGGGCACGATCGGCCTCGGCCACCCGACGGCCACGTGTCCGGCCACGGTCTGCCAGCTGACGAACACGGAGGCCCACCACTTCGGCCTCGGTGTGATCGTGCTCAACGGCTGGACCCTGACCAACCCTTCGTTCTCGGGCTATGCGGCGGTATCGGCCTACCTTCCGGCGGAGAAGCTCGCGATCTCGGTGACCGTGACGCAGGGCCCCAAGAGTCCCGCGGGCAATTCGGCCCAGCCGATCGCCGAGCGCATCTCGGACGCCCTCGCCCCCGGGCACTCGCTAAAGATGCGCTGAGCAGGAGCCGGGCCCCCGATTCAACAGACTGTCGAGAGCACCCTCGCCTGATGTAAGTTCCCTCTGAGAACTGGCATCGGGGAGGGGCACCATGTACGAGGCCGAGCAGACGTGGACGGCTGTGGACGCGTACTTCGACGGACTGCTGGTCGAGGAGGACGAGGCCCTGGCAGCCGCCAACACCGACGCCGACGCCGCCGGGCTGCCGGCGCACCAGGTGGCCCCGAACCAGGGGAAGCTGCTGCACCTGCTGGCCCGGATCAGGGGCGCTCGTACCATCCTGGAGATCGGCACGCTGGGCGGTTACAGCACCATCTGGCTCGCCCGGGCGCTGCCCGAGGGCGGACGGCTCGTGACGCTCGAAGTGGACGAACGGTGCGCGGACATCGCCGCCGCCAACGTCGCCCGCGCCGGACTGACCCACGTGGTCGACATCCGGCGGGGCCGGGCCGTCGACCTCCTCCCGCAGCTCACGGACGCGGAGCCGTTCGACCTGGTGTTCATCGACGCCGACAAGCCGTCCAATCCCGAGTACCTCGCGTGGGCCCTCAAGCTGACGCGCCCGGGCAGCGTCATCATCGGCGACAACGTCGTGCGCGACGGCGCCGTCGTCGACCCGGCCAGCCCCGACCCCCGGGTCCAGGGCGTCCGCCGGTTCACCGAGCTCATCGCCGAACACCCCCGGCTGACCGCCACCGCCCTGCAGACGGTGGGCTGCAAGGGCTACGACGGTTTCGTCATGGCCCTCGTCACGGAGTGACCGACCGTCCGGTGCCGCTCCGGTGCTACCTTCCCCTCCATGTCCAAGGCTGAAATAGACGCGCTGACCGCCGAGTTCTTCGGCGCCTTCGACAACCGCGGGGGCAAGGCCGCCGATGTGGCCCGGATCCGGCGGCTGGTCATCCCCGGCTGCGTGATCGTGAGCACCGGCCCGGGGTTCACCGCCTACACCGTCGACGAGTTCATCGAGCCCCGTGAGCGGCTGCTGACCGACGGCCGGCTGACCGAGTTCACCGAGTGGGAGACCTCCGAGCGGACCGACATCGCGGGTGACATCGCCTCTCGGTTCGGCGAGTACCGCAAGTCCGGGATCCTGGACGGCGAGCCGTTCGAGGGCGGCGGGACCAAGGCCATCCAGTTCGTCCGCACCCCGGACGGCTGGCGGATCTCGGCGTTCTCCTGGTACGACCCCGCGTAGAACGGGCCGCTGCCCGGGGCAAGACGGGACGGGGCGGCTCATGAAGCACCTGCAGAAGATCATGCGAGTGCCGCCGACACTCGGCTACCGCATGCTCCGCCACGCGTGAACACAGTAATCTCGCCCGAATGACGGCACTTTCGCATCACAACAACAGCTACGCCGAGCAGCCCGGCCGTGACGGGGCCGACGCCACCGTCGAGGCCGACCCGCGCGCCATCGGGCCGGTGCGGACCGAGTACGCGCCCGACCACGACGGGGACCCGGATCCGGGCGAGATCGTGTGGACCTGGGTTCCGTACGAGGAGAACGACGGGCGCGGCAAGGACCGGCCGGTGCTGGTCGTGGCCCGTGAGGCGGGCGGACGGACACTGCTGGCCGTGCAGCTGTCCAGCAAGCGGCACGACAGCGACCGCGAGTGGGTCCCGATCGGCACCGGGCCCTGGGACAGCGCGGGCCGGGAGTCCTGGGTGGACGTCGACCGGGTGCTGCGGGTGTCCGAGTCGGGGATGCGCCGCGAGGCCTGTGCGCTGGACCGGCGGCGCTTCCGGCTCGTCGTGGACCGGCTGCGCGAGCGCTACGGCTGGCAGTAGCCGGCCGGCGGGCGCGATCGGGGGACGGGGCGGCCCGGCCGCCGGGCCCGGCGGCCTCAGCCCCCGGTCGCCCCGGATCCTGCGGCCCCGCCGGCCCCCTCGTACCCCGCGCAGCCCTCGAACGCTCGCTCGAACGCCCTCCGCGGCGCCGGATCCCGGTCCAGCACCGCGAACACCACCCGGTCGAACGACCCCCTGAACCTCCCCGTCAGCAGCCCGGCGAAGGCCCGCGCCACCTCGTCCGGGTCGTTCCGGAAGACCCCGCAGCCCCAGGCCCCCAGCACCAGCCTCTGGTACCCCTCGTGCACCGCCACCTCCAGCACGAGCCGTGCCCTCCGGGCCAGCGCCTGCGGGATCTCCGCCGCCCGGTCGGGCTCCTGGCGGCGGATCGTGCCCGCATTGGGGGCCGGGGAGGTGAGGAAGCCGGCCAGGAAGGGGGTCTCCAGGAGTGCGCCGCGGTCGTCGCGGAAGACCGGCACTCCGGGCGAGTGAATCACCCGGTCGGTGTAGAACGTGCTGCGTTCCGCACGGTGCACCTCGTAGTACTCCGGAGCCTCCAGGAGGGTCTCGTACAGGGCCGAGGCGCGGCACAGCGCCTCCTCCTGGGCCTTGGCCCCGCGCACGTAGCCGCCCCCGGGATTCCGGGCCGAGGCGAAGTTCAGGACCGCCACCCGGGGCACCCCCGCGGGTGTCTCCAGACCGCCCGCCGCGAGCCTGCGGGCCGCGACCGTACTGCTCTCCCCCGTGACCTCGAAGGCCGTCGCCGCGCCTCCGCGGAGGATTTCCCCGTCTGGAATGACTCGCTTTGGTCCATATATTCTGGTTTTTGCCTTGGCTTTCCCCAGGGCGGCGGCCAGTTCCACGTGCCGCCCCGACCGCGTCCGGTAGCCGCCGGCCGCCAAGATCTCCGCGTTCTCCCGCGCGATCTCGCGCAATCTGCTGCTCACGCCGCCATCCTCCGCACCCTGCTGAACCGGCGGCAACGCATTTTCCCCGCAAGCATGGGTGCTCATGAGACGGGTAGGCACGGGTGATGTCACGGCCGACGACAGGAGACGAGGACCTCGTCATGCCCCAGGACTCGCCCGCTCACCCGGCGCATTCCCCCATCACCGAGACCCTGGCCGAGGAGCTGATGCACGGCATCTGCTTCAAGACCGGCCCGCCCCGGCTGGTCGGCGCCGAGCTCGAATGGCTGCTCCTGGACGCCGAACGGCCCGGGGAGCCCGTGGCCCCGGAGCGGCTGCGGGCCGCGCACGCCGCCGCCCGCGCCCTCCCCCTCAACTCCCGGATCACCGTGGAACCCGGCGGCCAGCTGGAGTTCAGCTCGGCCCCCGCCGATTCCCTGACGGGGTGCGTGGACGGCCTCCAGTCCGACCTCACCGCCGTCAGGTCCGCCCTGCTCGACCGGGGGCTGGTCCTGCGCGGTCTCGGCCGCGACACCCGCCACCCCTGCCACAGGCTGCTGTCGAGCCCGCGCTACGACGCCATGGAGGCCTACTTCGACCGCACCGGTCCGGCCGGGCGCTCCATGATGCGCGCCTCCGCCTCCGTGCAGGTCTGCGTGGACGCGGGCCACGAGGAGCCGGGCCCCCTCGGGTACGGCCGGCGCTGGCGGCTGTCCCATCTGCTGGGTGCGGTCCTGGTGGCCGCGTTCGCCAACTCCCCCGCGCGCGAAGGTCCGTACACCGGCTGGCGCTGCTCCCGCCAGGGCGTCTGGAACGACCTGGACAGCCGCCGGACGCTCGCCCCGCCGCTGGAGGCGGAGCCGCGGGCCGGGTGGATCGCGCAGGCGCTGGACACCGAGGTGATGTGCGTACGGTCCTACGAAGGCGAGCCGTGGACGGCCCCGCACGGGATGACCTTCCGCGACTGGCTGCGCGCGGACGGCCACCCGGGGCTGCGCAGGCCCACCGCCGAGGACCTCGACTACCACCTGACCACGCTGTTCCCGCCGGTCAGGCCGCGCGGCCACCTGGAGCTGCGGATGATCGACGCGCAGCCCGGCGACGACGGCTGGCTGGTGCCGGTGGCCGTCACGCACGCACTGTTCGACGATCCGGGGGCGGCCGAGACCGCCTACCGGGCGGCGAAGGCGCTGGCGGACGCGTACGGGTCCGGGCCCGCCCCCCGCAATCCCCTCTGGCGGTCCGCCGCCCGCCACGCCCTGGCCGATCCGGAGCTGCGGACGGCCGCCACGGCCTGCTTCCGGGCGGCCGCGGAGGCACTGCCCCGGCTCGGGGCGAGCACCCACGTCCAGGACACCGTCGGCGCCTTCGCCGAGCGGTACGTCCTGCGCGGCCGATGTCCGGCCGACGACCAGCCCCAGCTCCAGCCCACCGGGAAGAAGGCCCGACAGTGACGGCAGGATCCACACCATCGCCGCGGTCCGCGGAATCCGCGCAGTCCCCGCAGTCCGCGGAAGCCCTGCGGGAGCGGGCAGCAGCCGCCCTGACCGCCGCGCGGCTGCGCACGGCCGCGCTCACCGACCCGGTGAGCGACGCGGAGCTCACCGCCCAGCACTCCCCGCTCATGTCCCCGCTCGTCTGGGACCTGGCGCACATCGGGAACATGGAGGAGCTCTGGCTGCTGCGCAACGTCGCCGGGCGCGAGGCCATGCGTCCCGAGATCGACCCGCTCTACGACGCGTTCGAGCACCCGCGCTCGGAGCGGCCGAAGCTGCCGCTGCTGGGACCCGCGGAAGCCCGGACGTACGCCTCCGAGGTGCGCGGCAGGGTCTTCGACCTGCTGGAGAGCACCCCGATGGAGGGGACGGAGCTGCTGGACTCCGGCTACGTCTTCGGGATGATCGCCCAGCACGAGCAGCAGCACGACGAAACGATGCTGATCACCCATCAGCTCCGACGGGGCGCACCGGCCCTGGCCGCACCCGATCCCTCCCCGCCGCGCGGCCCGGCACCGAGCGCCCCCGAAGTCCTGGTGCCCGGCGGACCGTTCACCATGGGCACCTCGGTGGAGCCGTGGTCGCTCGACAACGAACGGCCCGCGCACGAAAGGGACCTGGCGCCCTTCTGGATCGACACGGTCCCCGTGACGTGCGCCGATTTCCAGGAGTTCATCGCCGACGGCGGCTACCACGAGCGCCGCTGGTGGGCCCCGGAGGGCTGGGAGCAGATACGCACGCACTCCATAGAGGCCCCGCTGTTCTGGCGCAAGGAGGCCGGCCAGTGGCTGCGCCGCCGTTTCGGGGTGGACGAGCCGGTGCCGGACGAGGAGCCGGTGCTGCACGTCAGCTGGTACGAGGCCGACGCGTACGCCCGCTGGGCGGACCGGCGGCTGCCGACGGAGGCGGAGTGGGAGAAGGCCGCCCGCTTCGATCCGGCGACGGGCCGTTCGGCCCGCTACCCCTGGGGCGACGCGGATCCGACGCCCGAGCACGCCAACCTGGGCCAGCGCCATCTGCGCCCCGCCCGTGCGGGCAGCTACCCGGCCGGGGCCTCCCCGCTGGGCGTGCGCCAGCTGATCGGCGACGTGTGGGAGTGGACGTCCTCGGACTTCCTGCCGTACCCCGGGTTCCGCGCGTTCCCCTACCGGGAGTACTCGGAGGTGTTCTTCGGCCCGGAGCACAAGGTGCTGCGGGGCGGCTCCTTCGCGGTGGACCCGGTCGCCTGCCGGGGGACCTTCCGCAACTGGGACCTGCCGGTGCGCCGGCAGATCTTCTCCGGCTTCCGGACCGCGAGGGACGCCTGATGTGCCGCCACCTCGCCTATCTCGGGCCGGACGTGCCGCTCGGGAGGGTGCTGAGCGAGCCGGAGCACTCGCTGGTCCGCCAGTCCTGGGAGCCGCGCCGCCAGCGGTACGGCACCGTCAACGCGGACGGCTTCGGCGTCGGCTGGTACGCGGAGGGCGACCCGGTCCCCGCCCGCTACCGGCGGGCCGGGCCGGTCTGGGCCGACCTGGGCTTCGCCGATCTGGCCCGCGTGGTGCGCAGCGGGGCCCTGATGGCCGCCGTACGGGACGCCACGCTGGCCGGGGCCGACGGGGAGGCCGCCGCGGCGCCGTTCGCGGAGGGGCCCTGGCTGTTCAGCCACAACGGTGCGCTGCGGGACTGGCCGGCCTCGGCGGCCCCGCTCGCGGCGGGCCTGCCGCCGCAGGAGCTGCTCCGGCTGGCGGCGCGCACGGACTCGGCACTGGTCTGGGCGCTGGTCCTGCACCGGCTGCGCGCCGGGGACGACCCGGGTGCGGCGCTCTCCGAGCCGGTCCGGGAGCTGGCCACGGCCGCGCCCGGCTCCCGGCTGAACCTGCTGCTCACGGACGGCGTGACGATCGCCGCGACGGCCTGGGGCGATTCGCTCTGGTACCTGGCCGACGCATCGCTCGGGAGCACCGTGGTGGCCTCCGAACCGTACGACGACGACACCCGGTGGCGCGAAGTGCCCGACCGGACCCTGCTGACCGCAACCCGTACGCGGGTCGAGTTGACCCCGCTCAAGGAGAACTCCCCGTGAACGATTTCCAGTTGACCAGGACGCTCGACGAGCACGCCGCCGAGACGGCGCTGCGCACGGATGTGCTCAGCGGTCTGACCGGCACGCCCAAGGTGCTGCCGCCCAAGTGGTTCTACGATGCGCGGGGCAGTGAACTCTTCGAGGAGATCACCCGGCTGCCGGAGTACTACCCGACGCGCGCGGAGCGGGAGATCCTGCTGGAGCGGGCCCGGGAGATCGCCGCGGAGACCGGCGCCCGCACCCTGGTGGAGCTGGGCTCCGGGTCCTCGGAGAAGACCCGGCACCTGATCGAGGCCCTGCCCGCGCTGGACACGTACGTGCCGGTGGACGTGAGCGAGAGCGCCCTGAGGGGGGCCGCGCAGGCGCTGCTCGCGGACCATCCCGGGCTGCGGGTGCACGCGCTGCTCGCGGACTTCACGAGGGCGCTGCAGCTGCCGCAGTCCCCCGGGCCCCGCCTCGTGGTGTTCCTCGGCGGCACGATCGGGAACCTGCTGCCGCCGGAGCGGGCGGTGTTCCTGGCGTCCGTACGGGCGATGCTGTCGCCCGGGGACGCGCTGCTGATGGGCACGGACCTGGTGAAGGACGAGGCCGTGCTGGTGGCGGCGTACGACGACTCGCGGGGCGTGACGGCCGAGTTCAACAAGAACGTGCTCGCCGTCATCGACCGGGAGCTGGGCGCGGACTTCCACACCGCCGACTTCGCGCACGTGGCGGTGTGGAACCGGGAGCAGGAGTGGATCGAGATGCGGCTGCGGGCCCGGTCGGAGGTGCTGGTGAAGATCCGGGCGCTGGATCTGGTGGTGCCGTTCGCGGCGGGCGAGGAGATCCTGACGGAGGTCTCCGCGAAGTTCCGTCAGGAAGGGGTGCGCAAGGAACTGGCCGCTGCCGGGCTTGAGTTGACCCATTGGTGGACGGACGCCGCGGGGCGCTTCGCGCTCTCCCTGTCGGTGGCCGACGGGGTCGTCGCCGACTCCCGGGCCGCCGCCTGAGCGGGAATGCCGGGCAGCACGGTGCGGCCTGAGGCGGCCGTGACGGCCCGCTGAGCCGCCGCTGCGAGGTCCCGCCGGTCCGTGTACCGGCCCGGCGGGATCCGCGGCAGCAGCCTGACCTCGGCCCGTACGCCGCGGGCCCGGGCGATCCGCCACAGCGAGGCGGTGAGCGGGTCGTCCCCGACGAAGGCGGGCGCCCCGGCGAGCGATCCGTCGTCGTACAGGTACGACAGGCGCACGGGCTGTACGGGTACCCGGGCGTCCAGGGCCGACTGGAAGGCGGCCCTGCGGAAGGTGCCCTGGGCGCGCCCGCACCACGTGGAGCCCTCGGGGAAGACGGTGACCCGGTCGCCGGCCAGCAGGGCGCGGGTGACGGCGCGGACGGTGCCGGGCAGGGCGCGGATCCGGTCGCGTTCGATGAACAGGGTCCCGGCCCGCCCGGTGAGGGGGCCGAGCACCGGCCAGCCGCGGATGTCGCTCTTGGCCAGCATCCGGCAGGGCACGGCGGCGGCCACGAGGGGGATGTCGAGCCAGGAGATGTGGTTGGGGGTGAGGAGCCGGCCGCCGTCCGGGCCGGGACTCCCGTGCACGGTGATCCGTATGCCGAAGGCCCTTACCAGCGCCCTCGCCCAGGCCCGCACCAGCGCGTGGCGGGGGCCGGCCGGCAGCAGCCGGACCGGCGCGGCGGCCAGGATCCCGGCGAGGAGCACACCGGCCGCCAGGGCGAGCCGGAGCACGGCGTGCGGGACGCTCGCAGCGGCGCCCTCGTGGCCGGCGCAGGCCTCGGGGGTGCAGGGCGAGGTGGGCAGCCAGACGCTCATGCGCCCGGGACGAGCGAGAGGAAGTGCTTGAGGTAGCGCGGATTGGTGCGGCGCAGGGAGAGCAGCACGTAGAGGTCCGTGCAGCCGAATTCGACGTCGAGCGCGGGCTCGCCGCAGACCCAGGCACCGAGGCGCAGGTAGCCGCGCAGCAGCGGGGGCAGTTCCATGCGGGCGGGGAATTCGATGCCCTCGGGGCTCCACGGGTTGTGGGGCGTGACCCGGTACTCCCCGGGGGCCAGCGCGCGGGCCAGGGCGGCTTCGCGGGTGGCGGCGGCCAGCACCCCGCCGTCGGCGAGCGGGATCGAACAGCAGCCGGCGAGCCAGTTGTGGCCGGAGCGGTCCATGTAGCGGGCGAGGCCGGCCCAGATGAGGGCGATGACGGCGCCGTTGCGGTGGTCGGGGTGGACGCAGGAGCGGCCGACCTCGACGAGGTCCGGGCGGATGGGGGCGAGGGCGGACAGGTCGAACTCGCCCTCGGAGTAGAGGCGGCCCGCGACGGCGGCGCGCTCCGGGGGCAGCAGCCGGTAGGTGCCGACGACCTGTTCGGTCACCTCCTCGACGACGAGGAGGTGGTCGCAGTAGGAGTCGAAGGCATCGATGTCGAGGCCCGGCTCGGGGCTGTTCAGGCGGGCTCCGAGCTCGCCTGCGAAGACCTGGTGGCGCAGTCGCTGGGCGGCGCGCACCTCGGCCTCGTCGCGGGCGAGGCGTACGGCGTAGCGGGGGCCGGGGGCGGCGGGGACGCCGGGGGCGGGGAGGGGGGCCGGGGGGAGGATGGGCGGAGACAGGGGTGCGATCGTCATGGCGGCTCCTGATCCGGGCGCGGAGGGCCGGGCCGGCAGGTGTGCGGCCTGGCTCCTTTACTTCTTCCGTGACCGGCTGGATTCGACATGACAGCGCAGCGGCAGTTGGATGTGCTCCCGCTGAACTCGGCGGGAGCGACCCGGCCCGACGCGCGCTCGGCGCCCGCTCGACGCCCCCTCAGCGGTCCGAGCTGAGGACCCTGCTGATCTCCTCGGAGGCCGTACGGGCCGCCTGCTTGGGGTCCCGGCCGGTGAGCACGGCCGTCATGAAGGGCTTGATCGGGTTCTTCCCCTCGACCTCGGCCCAGCGGGCCGACTTGGGGGTCGCCCGGCCCTGTGCGGCGCCGGGGGCCATGGTGGCGGCGCCCTCGTTGCCCTCGACCACATGGGCGAGGGTGGTCTTGTTCGGTACGTAGCCCATCGCCCGGGCGAGCTCGGTCTGCCACTTCTCGCTGACCAGCGCCGTGATCACGTCCACGGCGCCCCGGCGGTTCCCCGTGCGCTCCGGGATGATCAGGTCGGAACCGCCGGTGAACACGGAGCCGACCTTGTCGGAGGTCTTCCCCGGGATCGGGAAGAAGCCGATCTTCCCCTTGAGCGCCGGATTGGCGGCCTCGATCGCGGCGGCCTGGCTGGGCGGGGCGATGATCTGGGCGACCTGGCCGCGGGCGAAGACCTCCGACTGCGGGGGCGTCTCCTCGTCGGCGTCCTTCGGACCGTCGCCCAGGGCCTGCAGCTGCTTGTAGAACTCCATCCCGGCCAGGGCCTTCTCGTCGTCGAGGGTGCCGACCCACTGGCCGCTGGTCTCGACGGCGAGTTCGCCGCCCTCGTCCCAGACGAATCCGGCGAGGACGTACCAGTTCTGCCCGGCGAGGTAGATGCCCTGCTGGCCGCCCTTGTCGAGCTTCTGGGTGGCCTGGATCCACTCCTGCCGGTTCTTGGGCGGGACCTTGACGCCCGCGTTCGCGAAGAGGTCCTTGTTGTAGATGACCACGCGGTTGGCGGCGTACCAGGGGATGCCGTACTGGGCGCCGTTGACGCTGCCCGGGTCGGAGAGGCCCTTGAGCCAGTCCTTGCTCCCCCATTCGCGCAGTCCCTCGAGGGTGAGTTCCTCGATGCCGCCGTTCTCGATGTACTGGGCCACCTGGGTGTTGCCGACCTCGATGACGTCGGCGCTCTCCTCGGCCTTGCCGTCGAGCACGGCGTCGACCTTCTTGCCGATGCCCGTCCATTCCTGGATCTTCACCTCCAGGTCGGTGCCGGGGTGCTCCTTCTCGAACGAGTCGGTGAACCGGGCGATGAACTCGTCGGAGGCGCTGCCCTTCATCAGCCAGAGCGTCACTTTCCGAGGCCCTCCCGCCGATCCTGCCGACTGGCTGCAGCCCGCGACGGCGGCACAGACCAGGAGGGCGGTGGACACGGCGAGGAAGCGTCTCTTCACGAAGGTCACCTTCAGGGGCTCGGCGTCTCGGCTGGCGTCTCGGATGGCTCGAAATTGGCATAGACCAATGAGCCGGTCAAGGGGCTTGTGCCGGTGACTGTTCGCCCAAAGTTCGCGGAGCCGGACTTACTGGGGCACCGTAGAACCAGGCAAAAGCCACCACCTGTCGGGAGACGTCCATGTCCAACCACACGTACCGGGTGACCGAAATCGTCGGCACCTCTCACGAGGGCATCGATCAGGCCATCCGCAACGGAGTGGCCCGCGCGGGCCAGACCCTCAGAAATCTGGACTGGTTCGAGGTCGTCCAGGTACGCGGGCACATCGAGAACGGGGAGATCGCCCACTACCAGGTGGGGCTCAAGGTCGGCTTCCGCCTCGACGGCGAGGACTGAACGCAGGGCCCCTGCCGCCGGCCGGCACCCCCCGGGCTCAGGTCCGGCCCTCGTCCTCCTGGGCCGACTTGAGCTCGGGCGCGTCCGCCGCCCAGTCCGCCAGGACCACCCGGAAGCCCGCCGCACGGGCGGCCTGGCACACCAGCTCGTCGTCGTCCACGAGCATCCGCACCGCGCGGCCCCGGGCGAGCCGCCCCAGCACCTCCAGCTTGGTCGTCCGCGCCGGCCGCCGGTCCTGGTTCCCGCGCATCCACAGCCGCCCCTCGGGCAGCCCGTGCCGGGCGAGCCAGTCGACCGTGTCCGCCCGGCACCGCTCGGGGCGACCCGTCAGGTACACGACCTCGCAGTCGGCGGCGCTCTCCACGGCCAGGTCCACCCCTCGGCGCAGCGGCGGGTCGGCCGGGGCCGCGCCGAAGAAGCCGTTCCAGTCGCGGGGCCGCCGCTCCAGGAAGTGCTGGCGGTGGCCGGTGTCGGCGAGCGTGTTGTCGATGTCGAAAACGGCAAGTTGCCGAGAAGCGTTCTCACTCATCCCGCCACCCTAGGCCGGGGAATCCTCACGCCTCCCCCGCGTTGTGACCTGTGTGATCCGAAAAGTCTCCATACTCGACCGGTCCCGCACCCGCGAAGGCCACCCCGCCCCCGGCGCCCTGCGGGACACCGTGGAGCTGGCCCGTGCCGCCGAGCGGCTCGGCTACCACCGCTTCTGGGTCTCCGAGCACCACAGCGTGCCCGGGGTCGCCGGCTCGGCGCCGACCGTCCTGGCCGCCGCGGTCGCCGCGGCCACCGGGCGGATCCGCGTCGGCACGGGCGGGGTGATGCTGCCCAACCACCAGCCGCTGGTTGTCGCGGAGCAGTTCGGGGTACTGGAGTCCCTCTTCCCCGGCAGGATCGACATGGGCCTCGGCCGCTCCGTCGGCTTCACCACCGGCATCCGGCGGGCGCTGGGCCGCGACACGGGCGACGCGGACCGCTTCGAGGAGCAGCTGACCGAGCTGCTGGGCTGGCTGGACGGCACCCAGCGGACCCACCCCGAGGTGCACGCCCGCCCCGCGGAGGGCCTGCACGTCCCGGCCTACGTGCTGGCCACCGGCGAGGGGGCCGGGATCGCCGCCCGGGCGGGCCTTCCGCTGGTGGTGGGCGACCTGCGGACCCGCGGCAGGGTCGCGGAGATCATCGAGACGTACCGCAAGGAGTTCCGCCCCTCCGCCCGCCGCACGGAGCCGTACGTGGTGGTCTCCGGGACGGTGGCGGTCGCGGCCAGCGCGGAGGAGGCCCGGCGCATCCTGGTCCCGGAGGCCTGGTCCCTCGCGCACTCCCGCACCCGCGGCAGCTTCCCGCCGCTGCGGCCGGCCGAGGAGGTCGAGGCCATGGAGATGGGCCCGAAGGAGCGGGAGCTGTACGAGGGCGCCCTGACCGGCCACGTCCACGGCACGGAGGAACAGGTCGCGGCGCAGCTGAACGAGGTGGCGGAGCAGACCGGGGCGGACGAACTGCTGGTCACCACGTCCACGTACGACCGCACGGCGCTGCTCGACTCCTTCGAACGCCTGGCCCGTGTGGCCGGGCTCTGAAGCCCGCGGGGCCGGGCTCTAAACTGGGGCGAATGCACCAGTCGCACCAGTCCCCCGCGCCCCACGCCCACCGCGACCCCTTCGTACGGGTCCGCGGCGCCAGGGAGCACAACCTGCGCGGGGTCGACGTGGACCTCCCGCGCGACGCGCTGACCGTGTTCACCGGGGTCTCCGGGTCCGGTAAGAGCTCGCTCGCCTTCGGCACGCTCTACGCCGAGGCGCAGCGGCGGTACTTCGAGTCGGTGGCGCCGTACGCCCGGCGGCTGATCCACCAGATCGGCGCCCCGAAGGTGGACTCCGTCACCGGACTGCCCCCGGCCGTCTCGCTGGAGCAGCGGCGCTCCTCCCCCGGGTCGCGTTCCTCGGTCGGCACGGTGACCATGCTCTCCAACTCCCTGCGCATGCTGTACTCGCGCGCCGGGAGTTACCCGCCGGGTGCGGAGCGGCTCGACTCGGACGCCTTTTCGCCCAACACCGCCGCCGGGGCCTGCACTTCGTGCCACGGGCTCGGCCGGATCCACCGCACGAGCGAGGAACTGCTGGTTCCCGACCCTGCGCTGTCGATCCGTCAGGGGGCCATTGCCGCCTGGCCGGGGGCCTGGCAGGGCAAGAACCTGCGGGACGTCCTGGAAGCGCTCGGGCACGACGTGGACCGGCCGTGGCGGGAGCTGCCGGCGAAGGAGCGCGAGTGGATCCTGTTCACCGAGGAGCAGCCGGTGGTGACCGTGCACCCGGTGCGGGAGGCCGATCGGATCCAGCGGCCGTACCAGGGCACGTACATGAGCGCCCACCGCTATGTGATGCGGACCTTCGCGGACAGCAAGAGCGCCACCCTGCGGGCCCGGGCGGAGAAGTTCCTCGCCGACTCCCCGTGCCCGGCGTGCGGGGGACGGCGGCTGCGGCCGGAGGCCCTGGCGGTGACCTTCGCGGGGTACGGGATCGCCGCGCTCGCGGCCATGTCCCTTTCGGAACTGGACGGCGTACTCGCCGCCGCGCCTGCGGAGGGGGAGGCGGCACGGGTGCTCTCCGGGGACCTGCGCTCGCGGATCGGGCCCGTCGTCGAGCTGGGGCTCGGCTACCTGAGCCTGGACCGCGCCGCGCCCACCCTGTCCGCGGGCGAGCTGCAGCGGCTGCGGCTGGCGACGCAGCTTCGGTCGGGGCTGTTCGGGGTGGTGTACGTGCTGGACGAGCCGTCGGCGGGGCTGCACCCGGCCGACACCGAGGCGCTGCTCGGCGTACTGGACCGGCTGAAGGAGGCCGGGAACACGGTGTTCGTCGTGGAGCACCACCTCGACGTGGTGCGGCACGCGGACTGGCTGGTGGACGTGGGGCCGCTGGCCGGGGAGCACGGCGGGCAGGTGCTGTACAGCGGGCCGCCGCAGGCGCTGGCCGGGGTCGCGGGGTCGGCGACCGCCCGGCACCTGTTCGCGGAGCGCGCTGCCTCCCGCGAGCGGCCGGTGCGCGGCTCCACGGGCTCGGTGCGGCTCGAGGGCGTCGGGCTGCACAACCTGCATGACGTCACGGCCGAGTTCCCGCTGGGCGTGTTCACGGCGGTGACCGGGGTGTCGGGGTCGGGGAAGTCCACGCTGGTCGGGCAGGCCCTGGCCCGGGGGGTCGGGGAGCGGCTCGCGGAGCCCGAGTTCCCCGTACGGCGGCTGGTGGAGGTGGACCAGAAGCCCATCGGGCGGACCCCGCGGTCCAACCTGGCCACGTACACCGGCCTGTTCGACGTGGTGCGGCGGCTGTTCACGGCCGCGCCGGAGTCCAGGGCGCGGGGCTGGAAGGCCGGCCGGTTCTCCTTCAACGTGGCGGGCGGCCGGTGCGAGACCTGCCAGGGCGAAGGGTTCGTCTCGGTGGAGCTGCTGTTCCTGCCGAGCACCTACGCCCCGTGCCCCGAGTGCGGCGGCGCCCGGTACAACGCCGAGACCCTCCAGGTCCGTTACGCGGGGCTGAACATCGCGGAGGTGCTCGGCCTGACCGTGGAGGCGGCGGCCGGCTTCTTCGAGGGGGTTCCGGCGGCGGCGCGCAGCCTGCGGGCGCTGCAGGACATCGGGCTGGGGTACCTGCGGCTGGGGCAGCCGGCGACGGAGCTGTCGGGCGGCGAGGCGCAGCGGATCAAGCTGGCCACGGAGCTCCAGCGGCTGCGCCGGGACCACACGCTGTACCTGCTGGACGAGCCGACGACGGGGCTGCACCCGGCCGATGTACGGGTGCTGCTGCGGCAGTTGCACGGGCTGGTGGACGCGGGGCACTCGGTGGTGGTCGTGGAACACGACATGGAGGTGGTGGCGGGCGCGGACTGGGTGATCGACCTGGGCCCGGGCGGCGGCACGGACGGCGGCCGGATCCTCGCGGCGGGCACTCCGGCCCAGGTGGCCGCGTCAGGCCTGGGCCGCACGGCCCCCTACCTCGCCCGGGCTCTGCGGGACCAGGGCGCCGCCTTCGGGCCTTCCGGTCCCGGACCGTCTCGCTGAACCGGACGAAGGCGGCAGCGGAGCGGCCTGGACGGTCAGCCCTGCGCGGGACCGTCTCCTGTCCACGGCTCTGACTCTGCCGTCGCGTGCCACCCGAGAGTCAAGCCGGGGGCCCGTCTACGCGTCGCCCGCCAGGAGGTGCTGCGGCAGTTCGCGAAAGCTCCACCGGCCCCGGCTGCGGGTGAACATCCAGACGAGGTCGTAGCGGTCGGGCCAGGCCGCGGGGAGTCCGAGCACCCGGTCGGCGCCGAGGGCGCGGACCAGGCGGGGGACGCCGGTGTGCTCCCAGCAGACCAGCACGGGCATCGGGGCGGCCAGCACGGCGCGTGCGAGGGCCGGTTCGGCGCCGGGGGCGAACCCGGTGCGTACCGAGGTGTGCAGGGCGGTGGCCAGCGCGGCCACGGTCTGCTTGCAGCGGGCGGGCGTGCCCGCCTTGCCGCCGCCGGCCGCGAAGACGGCGCCGGGGCGGGGCAGGGCCCCGCCGCGGGCGGGTGCGAAGAGCCGGGGGAGCTCTTCGGCCCGCCGCCAGCCGCGGCCGGCCAGCGAGCCGGGGTCGTCCTCGCCCTCCTCGTCCGTGCCGGAGTCGCCGGCGTACGGCTTCTCCGCGTGCCGGATCACCATGACCAGGGCGTCCTTCGCCCCGGCCTGCGGGCCCGGCGCCGGGCCGGGCCCCGGGCCCCGGGCGGGATCCTCCGCGGAGCAGCCGGCCACCGCCAGCGGCGCGAGGGCGGCGGCCAGTACGGCTCGTCGGCGCGGTCCGGACCCGGCGGTGCGAGGTGGCATGGCGCCCACTGTCCCCGACCCGCGGCGGGCGCCGGGGGCGCGGCGCGGCGCACGGCCCGTACGAGCGCCCGGTCGGCGGATCGGGTCAGCCGGTCGGCCCAGGCCGGGGGCTCGTACGGGGGTGTGCGGGAGCGGGGAGCGGTCAGCCCTTGCGGACCGCGCGCAGCCACTCCTTGTTCATCGCGGCGATCGACGGGAGCGGTATGCCCTTGGGGCAGGCCGTGGCGCACTCGCCGGTCAGGGTGCAGCCGCCGAAGCCCTCCTCGTCCATCCGGGCGACCATGTCCAGGACCCGGGTCTCCCGCTCCGGCGAGCCCTGCGGCAGCACGTTGAGGTGGTTGACCTTGGCGGAGGTGAACAGCATCGCGGAGCCGTTGGGGCAGGCCGCCACGCATGCCCCGCAGCCGATGCACTCGGCGTGCTCGAAGGCGTAGTCCGCGTCGGCCTTGGGCACGGCGGTGGCGTGCGCCTCGGGGGCGGCGCCGGTGGGGGCGGTGATGTAGCCGCCGGCCTGGATGATGCGGTCGAAGGCGCCCCGGTCGACGACGAGGTCCTTGACCACCGGGAAGGCGGCGGCCCGCCAGGGCTCGACGTCGATGGTGTCGCCGTCGGCGAAGGACCGCATGTGCAGCTGGCAGGTGGTGGTGCGCTCCGGGCCGTGCGCGTCGCCGTTGATGACGAGGCTGCAGGCGCCGCAGATGCCCTCGCGGCAGTCGTGGTCGAAGGCGACCGGGTCCTCGCCGCGCAGGATGAGGTCCTCGTTGAGGGTGTCGAGCATCTCCAGGAAGGACATGTCCTCGGAGATCCCGTCGACCTCGTACGAGGCCATGTGGCCGGGGGCGTCGGCGCCGCGCTGGCGCCAGACGCGCAGGGTGAGCTTCATGCGTAGCTCCGCTGGGTGGGGTGGACGTACTCGAAGACGAGGTCTTCCTTGTGCAGGACGGGGGCGGCGCCGGTGGCCGTGAACTCCCAGGCCGCCGCGTACGAGAACTCCTCGTCGCGCCGCTCGGCCTCCCCGTCGGCGGTCTGGGACTCCTCGCGGAAGTGGCCGCCGCAGGACTCCTCGCGGTGCAGGGCGTCGAGGCACATCAGCTCGGCGAGCTCGAGGTAGTCGACGATCCGGTTGGCCTTCTCCAGCGACTGGTTGAACTCCTCGCCGCTGCCGGGGACCTTGATGCGCCGCCAGAACTCCTCGCGGATCTGCGGGATCCGGTCGAGTGCCTTGCGCAGGCCCTCGTCGGTTCGGGCCATCCCGCAGTACTCCCACATGAGTTCGCCGATCTCCCGGTGGAAGGAGTCGGGCGTGCGGTCCCCGTCGACGGCGAGCAGCCGGGCGAGCCGCTCGCGGGTCTCGCGTACGACAGCCACGGCCTCGGGGTGGGTGTCGTCCACGGTCTCCTGGTGCGGGTGCCTGGCCAGGTAGTCGTTGATCGTGGAGGGGAGCACGAAGTAGCCGTCGGCGAGGCCCTGCATCAGCGCGGAGGCGCCGAGGCGGTTGGCCCCGTGGTCGGAGAAGTTGGCCTCGCCGATCGCGAAGAGGCCGGGGACGGTGGTCTGGAGGTCGTAGTCGACCCACAGGCCGCCCATCGTGTAGTGCACGGCGGGGTAGATCCGCATGGGGACCTCGTACGGGTTGTCCGCGGTGATCCGCTCGTACATCTCGAAAAGGTTGCCGTACTTCTCGGCGACCTTGTCGCGGCCCATGCGGCGGATGGCGTCGGCGAAGTCGAGGTAGACGCCCTGGCCGCCGGGGCCGACGCCGCGGCCCTCGTCGCAGACGTTCTTGGCGGCGCGGGAGGCGATGTCGCGGGGCACGAGGTTGCCGAAGGAGGGGTAGATCCGCTCCAGGTAGTAGTCGCGTTCCGCTTCGGGGATCTCGGCGGCGGGGCGGGTGTCGCCCTTGGCCTTGGGGACCCAGATGCGGCCGTCGTTGCGCAGGGACTCGCTCATCAGGGTGAGCTTGGACTGGTGGTCGCCGGTGCGCGGGATGCAGGTGGGGTGGATCTGGGTGAAGCAGGGGTTGGCGAAGTAGGCGCCGCGCCGGTGCGCCCGCCAGACGGCGGTCGCGTTGGAGTTCATGGCGTTGGTGGAGAGGTAGAAGACGTTGCCGTAGCCGCCGCTCGCCAGGACCACCGCATCGGCGTAGTGCGTGGAGATCTCGCCGGTGATCAGGTCGCGGGCGACGATCCCGCGGGCGACTCCGCCGACGACGACCAGGTCGAGCATCTCGGTGCGGGCGTGCATCTCCACGTTGCCGGCGGCGATCTGCCGGGACAGCGCCTGATAGGCGCCGAGGAGGAGCTGCTGGCCCGTCTGGCCGCGGGCGTAGAAGGTCCGGGAGACCTGGACGCCGCCGAAGGAGCGGGTGTCGAGGAGGCCGCCGTACTCGCGGGCGAAGGGGACGCCCTGGGCCACGCACTGGTCGATGATCTCGACGGAGATCTGGGCGAGGCGGTGGACGTTGGACTCACGGGCGCGGAAGTCGCCGCCCTTGACGGTGTCGTAGAAGAGGCGGTGCACGGAGTCACCGTCGTTGCGGTAGTTCTTGGCGGCGTTGATGCCGCCCTGGGCGGCGATGGAATGGGCTCGGCGCGGGGAGTCGCTGAAGCAGAACTGGACGACGTTGTAGCCCTGCTCGGCGAGAGTCGCGCCGGCGGCACCGCCCGCCAGGCCGGTGCCGACGACGATCACGGTGTGCTTGCGGCGGTTGGCCGGGTTGACCAGCTTGGCCTCGAAGCGACGGCGGTCCCAGCGCTCCGCGACGGGGCCCGCGGGGGCCTTGGTGTCGCGGAGGGGTTCGCCGGTGGTGTGGTTGGCGTAGTGCGGGTGCTGCTCGTGGTCGCTCATGGTCAGTTCACCACTCCGGTCATGACGGCGACGGGGACGGACACGAACCCCGCGAAGAGGACGAGGGCGAGGGTGTTCGCGAGGATCTTCAGCGCCCGGTCGCGGCGGGCGTTGCCGGCGCCGAGGGTCTGGGCGGCGCTCCAGAAGCCGTGCCGGATGTGCAGTCCGAGGGCGGCCATCGCCACGATGTAGATCGTGTTGCCGTACCAGGTGGAGAAGGTGGCGAGGACGTTCTGGTAGGGGTGCCCGGCCCAGGCGCGCTCGTTGACGGTGAGCGTGGTGAGGTCGAGCAGGTGCCACACGATGAAGAGGGCGAGGATGACGCCGCCCCAGCGCATGGTGCGGGTGGCGTAGCTCGCGCGGCGGCGCTTGTGGGCGTACTTGACCGGGCGCGCCTTGATGTCGCGGCGGCTGAGCTGGTACGCGGACACGGCGTGGGCGACGACCGCGGCGAGCAGGACGACGCGGACGATCCACAGGGCCCACTCGTGGTGGAGGAAGGGCTCACCGAGGGTCCGGAGCCAGTGCGCGTAGCCGTTGAACTCGTCCGCCCCGAAGAAGATCTTGAGGTTGCCGAGCATGTGCACGACGAGGTATCCGAGCATGATCAGCCCGGAGACCGCCATGACGGTCTTCTTTCCGATGGTGGAGCCCCAGAAGGTCGGCGGCTTGGGGCCGCCGGTCCGGGTCCGCGTTGCCAGAGCCATGTGATTGAAGGTAGGGACGAAGGACCCGAAAGGTCCAAGACATGATGTCGGTCATCTTGATAGACATGGACTATGCAATTCCAGCAGCTCCTGTACTTCGTCGCCGTCGCCGAGACCCGCCACTTCACCCGGGCCGCGGAGCAGGTGCACGTGGCCCAGCCCTCGCTGTCCCAGCAGATCAAGGCGCTCGAGCGGGAGCTGGGGGCCGAGCTCTTCAGCCGGGCGCGGGGCAACATCTCGCTCACCGACGCGGGTGAGGCCCTGCTGCCGCTGGCCCGGCGGATCCTCGCGGACGCGGACACCGCGCGGCGGGAGGTGCAGGAGCTGGCGCAGCTGCGGCGCGGGCGGATCCGGCTGGGGGCCACGCCGAGCGTGTGCACGGGCCTGCTGCCGAACGTGCTGCGCGCCTTCCACACGGCCCATCCGGGGATCGAGCTGCTGATCGAGGAGAGCGGGTCGCTGGACCTCGTACGGGAACTCGCGCGCGGGGTCCTGGACCTGGCCCTGATCGCACTGCCGCTGCCGCCCTCCGCCCCGGCGCTGACCACGGTGGAGCTGCTGACGGAGGACCTGGTGGTGGTCTCGTCCGCGGACCTCCCGCCCCCGGCGGGCGGCGGCGAGCTGACCATCGCCGACCTGCGCGAGGAACCCATGGTGATGTTCCGCCACGGCTACGACCTGCGGGACCTGACGGTGGGGGCGTGCCGGGCGGCGGGCTTCGAGCCGGTGTTCACGGTGGAGGGCGGGGAGATGGACGCGGTCCTCGGCTTCGTCCGGGCCGGGCTGGGCATCGCAGTGGTCCCGAACATGGTCGTGGAACACGCCGGTCCGGGCCTGCGCGCCACCCGCCTCGCGGGCTCCCCGCTGCGCCGCACCATCGCCCTGGCACACCGCACGGACGTGGCACCCCCGCGGGCGGCGCGCGAACTGAAGCGCATCCTGGTCGACTGAGGCCCCCTCACGGCACGGCACGGCGCGCCCCACGCCGCTCACGGCCCTCCCGAGCACCACGCGAACCGGCGGCGCCGGGGCGGGGGTTGGGCATCCGGCCACGGGACCGGGGCGGGTCCGGATATCCGGCCACCCTCGGCCGGGTCCGGGGCCGGGACCAGAACCAGGACCGGGCCCACGGGCCGGGACCGGGGTGTCGGCACGGGCCCCATCCTGCACAGCCGGTGGTCGGCCGTCGCCGGGGTTCCGGCGAGCAGGGTCGCGCCGAAGCCACACCCGGCGGAGGCCGCCCCCTGGCCGAGGCCGGCCTCGCAGGGCCGCACCGGTGGGCGGGCCGCCGGTCCGGCCCACTCGCCGGTCCGGCCCGCTGGCCAACGCGGATCGGTCCGCCGACGCGCGTCGGGTCAGCGGCCGGGCCCGGGCGGGAGGACGGAGCCGGGCGGGAGGTCGGGGTCCGGGGCCGCGCTCGCCGCGCGCTCTCTCAGCCGCTTCTTGTCGGGTTTGCCACGGCCCGTCAGGGGGATCTCCCGTTCCCAGAACACGACGGTCGGCCGGTGCGCCGGGGCCAGTTCGCGCTCGACGAGCGCGCTGGCCTCGGCGGCGGCCGCGCCGCTCGGCGCGTACCCGGGGGTCGGGACGAGGAACGCGCAGACCTCCTCGCCGGTGAGCATGCTGGGGCGTCCGACGACCACCGCCTGCGCCACGGCGGGATGCCGCGCGAGTGACGCCTCGACCGGCAGGCAGTAGATGTTGGCGCCGTCGACGATCACGACGTCCTTCACCCGGTCGTCGAGGTAGAGGTAGCCGCCGTCGCCCACGTGCCCCACGTCCCCGGTGCGCAGCCACCCTTCCCGCAGCACCTCGGCCGACAGCCCGGGCTGGTTCCAGTAGCCGGCCATCACCGTCTCCGACCGGACCCATACTTCGCCGCGGTGCCCGGAGGGCAGTACGCCGCCCCGCCCGTCCCGCACCTGGAGCTCCACCCCCGCGACGGGCCGCCCCACGGACGCCAGGAGTTCGGGCCGGCCGGCCACCGCCGCGTCGTGGTCGGCGGGGGTGAGCCGGCAGATCACCGCCGCCTCGTTCGTCCCGTAGCCCTGCCGCCACCGCACGCCCCAGCGGGCCACCGCCTCGCGCAGGCGGGCCGGGAGGACGGGCGAGGCCCCGTACGAGACGGCCTCCAGCCCCGGGATCCCCCCGGCGGTCGCCGGATCGTCCAGCAGCCGGTAGATCATCGGGGGCGTCAGGTACGTCGACACCCGCCCCAGACGCCGGCAGGCAGCCGCGAACTCCCGCGGCCCGAACGGGTCGAGGATCTCCACCCGTCCCCCGGCCCGCAGCTGCTCCAGGCACCGCCCGCCTGACCGCTGGGCCAGGGTGGTGACCGAGAGGTACACCGACTCGGTCCACCCTGCCCCGCGGCGGCCGTCCCGCGCGGCCATCGCGCCGAAGGTCGAGGCCACGCCCTTGGGCCGCCCCGTGGTCCCCCCGGTGTACAGCACACGGCCGATGTCGCTCTCCCGCGCCCGCACCGGTACCTCGTCAGCCTCCCGACGGGCGGCCGCCGCGAGGAGCCCGTCCATGCCGAGCCGCGGCGCACCCGTGTCCGGCACCGGGACGTCGTGCACCACCAGCGCGGGACGGCAGTCCCGCAGGATGAACTCCACGCCGTGGATGGCCGGACCGCCCACGACCGGGGTCAACCGTGCGCCCAGCACGTGTGCGGCGAGTCTCACCAGCAGGGCCTCCGGCCGGTTGCCGCCGGTGACGCAGGCCAGCCCCGCACCCCGCCCGACACCGGAGTCGGCCAGCACCCCGGCCAGCCGGTACACGGCGTCGAGCGCCTCCGAGAAGCGCAGGACGTCTTTCCCGGCCCCGATCGCCGGCCGGTCCCCGTAGCGCTCCAAAGCGCCGATCAGTTCGGCGACATATCTGGCGACCATGCAACACCCGCTTCCGCGAACCGGCTTCGCGTCGACCCCGCCGACCGTCGTCAGGAGGGTATGAGCGGCCCGAGGGTCCGGTCGAGCCCGTCGGCCAGCATGGCGAAGGCCTGGTCGGCCTCGGCGACGGCAGCCGGATAGGCCTCGTCGGCGCTCTGTCCGGCGGAGAGCCGGCGCCAGTTCGCCCGGCCCAGCTCATGGCGGACGGCCACCAGGTGCAGGGCTGCCAGCCGGGCGCTGAACGGAGCGACCGACTCGGCTTCCAGGGCCTCCGCGAGAAGTTCCACCTCGCGCGCCGTGTAGTGGGCGATCCGGGTCTCCAGGCTGGCGGTGGAGTACAGCAGCCCCTGGAAGGCGAGGACGTCCGGATGGTCGCAGAGCCCGGTGATCGGATCGCGCTCGGCGAGGGCCGCCAGGAAGTGCTCGCGGACGGCCCGCACCGGCGTCCGGTCCGCCGGACGGTCGCGCACGATGCGCGCCACCTCGTCCTGATGGTCGGCGAACCGGTCCAGGACCAGGTCCTCCTTGCTCTGGAAGTACCGGAACAAGGTGGGCTTGGAGACTTCGGCCGCGGCGGCGACATCGGCCACCGACACGGCGTCGAAGCCGCGCTCGAGGAAGAGCTCGAGCGCAGTGGCCGCCAGCTGCTGCCGCGTGCGCTGCTTCTTGCTCTCGCGCAGACCAGTGCGCGGACCCGTCGTGTTCTCCATGACGCCAGCATAGCACGAAATCATGACCGGGTTAATTTCATTACCGGGTTGCATTTCTGTCTCGGTTGCGTTTTCCTTGACCCATCGAGGCATCGAGGCATCGACGGCCCGAGGAGACGAGAGGACACTGCGATGACCGACGTACTGATCGTGGGCTCCGGCCCCACCGGACTCGCCCTGGCGTGCGAACTGGCCTTGGGCGGCGCCGCCGTCCGCGTGCTCGAGGCGCGCTCCGGACCCCATCGCGAGTCCCGCGGCAAGGGCCTGACCCCGGACAGCCTGGGGGTGCTCGCCGGACTCGGTGCCGCCGAGCAGCTGGAGGCCGTCGGGACGCGGGGCGTGGTCCTGCGGAAGTACTTCGACGGCGAGCACGTCACCGACACCCCGACGGTGGGCGACGGCATCCTCATCGGCCAGTGGCAGGTGGAGGAAGAACTCCGGCGGCGGCTCGCCGGCCTGGGCGTCCGGGTCGAGTACGCATCCGCGGTCACGGAGATCGAACAGGACGGGATGGGGGTCACCGCCGCGCTCGCGGACGGCCGTTCGGTCCGCGCCGGGTACGCCGCCGGGTGCGACGGCGGCCACAGCTCGGTCCGCAGACTCCTCGGGATCCCCTTCGAGGGGCGCACGGACGAGGCGGAGACGATGGTGCTCGGGGACGTGCGGGCGCCCGGGCTGAGCCGCGCGTACTGGCACCAGTGGTTCACTTCGGAGGGCGGCGGGATACTCCTCTGCCCGATGCCGGGGACCGACACCTTCCAGCTCCAGGGCTCACCGGAGCTCACCGGGAGCGGCGAGCCCCTGCCGCCTTCGCTGGAGGGCTTCCAGAGGCTCTTCGACCGGCACGCCAGGGTCCCCGGGATCCGCCTCGCGGACCCCACCTGGCTCTCGGCCTGGCGGGTGAACGTCCGCATGGCCACCCGGATGCGCGAGGGCCGGGTCTTCCTCGCCGGGGACGCCGCGCACGTGCACCCCATAGCCGGCGGCCTGGGCATGAACACCGGGATACAGGATGCGGCCGCCCTCGGCCGGATCCTGCTCCGCGCCCTCTCCGGCCCGGCCGCGGACGGCGTGCTCGACGCGTACGAGGCCGAACGCCTTCCGGAGGCCGCCCGCGTGCTGGCCGACACCACCGAGCGGCACGAGCGGGTGCTGGCCGCCGTGCGCGAGCCGGGCCGCGGCACCGAGGCGGGCATGGACTGACCCGCCGGGCCGGCGTCAGGGGGAGGAGGGCGCGGCGTCCGAGAGGGAGAGGGTGTGGATGCGGTCGGGGGCGCCGGGGCGGGCGTAGTACCAGCCCTGGGCGGTGTCGCAGCCGAGGGCGCGCAGCTGGGCGGCCTGGGCTCCGGTCTCCACGCCCTCCACGGTCACGGCGAGTTCGAGGCTGTGGGCGAGGGCGACGATGCCCTCCACGATCTTGACGTCGACGGGGTTGGCGGGGCTCTGCTGCATCCCCTTGGTGAAGGAGCGGTCCAGCTTCAGGACGCTGACGGGGAGGCGGCGCAGATTGGCCAGGTTCGAGTAGCCGGTGCCGAAGTCGTCGAGCGCGATGTCCACCCCCAGCGCGGCGAGCCGGCGCAGCGGTTCGAGGAGTTCGTCGTCGGCTCCTATGAGGGCCGATTCGGTCACCTCGAGGCACAGTGCGCCGGGAGCCAGGCCGGACTTCTCCAGCACCGCCACGGTGTCGGCGACCAGCCCGGGGTGGTGCAGCTGCGTCGGCGAGAGGTTGACGTTGATCCGCAGGGAGGCGCCGCCGCGCTGGGACTGCCAGTTGCGGGCCTGGCGGACGGACTCCTCCAGGACCCAGCGGCCGAGCGGCACGATCAGGCCGGTCCGTTCGGCGAGCGGGATGAAGCGGTCCGGGCCCAGCACCCCGTACTGCGGGTGCGACCAGCGCACCAGCGCCTCGGCGCCGTGGACGGTGCCGTCGTGCATGTGCACCAGCGGCTGGTACTCGATGAAGAACTCGCCGCGCTCCAGCGCCGCGGGCAGTGCGTTGGTCAGTCCGTGCCGGGTGATTGCGCGGGCGTCCGCCTCCGCGTCGGCGAACTCGAAGCGGTTGCCGCCGGCGGCCTTGGCCCGGTACATCGTGATGTCGGCGCTGCGCAGCACCTCCGCCGCGGTGCGTTCCTTGACGCTGCCCTCGACGATGCCGATGCTGCCGCGCACGGTCAGCTCGCGGCCGTCGAGCCGGATCGGCGTGGACAGGGCGGACAGGATCCGGACCGCGAGGTCCGTCACCTTCTGCTCGGTGTCACAGCCCGTGGTCAGCGCGACGAACTCGTCGCCGCCGAGCCGGGCGACGACCTCGCCGGGGCCGGTGGCGCAGCTCTGCAGCCGGTCCGCGACCTCCACCAGCAGCCGGTCCCCCGCTGAATGGCCGAGGCTGTCGTTGACCGCCTTGAAGCCGTCCAGGTCCAGGTAGCACAGCCCGAAGCGGTCGCCGCCGGAGCCGTTCAGCGCCTTCTCCAGCCGTTCGAAGAACAGCGTCCGGTTGGGCAGCCCGGTCAGCGCGTCGTGGGTGGCCTCGTAGCGCAGGCGCAGGTTCAGCAGCCGGCGTTCGGTGGTGTCCTCCATCAGCGCCAGCTGGTACTGCGGCTCGCCCTCGGCGTCGCGCAGCAGCGACACCGTCAGGTTGGTCCACAGCACGGTCCCGTCGTGCCGGTAGTACGGCTTCTCGACGCGGAAGCTCTCGCGCTCGCCGCGCACCAGCTCCCCGTGCATCCGCCACACGTGCGGGGTGTCGTCGGGGTGGCCCCACTCGCTGACCTTCCGGTCCCTGACGTGCCCCTCCAGGCCGCCGAACATCTGCAGCAGCGCGTCGTTGACCTCCAGGATGTTCCCTTCCAGGTCGGCGATGCCGATGCCGACGGCCGCCCCCTCGAAGACCGCCCGGAAGCGCGCCTCGCTGGCGTGCAGGGCCTGCTGGGCATCGGTGCGTGCCGTCAGCGCGGAACGGGCGATGGACTCCTGCTCCCGGAGGGTGCGCTCGCGCAGGGCGCGGGCGTACCCCGCCGCGACCCCGTGCTGGAGACGGGCGCAGCGGGCCCGGTACTCCTCCGTCGAACCGCCGGCTCCGTCGGCTCCGCCGCAGTAGAGCACCAGGTAGGACTCGATGACGCCGAGGGTGCCGGCCAGGGCCTCCGGGTCGGTGCAGTGCACGGCCACGAGTTCGGCTCCCACCCGCTGGGCCGCCGAGGCGTCGAAGGAGCGGGCGTGCAGGGCCTCGGTGAGGATGCGGGTGAGCGGTACGAGATGCCGTTCGAACTCGGGGCGGGTCAGGGAGGTCGCGGTGACCGGGAAGATCGCCCGGCCCCAGATGGTCGCGAAGCGGCCGATCCGGTCCTCGAGGCCGCCCGTCGGGGACACCCCGGAGGCGGCCGGTCCCTGGCCGGCCGCTCCCGGCGTCACGGCCGCGGGAGGCTCCGCCGGTTCGCAGGCGGGCATGCCGGATGCGGACGCACCGGACTCGCGGGCCGATGCACCCGGCTGCCTCGGGGCCGGCATCTGTACGGGAAGTCTCACGCCTTGCGCCCCACACCGCCGAAGCCCGAGAAGGCGTACGGGTCCTCGGGCACCTCGCCCTCCGTGTCGCCCTCGACGCGGTCCGGGCGCCAGTCGGGCATGGAGACCAGGCCCGGCTCCACCATGTCGAACCCGTCGAAGAAGCCGCGGATCCCCTCACGGCTGCGCATGACGAGCGGGTTGCGGATGTCCCGGTACACGCCGACGGCCCCGCCGGCCACCTCCTCGGCGACCGGAATGCCCTCGAAGGAGGCGTGCGTCAGGATCAGCAGGCTGCCGGGGGCCAGCGCCTCCCGCAGTTCGGCCACGGCGGCATAGGGGTCGTCCGCGTCCTCCAGGAAGTGCAGCACGGCGACGAGGAGCAGCGCCACGGGCCGGTCGAAGTCGAGCAGCCGCGCGACCTCGGGGGCGGCCAGGATGTCCTTCGGCTTGCGCAGATCGGCGGCGACGACGCCCGTGTGCTCGTCGTCCCCGAGCACGGCCCGGCTGTGCGCCACGGCGACCGGGTCGTGGTCGACGTAGACCACGCGCGCCTCCGGGGTGGCGGCCCGGGCGATCTCGTGGACATTGCCGAAGGTGGGGATGCCGGAGCCGATGTCGAGGAACTGGGTGACGCCCCCGGCCACCGCGTGGCGGACGGCGCGGCGCATGAATGCCCGGTTCGCCTGCATGATCTTGGGCAGGCCCGGGATGAATTCCATGGCCCGGCGGGCGGCCTCGCGGTCGACCTCGAAATTGTGGGAGCCGCCCAGGTAGTAATCGTAGATACGGGACACACTGGGCACCGATATGTCGATGCCTGGCGGGGCCCAGGCGGGGCGCTCCATCGGGTCTCCAAGCCTTGTTCCGCGGCGGCCCCTCCGGGGACCGGACTCTGTCCGAGCCGAATGTACTGATCATTTGCCAACAGGGCGAGCAAAAGCGGAAATTGGCGATCCGTTCTTCGTCACACACCAAAGTCACGTGCCGGACGGAACGCCCCTGTTGATCGTTACCGACAAATCCCCTATGGGAATTGACCCGTCTGCGATCCGACCCGGTCGGTGATTGGCTCAAACCTCCTGGGTCGATGCTCCACCCGTTCAGGGGAACCGGGGCCACGGCCGGGCGTACGGGAGCCGCCCCGGGCCCATGATCCCCGGGTGAACAAAGCCTTAGCCAGGCGCATGCTCGCAGTCCCGGTGCTGCTGTGGGCCGCGCTGTCGTGCGCGTCCGTCACGCCGGCCGTGGCTGATAGCTGCGCCTACGCGACGACCGGGAACGGGTCCTCCGCGGGGGTCACCACGGCGGTCGCGGTGGCCGGCGGCAGCGGCCGCGGAGACGGCCCGCGTGGCGGACATCACGCCGACCAGCGCGGCGACCGGCACGACAACGGCCGCGGCAACGGCAACGGCCACGACAAGGGCCGCGGCAAGGGCCATCACGGCGGACACCACTGCCCGCCCCCGCCTCCCCCGCCCTGTCCGCCGAAGCCGACGCCGACCCCGACGCCGCCTCCCGAGCCGACGCCGAAGCCCCCGCCGCCGAAGCCCGCGCCGCCGCCCCCGAAGCCGGCCCCGCCGCCCGAACCCGCGCCACCGCCGCCACCGCCTCCGGCCCCGAAAGCCGTGCCGAAGCCCGTGCCCAAGCCGGCTCCCCCCGAGCCGCCCCCGCCCCCGGTGGTCCGGGCACCCGTACCCGTGGCGGCGAAACCGGCGAAACCGGTGGCCCGGCCGGCGTACCGCGCCCCGGCCCTCAAGCCGAAGGAGCACCACATCTCGCCGGTGACCTTCACGTTGATGACCGCGGCTCCCGCGGTGCTCGCGATCGTCGCGCTGCGCCCCCGGTAGCCCGTAGCCCATGACCCATCAGGAGTCATCTTGTCGGAATGGCTCGTCCTGTCCATCGCGATGGCAGCGGCCTGCGCCGTGGTGCTGTCCATCACCTTCTTCAACCACCGCAGGATCGGCGACGACGACGATCCGAACGAGACTCCGGACGTCATCGAGTACATGACGATGATGATCGGGGTGATCTACGCGATCGTCCTCGGCCTGGCGATCGCCGGCGTCTGGGAGGGCCGCGGGGCCGCCCAGGAGTACGTGCGCCAGGAAGCGCAGGCCCTGCACGAGGTCAGCGTCCGCTCCGAGGTCTACCCGCCCGAGGTGCGCAAGCAGATCCGCTCCGACGTGGACGCGTACGTGACCTACGTGGTCGACACGGAGTGGAAGGCCATGGCCGACCGCGGCGAGATCACCGACCGCGGCGGGGAGTTGCTGGAACGTATCCGCCGGGACGTCACCGACTACGAGCCGAAGACCGACCACGAGGGGCAGGCGTACCAGCCGCTGGTCGACCAGGTCGCGGTGGCGGACGACGCCCGCAGCGCCCGCGGGGAGAGCGCCGGGGCCACCATGCCGGGAGTGGTGTGGTTCGGGCTGATCTCCGGGGCGCTGGTGACGGTGGGGCTGATCTTCACCCTGCAGATCCGGCGGTCGTTCCGCGAACTGCTGCTGGCGGGCCTGTTCAGCGCGCTCATCGCCTTCCTGCTCTTCCTCATCTGGGATTTCGACGCGCCCTTCGGACGCGGCGTCGCGGCCACCGCCGAGCCCTTCCTGTCGCAGTTCGCCCACCTGGAGCTGGGCGGCTGAGGGCCCGGCCGGATCCCTCACCCCCACCCTCAAACCGGGGACGGTCCCTCCGTCCCCGGTTCGGCGTAGGGGCATGCCCCATTCGCCCGTTCCTGATCGCGGGTCACCGCACCCGGACCTAGCGTGGCGGACATCGAGGCGCACGACCCCCCACGTGCGGAAACCGTTCCGCGGCTGCTCCTCGGGGATCCGGAGAATCAACCATGGGTGCGATACGTACATCCGCCACAGCCCTGCTGAGCGCCGGCGCCACGGGCGCCGTACTCGCGCTCGGCGCCCTCGGCGCGCCCGCCGCGGCGGCGGCCGAGGGCCGGCAGGTCACTTCGTTCGGCTTCGCCATCACCCCGTCGACGGTTGCCCCGGGCGGTCAGACGGTGCTCTCGGTCACCGGCTGCAACGCCGCCTACGCCACCGCTTCGTCGGGGGTCTTCGACACCGTGAGCATCGCGCGCGGGCAGACCGTACGGGTCACGGTGGACCGGGACGCCCGGCCCGGGGCCCTGTACTCCGTCTCGTTCACCTGCAACGGGGAGACGGGCTCGGCCGATCTGACGATCTCCGGCGGCTCGACCAGGCCGACCACCAGTTCCACCCGGACCGCGACCAGTCCCGCGCGCAGTGTCGTCGGGGCCGTCCGCGGCGGCCTCGGCGGCAGCGTGGCCGGCATGGATCCCGTGGAGCTCGGCGCGGGGGCGGGCCTCCTGCTCGCCGCAGTGGCCGGTACGGCCTTCGCAGTGCGCCGCCGCCGGTCCGGCCGCGGTCATTGAAAAGTCGTTGAAGACCACGGTCACCTGAGGACCGCGGTCGTGTGAAGAAACCCCTCCCCACCGCCGGTCGCCCCGGGTCCGTGCCAGGACCCCGGGGCGACCGGCGGTGGGGACGACCGGGGAGGTGGCCGGTCAGGCCCGGCCGCGGAGCGAGGGACGGCGGCGGCGCAGCACGTGGGCGCCCGCGCCGAGTGCCGCGGCGCCGACGAGGCCCGCACCGATGGCGGTCTCGGCGGTGGACGGCCCGATGGAGCCGCCCAGGCCGCCCTGCGAGGGGCGTCCCTCCAGGATGTTGAAGCGGTGCGTGGCGACCAGGCTGTTGTCGTTGCACCGCACCGACAGGGTGTGGGGGCCCGGCGAAGCGTGGTTGAAGATCCGGACGGTGGCGAATCCGATCGAACCGGCGGACAGCCGGGCCTCGGGAAAGTTCCCGGGCGAGGTGACGACGCCGCCGTGGTTGCAACCCGAGGCGCTCACCTGCATCGTGGCCCCCTGGTGCACCGAGTAGGGGTTGACGGAGATGTTGCTGGGGCCCCCGCCCCCACCCATCGGAGAGTTGGCAAAGGCGAACGGGGTACTGAGGCCGATCGCGGCACAGGCTGCCGCCGTCACGGTGAGAGCGCGGAAAGCACGCATGGTGGAACCTCCAGCGGGAAGCGCCCCGGAGCGTCGGCCCCGGATGATCGACGAGAACGCCTCCCTGATCGAACCCTCGGGTCGTCCCGCAATCTCCGCATTTCAGCCTTTGGGCCGCCCGGTTGAGCGACACGCCGAAGCGAGAACGCCGTAGCTGACGGATCCGCAGGTCACGACCCGTCAGGCATTTATGTGACGATTACCTGGATGGGCGCACCCCTTACGGCCCCTTCCGGGCGGCGCCACCCGTTCGCCCCTCCCCTCTCGCCGTCCCGCCGACGCAGCCTTAGCGTGCGTGAAGCAGGGCGTACAGGGGTGGGACAGGAACGCGGGTCGGGACCCCCGCGTCGGGAAGGGAGAACGATGGGCGAGGACGAGACAGGGCAGTCGCGCAAACGCTCACCGTGGGGCGTACTCGCCCTCGTCATGCTCACCGGCCTCGCCATGGTGAGGAACGGTGTGGACATGGGCGACGGGCCGCCCCAGCCCACCGCGGCCTCGGCCGTCGCGGTGACGGCCGATCAGCTGCCGGCGAACCCGCCGACACCGCCGGCGGACATGGAGGTGCTGGAGCACTCGTCGGTGCAGCGCATCCGGATCCCCACGATCAACGTGGACGCGCCGGTGATGACGGTCGGGCTGGACGCGGAGGGCTGGATCGACGCCCCGCCGCCGCAGGACCGCAATCTGGCCGGCTGGTACCTCAACGGGATCTCGCCCGGGCAGCGCGGCTCTGCGGTGATCGTGGGCCACGTGGACAACGCGCAGGGCCCGGCCGTCTTCTACGGGCTGGGCTCGGTCAAGCCGGGCAACCACATCGAGGTGGAGCGCTACGACGGGCGCACCGCGGTGTTCGAGGTGTACGGCGTGGAGGTGTTCTCGAAGGACCAGTTCCCCGGAGCCCGGGTGTACGGGGACACCGGGCACCCGGAACTCCGGGTGATCACGTGCGGCGGCTCCTACTCCAAGGCGGGGGGCTACGACGGCAACGTGGTGGTCTTCGCCCGGATGGTGGAGGCCCGCTGAGCCGGAATCCACGGGGCCGGGCCGCGTCCGGAGCCGCGTCGGGCCGGACCTGGTCCTGCCGGTCCGGTCCGGGTCCGGGCCGGTCCGGGTCCGGGTCCGGGCCACGTCCGGGCCGCGTCCGGGCCGCGTCCGGGCTCCGTCCGGCCGGTCCGGACCGGATCAGCGGGGCGGCAGCACCGGCAGCGTCATCCGGTAGCCCCTGGCGAGGAGCTGGGGCAGATAGGCGTTGATGGCCTGGACGCTCTGCGACCGGTTGCCGCCCGCGTCGTGGGACAGCACGATCACGCCGGGCGCCGCGCCGCCCAGGACCCGGGAGACGATGGTCGTGGTCCCGGGCTCCTTCCAGTCCAGGGTGTCCACGGTCCAGGCGAGCGGCTCCATGCCCAGTTCCGCCCCGATCTCGAAGGCGGCCCGGTTCCAGGCCCCGTACGGCGCCCGGAACCACAGCGGGGCCTCGCCGACCGCCTTCTGCACGACCTCGCTCGTGCGGCCGATCTCCGAGGCGAGCGCGGGCCGGCTGAGCTTGGGGATGAGCGGGTGGGTCCAGGTGTGGTTGCCGATGACGTGGCCCTCGTCGGCCATCCGGCGCAGCAGGTCCCGGTTCTCGGTGGCCATCTCCCCGCAGACGAAGAACATCGCGCGGACGCCGTAGCGGGCCAGGGTGTCGAGGATGGCCGGGGTGTAGCGGGGATCGGGGCCGTCGTCGAAGGTGAGCACCATGCCGCTCGGCGTGGCGGCTCCCGCCGGGAGTTCCAGGATGGGCCGGGTGCGCACGGCGGGCTTGGCGGCGGGCGGCCGGAGGGGCGCCTCGGCGGTCATGGGGCGCAGCCGGTAGGACTTCTCGGCCAGTTCCTGGGCCCGCATTCCGGGCGGTCCCGCCGCGGGGCGCGGCCCCGGTCCGGCGAGCGGGGCGGAGCCGCCGGGTCCGGATCCGGTCCCGGCGCCCGGCGCACCGGTTTCGCCGTTCCCGGTGAGCAGTCCGGAGGCGGCGGCGACTCCGAGGAAGACGGCGGTGCGCAGGAGCGCACGACGCCCTACTGTCGGCTCGTCATTTTTCATTACTACTACGTATCAACGACATCGCCGCAGATGTCGAGAGGCACGGACGCGCCTCCTTCCCGCCACCCGATCAGCCGTGCCGCACCAGGGGGAACGGGAGCGTCTCGCGGATCGTCAGGCCCGTCAGGAACATGACGAGGCGGTCCACTCCGATGCCGAGGCCGCCGGTCGGCGGCATCGCGTACTCGAGCGCGTCCAGGAAGTCGTTGTCGAGCTCCATGGCCTCCGGGTCGCCGCCCGCCGCGAGCAGGGACTGGGCGGTGAGCCTGCGCCGCTGCTCGACGGGGTCGGTCAGCTCCGAGTAGGCGGTGCCCAGTTCGGTGCCGAAGGCCACGAGGTCCCAGCGTTCGGCGAGCCTCGGGTCCCCCCGGTGCTGCCGGGTGAGCGGCGAGACGTCGGTCGGGAAGTCCTTGTAGAAGGTGGGCAGCTTCGTCCGCTCCTCCACGAGCCGCTCGTACATCTCGAGCACCACGTCCCCGCGGGTGTCCTCCGGAGCGTGCGGCACGCCCGCCCGGTCGCACAGCCTGCGCAGGACGTGCTCCTCGGTGTCGGCGTCGACCTCCTCGCCGAGGGCGTCGCCGATGGCCCCGTACATGGTCTTGACCGGCCAGGGACCCGAGATGTCGTGGACGACGAGCTTGCCGTCGGGGCCCGCCTTGTGGGCGACGGGCGAGCCGAAGGCCGCGGTTGCGGCGCCTTGGATCAGTTCGCGGGTGAGGTCGAGCATCACGTCGTAGTCGGCGAAGGCCTGGTACGCCTCCAGCATCGTGAACTCGGGGTTGTGCTTGTAGGAGACGCCCTCGTTGCGGAAGGTGCGGCCCATCTCGAAGACCTTCTCCATGCCTCCCACGCAGAGCCGCTTGAGGTACAGCTCGGGGGCGATCCGCAGGTAGAGGTCGAGGTCGTAGGCGTTGATGTGGGTGCGGAAGGGCCGGGCGTTGGCCCCGCCGTGGATCTGCTGGAGCATCGGCGTCTCGACCTCCAGGTAGCCGCGGTCGAGCAGGCCCTGGCGCAACGCCTGGACGGCGGTGGAGCGGGCCCGTACGACGTCGCGCGCCGCGGGGCTGGCGACGAGGTCGAGGTAGCGGCGCCGGACGCG
This sequence comes from Streptomyces sp. NPDC085524, assembly GCF_044541755.1. Taxonomy (NCBI): domain Bacteria; kingdom Bacillati; phylum Actinomycetota; class Actinomycetes; order Kitasatosporales; family Streptomycetaceae; genus Streptomyces; species Streptomyces sp. NPDC085524. The sequence goes on from NZ_JBITTH010000001.1 coordinate 107,646, forward strand.
GGCCTCCGGGTCGGCGAGTCCCTTGCGCTTGTCGGGCAGGGGGCGCAGGCACTTGCCCGTGAGCTGCCAGGAGTCGACGAGGAGGGAGACCTCGCCGCTCTTGCTGGCACCCACCTGGCCGCTGACGACGACGTGGTCGCCGAAGTCGACCTGGGAGGTGAAGGAGTCCAGTACCCCGGCCCCCGTCTCGTCACGGGTGAACATCAGCTGGACGTCCCCGGACCAGTCGCGCAGGACGGCGAAGACCACCCCGCCGAGATCGCGTACGACCATCACGCGCCCGGCGAGCGTGGCCTGTTCGCCGGAGCGGGCTCCCGCAGGGTGGCCGGGGTGCGCGGCCTTCAGCTGGGCGACGGTGTGCGTACGGGGCCGGATGCCGACCGGGTAGGGGTCGGTCCCGGACTCCCGGATGCGTTCCATCTTGGCGTGCCGGACGCGGACCTGCTCGGGCAGCCGCTCGCCCGCCGCGGCGCGGTCGGCCTCCTCCCCCACGGTGTCCAGGCCGAGCGAGTCGATGGAGGGCAGGCCCTCGGTGGTGGCGGGGGCGGTGAGGCCCCGGGGATGGGCGTTGCCCCACAGGGTGCGCATGCTGGGTACGGAGACGAAGCCCTCGGCGATGCCGGAGGCGAGGCTGACGCGGGCGAGCGAGCCGGCGTCCTGGTAGCAGAGGAACCGCGGGTACCACTCGGGGCCGTACTTGACGTTCGAGCGGTACAGGGCCTCGAGCTGCCACCAGCGGGAGAAGAAGAGCAGCAGCCTGCGCCACATCTTCAGCACCGGGCCGGCGCCGATCCGGCCGCCCTCCTCGAAGGCGGAGCGGAAGACCGCGAAGTTGAGGGAGATCCTGCGCACGCCGAGGCCGGGGGCGGCGGCGCACAGCTGGGCGACCATGAACTCCATGACCCCGTTGGGGGCGGAGCGGTCGCGGCGCATCAGGTCGAGGGAGATGCCGTCCTTGCCCCAGGGCACGAAGGAGAGCAGGGCGATCAGCTCCCCCTTGTCGTCGAAGGCCTCCACGAGCAGGCAGTCCCCGTCGGCCGGGTCGCCGAGCCGGTCCAGGGCCATCGAGAAGCCGCGCTCGGTCTCGGTGTCCCGCCAGCGGTCCGCCCGGTCGACGATGGTGTGCATCTCGTCCTCGGAGAGGGCGGAGTGGCGGCGGATGACGGTGGTGGCCCCGGTGCGCTTGACGCGGTTGACGGCCTGGCGGGTGACGCGCATGTCGCGGCCGTCGAGGTCGAAGTGGGCGACGTGCAGGATGGCCTCGTCGCCGAGTTGGAGGGCGCTGAGGCCGGAGCGGGCGTAGGCGTTGGCGCCGTCCTCGGAGGCGCCCATGACGGCGGGCTGCCAGCCGTACCGGCGGGCGACGGCCAGCCATGCGTCGATGGCGGGGGTCCAGGCGGCGGGGTCGCCGACCGGGTCGCCGCTGGCCAGGGCGACACCGGCCTCGACGCGGTAGGTGACGCCGGCCCTGCCGTTGGGGGCGAAGACGACGGCCTTGTCGCGCCGGGTGGCGAAGTAGCCGAGGGAGTCGCCCCGCCCGTAGGCGCCCAGCAGCGCGCGGATGCGCGGCTCCTCGTCGCCGTGCAGGGCGGCGGTCAGGCGCTGGGACCGGAAGAGGGTGGCGGCCGCGTTCAGGAGGGCCAGGGCGCCGAAGAGGCCGAGCAGGAAGTACAGGGGGCGCGGCGGGCGGCCGTCGAACTGCCGCTCGGAGACGAGCCCGCCGAAGACCTGCCGGGCGGCCCAGTCCAGCCGCTCTCCGGGGGGCAGGGTGCCGGGGAAGAGTGCGACGAGCCCCCAGCCCACCAGTACGGCGGCGAGCAGACCCAGCCCGAGCACGAGCAGGGCCCGCCACAGGGCGCCGGGCCGGGAGGCGGCGTAGAACTCCTGGCGGGCGGCGATCAGGACGGCCATGGCGACCACGCCGACGGCCATCGACGGGACGCCGATCCAGTAGTCGCCCTCGGCCAGGATCAGCACGTCGTCGAGGACCAGCAGGGCCAAATAGGTGATGACGATCCACCAGGCGACCTTCTTGCGCATGCCGAGGGCGGCCGCGAGGAGGAAGAGGAAGACCGCGTAGGCGAGGTTCGCGCTGACCGGGACGACGATGAGGTCGAGGAAGCGCACGACGTGCCGCAGGAGCCGCCGCAGCGTCGGGGAGAGCGCGAGCAGCGCGCACAGCAGGCCGAGCGCTCCGAAGAACGCGCCGAAGGCATCGGGCACCCGGTTCAGGAAGCGGTTCCGGGTCCCGCGCGTCTCCTCCACGGTGGCACTCATGGTTCGCACTGTAGGGAGGGCGCCCGTCGTGCGCGCGCCGAGCGGGATAGCCTCGGGAGCGTGACGGAGCACGTGAACACGGGATTCGAACGCGGCACCGACGGTCCGAAGGTGATCCTGGCCGGGGTCGACGGCTCGGAGTCCTCGCTGCGGGCCGCGGCCTACGCGGCGGGGCTGGCCCGGCGGCAGAACGCGCTGCTGGCGCTGGTGTACGTACAGCCCGTGCTGGCGGCCGGGGCCGCACTGGGCGCGCCGGTGGCGGACACGACGGACGAGATCGCGCAGGGCCTGGTCGCCGAGATCCGGGAGTCGGCGGAGCGGCTCAAGGGCATCTACGAGGTGCGCTGGGAGTTCCACACCTTCCGCGGGGACCCTTACGCGGGGCTGGTGAGCGCGGCGGAGGAGCTCACGGCGGACGCGGTGGTGGTCGGTGCCTCCGAGCAGGCGGGCCACCGGATCGTCGGCTCGGTGGCGGTCCGCCTGGTCAAGGCGGGTCGCTGGCCGGTGACGGTGGTTCCGTAGCAGCGCGGCAGCAGGGGACGGCCACCGCACCGTGGCCCGGCGGACCCGGCGGACCCGGCGGACCCGGCGGACCCGGCGGACCCGGCGGACCCGGCGGACCCGGCGGACCCGGCGGACCGCAGCGTCGCGCCCCGGGGCTCCGGTCGGCCGCGGCGCGGTGACCTGGGGGCTCCGGCCGGCCGCGGAGCGGTGACCCGGCCGGCCGCGGCACCGTGGCCCGGGGCTCCGGCCGGCCGCGGCGCCGTTCCGCGGGGGCGTTCCGCCAAGCGCCGCGCGGGGGTCACTTCGCCATGGTGAGCCCGTCCTTCGCGGCGCCCCGGCCCAGGACCGCCTCGGTGACGGCCTCCTTGGCGGTCTCGTACTCCTCCCCTTCGGAGTGGAGGGCGAGGTTGACGACCCGGCCGGTGGACAGGTCCATCATCTGCGGGACGAACTCGGCCTTGGTGACCTGCCAGCGCTGCCCGGCGGCGGCCGGCGGCGCGAAGGTGAAGCGGCCGATCGATCCGTAGTTGCCGCGCATGTCCCGCGCGCCCGAGTAGTTGAACATCTCGCCCGCGACCTGGTCGCCCATGCCGTAGACGATCCAGGTGCCGTTGACCTTCTCGTAGGCCTGCGGGATGTGCGCGTGGGTGCCGAGGATCAGGTCGATGTCGGGGCGGCCACCGGTCTGCGAGGCGGTCAGGGCCTTGCCGAGGGAGAGCTGGGTCTCGTCCGGTTCGGTCTGCCACTCCGTGCCCCAGTGCACGCTCACCAGCACCACGTCCGCGCCGGCCTTCCGGGCCGCCCGGGCATCCGCGATGATCTTTTCCTGCTTCATCAGGTTGACCGCCCACGGCTGACCGTCCGGCATCGGGTAGCCGTTGGTGTCGTAGGTGTAGGCGAGGTGCGCGACCTTGGCGGAGCCCGCCCGGTAGGTGGTCACGCCGGCCGCCTCGGCGGCCGTGCGGGCCGAACCGGCGTGCTTCAGCCCGACCTTGTCGAAGCGGTCCAGGGTGCGGCGCAGCCCGTCGCCGCCGCCGTCGAGGGTGTGGTTGGAGGCCGTGGAGCAGCCGTCGTACCCGGTCGCCTTGAGTGCGTCGGCGACCTCGGGCGGGGACTTGAACGCCGGGTAGCCCGAGAACGGGCCGCCCTCCTCGCCGTAGATGGTCTCCATGTGGCAGAGGGCGAGGTCGGCGGCCGAGACGACGGGCTTGACGCCGGAGAACATCGGCTTGAAGTCGTAGCCGTCGCCGCCCGCGTCGTTCGCCGCGCGCTGGATGACCGAGGTGTGCGGCAGTACGTCGCCGCTCGCGACGAGGGTGAAGCCCCGGGCCGAGGGGGATCCGGCGGCGCTGGAGGGGGTGGGCCCGCCCGCGAGGCGGGCCGGCCCGGACTGCCCGGCGGCCGAGCAGCCGGCCGCGGCAGCCGACAGCAGGAGTACGGACAGGAGGGCGGCCGTTCGCCGGGTGGGCTTCGTCATCTGTCCCAGCTCTCGCTAGTACGACTATCTGACTTCCGATCACCTGCAATCCACATAACAGGACGCCCCAAGTCAAGGAACGTATCCGTCCGCCCGGAGTGCTCTCACCCCGATGGCCGATACGGGTCCACGCGCGACTCCCCCAGTGGCTCCCCCAGCCCCCCTGCGGCTCCCCCAGCCCCCTGCGCGTCCCCTTGCACCTCCCGCCCCGTCTCCGCCCAGCCGTTCGCCGTGCCGTTCGACCGTTCGCCGCCCGGCACTGCCGCCCACCGGCCGACCGGGGTGCTTGGGCGCACCGACTGGACGGGACGGTTCCGAGGCGGCCCACTGCAGGTCAGGGTGAACGGGACGGCTCCCCGTCGGCCCCCCGCATCCCCCCGGAAGGAGCCCCTCGTGCCACTCTCCCCCGCCCGCCGGCGCACGGCCCCCGAGGCCCTGGCCGAACTGCAGCGCGACCACGGACGAGCCCTGTTCGGATTCCTGCTCGGCCTCACGGCCGGCGACGCCCAGCGGGCGGAGGACCTCGTGCAGGAGACCTTCGTACGGGTCTGGCAGCACCCGGAGGTCCTGTCGAGCGAGCACGACTCGATGCGGCCCTGGCTCTTCACGGTCGCCCGCCGACTCGCGATCGACGCGCGGCGGGCCCGGCTGGCCCGGCCGCAGGAGGTGGACCCGGAAGGGCTGGAGCAGGCACCCGCCCCCGAGGACGCGGTGGCCTGCTCGGTCACGGCGATCGACGTCCGCCGCGCCGTCGGCTCGCTGGGCCCGGAGCACCGCGCCGTGCTGCTGCAGGTGTACTTCCAGGACCGTTCCGTGGCCGAGGCCGCCGCCGAACTCGGCATACCGGCCGGCACCGTGAAGTCCCGTACGCACTACGCTCTGCGCGCCCTCAAGAAGGGCCTGCAAGGCTACGGCTACGGACTCGGCGCCTGAGCACCCGGCCGGAGGACGGGAAGGTCGGGAAACGCCTCGAACGTACGTGGACCGGACAGAAAATGCATCGAATTCGGCATCAGAGCGTGCAAGTTGAGTAAACATCCCCCGCTCCACGAGCCGCCGGGTGAAGGCTCGGGGCTGACGGCGGGACGCTGGACGCGTGGGAGAAGGTGGAACGGTGCAGCCCGAGGGTATGAACGGCACCAGTGACGGCGGGCTCGCGGTGCCCATGGCTTGGCTCTACGCCGAGTACATCGCGGACGAACTGCTGCGCACGGGCCGGCTGATCCCGGTCAGCACGCTGGAATTCCGGGCGGGCCGCGACACGCTCGCGCTGACGATCTACCTCTCGGACGCCGCGGGCGAGCTCTCCGGGATCCGGGTCGTCTCCCAGCTCGACGAGTGGATGTCGCTGACGGCGTACGGCCATCCCTGGCGCGACTGGGTCCACACCCGGTTCCTCGCGCTGGGCGAGGAGGCCAGGGAGGGCCGGGGCGAGGACCCGGACCTGGAGCTGGCCCGGGCGGCCTGGCGCTGGCTCGACAGCACCGAACTCTTCGCCACCAACCTCGACCCCGGCCGGCACGGCCACGCGGACACCCCCGCGGGCCTGGACGAGAACGCCCGCGTCTGGACCCCGGCCTGGCAACTCGGGCTTCCGCTCGGTCACTTGGCGATGCACTTGTTCTGAGGCGCGGAGCCCGCGGCCCGGGGGAGCATGGCCTCGGGGAGCGAGGCACGCCGGGCGGTGACGACCACGCGCACGGTCGCCGCCGCGGCGGCCAGCAGGACCGCGGCGAAGGCGGCGAGGGTCGGTCCGTCCGGGTGGATCAGGGACTGACCCCGGCCGGCCTGCCAGGTCACGACCGCGACCAGGCCGCTGTAGCCCAGCGCGACGGCGCCCACGAGGCGCGCGCGGACCCGCTCGTCGCGCAGCCGGACGTGGCGGGCCGAGAGGGCGGTCAGCGCGACGGTGAGCACGAGCAGGACCTGGATCCCGTGCAGGGCGAAGAAGTGCGGGACCCGGAAGTCGCCGCCGGTGACGCTCCAGTTGGTGACGGGCATGCCGTGTCCGTCGGGATCTCCGATGCCGTGGCCCTGGTACATCGGGATCTCGTTGCCGTTGGCGTCGGTGACGGTGCGCGCGTGGATCCCGGTCACCATCCAGTACACCGGGATGAGCATGCCTGCGGTGGCGAGGCCGATGCCGGCGCGGATGGCCCGGTTCAGATCCCTGCCGCCGGTGCGCTGGACCAGCACGACGATGCCGACGACCAGCTGCGCGAGGACGATGACCATCACGCCGAGGGTGAGGACCGGCACCAGGGCCAGGGTCGTCGGGTCGCTCCGGTCCGCGTTGAAGTGGCTGATCGTGCCGCGTGCCGCCTGGACGGTGATGGCTCCGACCTCGGCGGTCGTGGCCACGGCGAAGACGGTGCCGGCCCACCACGCGAGGCGCCTCCCCTTCTCGAGCCGGGTCAGCAGCCAGGCCAGCGTTCCGCTGTAGAGGGCGAAGGCGAAGCCGAACTTCATCGGTTTCGCCCATACCGACTCGCCCAGCAGGGTCCGTCCGTCCACGGCCATGGCGATGCCGCAGAGGACGAAGAGGCCGGCCATCAGGGCCGCGCAGACCGCGAGCGGGCGGTGCCGGGCGGGCGGGTGTGGGGTCGGGGTAGGCAACGCAGGCTCCTTTTACGGCGTTCAAGTGCTGACTTGCACACCGTAAAAGAGCAACCGGCCGCAGCGCAACCACCTTGTTGAACACTGTGCAAGAGGCGGGATAGGCTGGGGCCATGCCGCGTGAGACCTTGAGCCGTGACCAGATCGTCCGGGCCGCCGTCGCCCTCCTCGACAGCGAGGGCATCGACGGCCTGAGCATGCGCCGCCTCGGCCAGCGGATGGGCTCGGCGGCCACCGCCATGTACTGGCACGTCGGCAGCAAGGAGAGCCTCGTGGTCCTCGCGGCCGACGAGGTGTGGGGCGAACTGGGCTTCCCCGACCCGGCCGTGGTCGGCTGGCGGGCCGCCGCCCGCGCGCTGGTGCACGACACGTACGCGCTGGGCAGGCGCCATCCGTGGCTCGTGCCCGCCATCAGCACGCACTTCGTCTACGGTCCCGGGATGGCCGGCTTCCAGGAGCACTCGTACGCGATCTACGAGGCGGCCGGGTTCACCGGACGGGAGCTCGACTGGGCCGTGAACACGTCCTTCACGTTCGTGGCCGGCACCCTGCTCGCCGACGCCTCCCAGGCCGCGATCGCGGAAGCCCAGGTCCCCCGCGGCAAGGGCGACGAGGGTCCCGCGCCGAGCGTCGCCGAGTGGGCCCGGGACATCGCCGCGCAGTACCCGCGCCTGCGCGCCCGCATGGAGGAGCAGCAGGCCGCGGACCCCGCCGTGCTGGCCGCCGAGAAGTTCGAGTTCGGCGTGGAGGCCATCCTTGACGGCCTGGAGGCCCGCCTCGCCGCTACCGGTCCGGGGAACGCTCCGCGGGATCCATCACCAGCCCCGTGAAATCGGCCTCGTTGCGCTCGGCCCGGGTGACGTACCAGCGGGCGACGAGCCACATCACCGGATACACCAGGACGCCGAGCGCCGGCCAGACCAGGGTCCTCGAGCCCCCGCTCGGCAGGACGAACACCAGCGGCAGCGAGGCGACCAGCAGCCCGAGTGCGGCCAGCGCGCCCAGCCCGGCCCGCAGCTGACTGCGCATCAGCGCCCGTACGTAGGTGGCCCCGAGGGTGGTCTGCTCGGAGATCTCCGAGCGCGCGGGGGCGTGCGCGGGCGGCCGGCGCCGGTCGCCCCGGGGCACCCCGGTGACGATCTCGCGCCGGGGCGGAGACTGCTGTTCCTCGGGCACGGTGCCGGAGTCTACGCAGCGCCGGGCTATTTGAGGAGGCGCGAGAGCCGCCGGTCGGCGAGCGGCTTGCCGCCGGTCTGGCAAGTGGGGCAGTACTCCAGGGAGGAATCCGCGAAGGACACCGAGCGCACCGTGTCCCCGCACACCGGACACGCCTCCCCGGCCCGGCCGTGCACCCGCAGGCCGCTCTTCTTCTCCGCCTTCAGCTCACCGGCCGCCAGTCCGTGCGCCCGTGCGACGGCCTCGCGCAGGGTGTCCTGCACGGCCGCGTGGAGCTCCGTGACCTGCTCCTCCCCGAAGGAGGCGGCCAGTTTGAACGGCGAAACCCTCGCCCGGTGCAGGATTTCGTCGCTGTAGGCGTTCCCGATGCCCGCGATGACGCTCTGGTCCCGCAGCACGCCCTTGATCTGCCGCCGCTCCCCCTCCAGCAGGGCGGCGAAGGCGTCCCGGTCGAAGCCCTCGGCCAGCGGATCGGGCCCGAGCCGGGCGATTCCGGGCACCTCCTGGGGGTCGCGCACCACGTACACGGCGAGGCGCTTCTGCGTCCCCGCCTCCGTGAGGTCGAACCCGCCGCCGCCCTCCAGTACGACGCGCAGCGCGAGCGGCCCCTTGCCGGGGCGGGGCGGCGCAGCGGGCAGGGTCTCCTGCCAGCGCAGCCAGCCGGCCCGGGCCAGGTGGGTGACGAGGTGGAGCTCCCCGATCCGCACGGCCAGGAACTTGCCGAACCGGGCGGTGGCGCCGGCCGGCTGCCCTTCGAGCGCACTCAGCGGCGGGTCGTACGTCTTGAGCACGCTCACGGCGAGCGGATGGACGCGCTCGACCATCCGCCCGGGCAGGTGCGCGTCGAGGTACTCCCGCAGGGCCTCGACCTCGGGCAGCTCGGGCATGGCTCCAGCCTGCCGCCGCCGTGCCCGGAGCGCGAGCCGGGGGTGCCCGCCGGGTGCGGGTCCCGGGTGCCGCTGCCGACGCCGGGTGCCGCTGCGCGGGGCCGCTCCCCCGCCCCTTCCCGAAACCGTGGGCTCCGCCCCCGGACCCCCGGTCCTCAAACGCCCGACGGGCTGAAACCCCGGGGCGGAGCCCCGCGCCCGCGGCCCGCAGGCCGGGATCCACGCACAACCCGAGGCGCAGCCGGACTTGCGCCCGTCCCGCCGGGGGACACCGCCCGTCCCGCCGAGCCCCCCTCAGGGGTCACGTCAGCCCATCACGAACTCGCACCACACGCACTTGCCGCTTCCCCTCGGCTCCACCCCCCACACGTCCGCCAGCCGGTCCACCAGCATCAGGCCCCGGCCCGAGACCCCCGCCTCCCCCGCCTCCCGGCGTCTCGGCAGGGCGCTGGAGCGGTCTTCCACTTCCACGCGGAGCCTGCGCTGCGGGCCCTCGAGGACCCGCAGCGTCACGATCGCCGGGCCGTCCGTGTGCATCAGCGCGTTCACGATGAGCTCGTCCGCGACGAGTTCGATCTCGTCGGCCCGTTCCCGCGCGCCCCACGCCCGCACCGCCGCGCCGATCATGTGCCGCGCGGCGACCAGCGCCTCCGGGTCGCCCGGGGCCACGTGCTGCTGCAGGCGGCCCCCGCCCCCGGGGGTCGTCGGGGCGTGGCGGCGCAGCAGGAGCAGTGCCATGTCGTCGTCGCCGCCGCGTTCGTCCATGACCCCGCACAGCAGGTCGGCCAGCCGCTGGAGGTCCGCGGGGCCGCCGCGGACCAGCGAGGTCAGGAGCTGGATCCCGTCGTCGAGGTCGGCGCCGGGCAGTTCCACGAGGCCGTCCGTGCACAGCAGGAGCGTTTCTCCCGGGTCCAGTTCCACCGTGGTCACCGGGTATTCGAGCCGGCCGAACTCCACGGAGAGGCCGAGCGGCATCCCGCCGCTCACCGGGAGGCGCCGGCACTCCCCGTCCGGGGTGCGCAGCAGCGGGTCGATGTGGCCGGCCCGTACCAGCTGGAGCACCCCCGTCGAGAGGTCGGCCTGCACGTACGTGCAGGTGGCGAAGCGGTCGGTGTCCAGCTCGTGCAGGAAGACGGAGGCCCGCGCCATCACCGTCCCGGGCGAGTGCCCCTCCGCCGCGTACGCGCGCAGCACGATCCGGAGCTGGCCCATGACCGCCGCCGCGTGGGTGTCGTGGCCCTGGACGTCGCCGATGACCGCGCCGACCCGGCCGCCGGGCAGCGGGATGACGTCGTACCAGTCGCCGCCGATGTCCTGGCCCATCCGGGCGGAGCGGTAGCGGACCGCGATCTCGCCGCCCGGCACCGGCGGGATCCGGCGCGGCAGCATCGCCTGCTGCAGGCCTTCCGCCAGGTCGTGCTCCTGCTCGAGCAGCATGGCCCGCTGGAGGCTCTGCGCGATGCTGCTGCCCAGCGCCACGAGCAGGTTGCGCTCGTCCTGGGTGAAGCCGTCCTTGTCCTGGTAGAGGAGGCCGATCGCGCCGATGGGCCTGGCCTGGGCGATCAGCGGCAGGTACGCGGCCGCCGAGATGTCCATGTACGAGATCTTCGCCCAGAGCCCGGGGTAGTCCTCGGCGAACTCCTGCGCCGAGTCGAGGAACCGCGGCTGGAGGGAGCGGACGACCTCGCTCATCGGGTACTGCTCGTCGATGCGGGTGTAGCGGGTGCCGGGGACGAAGCTGCCCTCGGGGCCTTCCGCGACGAGGTGGATCCGGCCCGCCTCGACGAGGCCCATCACCATGCCCATCGAGCCGAGCCGCTCCAGGCCGTGGGCGTCGCCGAGCGCGTCGATGACGTCCTTGACGGTCCGGGCGTGGGCGAGGGCGGCCGTGGTGGACTCCACGACGGAGGTCTGCCGGCGCCGTTCCTCGTCGAGGCCGAGCCGCTCCGCCGAGTGGCTGAGCTCCTCGGTGGCGTCCCGCACGATGCCGATGATCCGGTACGGGCGCCCGTCCTGGCCGCGCATGACGCGGCCCTGGGTGTGCGTCCAGCGCAGCCGCCCGTCGTGGCAGCGGATGCGGAAGTAGGCACCGTAGCTGTCCACGCCGCTCTTGAGGGCGGAGGAGACGAGGGCGTCGAGCCGGGCCCCCTCGTCGGGCGGTACGCGCGGGGAGAGGGACTCGGGCCGGCCGTCGTACTCGTCCGGGGTCGTGTCGAAGACGTCGAGGGCGGCTGCGTCCATGTGCATGAGACCGGTGATCAGGTCCCAGTCGAAACTGCCCATGCGGTTGAGTGAGAGCGACCGGTCCGGGTGTGCGGGCCAGTCGTCCGGCAGCGATACGGTGGTCGGCACCGATCCACCATGACACACCCGCCGGTCAGGCGCTCTCCAGCGAGTACCCCGGGTCCGAGGGCGGCGGCGTGAGGTTCGGGTCCGCGTTCGGGTCCCCGTTCGGGTTGGAGTACGGGTCCGCGTACGGGTCCGCATGCGGCTCGGCGAAGGGGTCGTTCGGGTCCGTCGGCAGCGGCGTCGAGCCGTCGGGCGCCAGGGGGACGCCGGGTTCGGACGGGAACGGGGGCTGCAGGTCGGACGGGACGTCCGTGGGCGTGTCGGAGGGCGGCAGCGGCTGGGGCTGCTGCAGCGGGGCGTCCGGGCTCGACGGCGCGGCCGGGTCCTGCTGGAGCGGCCGGTCCGGCGTGCAGTCCGTCGCCCCGGGGGCCGGAGTGGCGGGCGGGGACGTCCGGGCCGGGCTGTTGCCTTCGGGGCCCGCGCACGGGTCGCCCGGGGCGGTGCCCGGCGCCGTGCTCCCGGGGCCGGTGGACGGACCCGACGGGATGCCGTCGGCGGGGTCGAACTGGGGCGCCACCTGCGGCGGGCGGTCCTGGGCGCCGTCGTCGCCGCGCTTGCGTTCGAGCCAGGTGTTGTCGGCGGTGTTGACGATCACCAGGCTCTTGATCACATGGACGGTGGGTTCGATGACGACGACCTGGTTCGGCTGGTAGCCGTTCCACGCGTCGCCCTTGTGCACCGGGGAGCCCTTCGCGGATCGCGGGGAACCCAGCGGGTTGCCGCATCCGCAGCGGACGCGGGGCATGCCGTGCTCGTCGACCAGGACGGCCGTGCCGGCCTGGAGGACGGACTGGTAGCCGTCGGCGCGGCCGTCGCGGAATCCGTGGTTGGTGACACGGGTGTCGGCACGCAGCACGACGGGGGTGAGGCCCCGCAGGAATTCGGGGATCTTCGCCTGTTCGATGTCGGCGGCCTCGGCGAAGGCCCGGGCCTTGGCGCTGTCCTCGGTGAGGTGGTGGACCTGCTGTTCCACGTCGCAGCTGCCCAGCCGCTGGGTGCCCCCGTACAGCCCGGGGGTGTCGGCGCTGACGGTGCGGATGCCGCGTCCGGTCGGATTGGGCAGCGGGGGCTGCACGGGGGCGGACTCGGCGGTGGCCGAGGAGGTGGTGAAGGGGTCGGGGCCGGCCGAGGCCACGGGCTGGAGGTAGACCTCCTGGCTCTCGGGTCCGGCGTTCGCCGGGGCCTTGTCGTGTCCGCCGCAGCCCGCCGCGAGCAGGCCCAGCGCGGCGAACAGAGCGGCGCCGGCCGGTGCGTGACGACGCGTCGCCTGACGCGGTGTCGGAGGTGTCGGTCCGTACACGTGGATCTCCCTTTCGCCCCGGTTGCTCACTCTTGTCTGCCGCATGCCCGGGAGTGTCGCAACCGGAGCACCACTTGAACATGTTCAAGCAACCTCGTAAGGTCGTCACCGTGAGTTGAACGCGTTCAACGCGTCGGCTGCGCATATTGGGGGGAGCCCAGGGTGACGGTACTGGTGAACATGATCGTCACCCTGGGCATGCTCTACGCGGTCCCCGCCGGCCTGCGCCTGATCGACCCGGCCGGACCGCGCCGGACCGCCCGGCTCCGGCCCCTCCCGGCCGCCGCCGGGACACCGTCCCTCTGGCTGCCGCGCGGGATGCCCGCACGGCGCTGGTCTCGCCCTCGGTCGCCGGCACCGCGCTCGTCGCCGAGCGCGCCGGGTACCGGCTCTTCGGCTTCGACCTCGACATCCTGGCGCTCCCCGTTCCGCACTGCCACTTCGCCGGGTTCACGGCCGCCCTGGTCGCCGGACTGGTCTGCCGGGCGGCCTGCACCGGGCCCCCGGACAGGCTGTCGCGATGGGCGGCGTACAGCGTCCCCGCGGGCACCCTGCTGGTGCTGCTCGGCCATTTCGCCGACGACCGGGCGGAACTGGTCGGCGCCTCGCCCGGACACCCGCCCGACCGACCCGGACCTCCGACCTGACACCCGCCCGACCGCACACCTCGAGGAGACCTCGTCATGACCCGCCTCATCAGCGCCGGCCGGGAGGCCCTCAGCTACCCGGACCGGGGTGCGACGGCCCGTCTGCCGCTGCCCGCCGGATACAACCACCTGCACCACCGCACCCGGGTCGGGAACGGCCGGGCCGCCTTCGAGGCCGCCGGCACCGCGGTGACCACCTTCCACGCGCACCGCTCCTCGGGCATGCGGGTCCTGGCCGAGGACGGCGCCGTCCGGCCCGGCAGCCGGGCGGTCGTCGGAATAGGCTTCGGGCCGCTGCGGATCGACGCCCCGTGCCAGGTGATCTGGACGGCCTACGAGCCGGCCCGTGCGGGATTCGCGTACGGGACCCTGACCGGCCACCCGGAATCCGGGGAGGAGTCCTTCGTCGTGGAGATGGACCCCGACGGCACGGTGTGGTTCACGGTGACCGCCTTCAGCCGCCCGGACAGCTGGTACACCCGGCTCGGGGGCCCCGTGATCCCCTTCCTCCAGCTCCGGTACGCCCGCCGGCTGGGCCGGCACGTCCGCAGGCTGGCCACCGCCGCCTGACCCGTCCGATACTGGAGGCGATGGACTGGTTCACGGCGCCCGGCTACTGGCTGGCCCGGCTGGTCTTCCAGCGGGCCCTGGCCGGCGTGTACGTCTTCGCCTTCGTCGGAGCCGCCCTTCAGTTCCGGGCCCTGATCGGGGCGCACGGCATGCTGCCCGTGCCGCGCTTCGTGCGGTACGTGCCCTTCCGGCGCGCCCCCAGCCTGTTCCAACTGCGCTACTCCGACCGGCTCTTCGCGGGGTGCGCCTGGGCCGGGGCGGCGCTGGCCGGAGCCCTCGCCTTCGGCGCGGGGGACGAGGTGCCGCTGGCTGCGGCCATGGGGATGTGGGCCGTGCTGTGGCTGCTCTACCTCTCCATCGTGAACGTGGGACAGACCTGGTACTCCTTCGGCTGGGAGTCGCTGCTGCTGGAGGTGGGCTTCCTCGCCGTCTTCCTCGGCAATGCCCGCACCGGGCCGCCGGTGCTGGTGCTGTGGCTGCTGCGGTGGGTGCTCTTCCGCGTCGAGTTCGGCGCCGGACTGATCAAGATGCGCGGGGACGCCTGCTGGCGCAAGCTCACCTGCCTGTACTTCCACCACGAGACGCAGCCGATGCCGGGGCCGCTGAGCTGGTTCTTCCACCATCTGCCGAGGCCCCTCCACCGGGTGGAGTGCGGCGCCAACCACGTGACCCAACTGGTCGTCCCGGTCCTGCTCTTCACCCCGCAGCCGGTGGCCTCGTACGCCGCCGGGATCATCGTCGCGACGCAGCTGTGGCTGGTGCTGTCGGGGAACTTCGCCTGGCTGAACTGGATCACGATCACGGTGGCGCTGTCCGCCGTGGACTTCACCGGGATCGCGGGCGCTCCCCCGGCGGCCGCCTCGCAGGAGCCGCCGCTCTGGTACGTGGTGGCGGTGTGCGCGGTGACCGCCCTGGTGCTGTTCCTCAGCCGCCACCCGGTGCTCAACATGATCTCGCGCCGGCAGGTGATGAACCGCTCCTTCGACTCCCTGCACCTGGTCAACACCTACGGGGCTTTCGGCTCGGTCGGCCGGGTCCGGATGGAGGTGGCGGTCGAGGGCACGGCCGCGGGGAGCGCCCACCGCGCGCCGCTGGAGGACGACGCCTGGCGGGAGTACGGCTTCAAGGGCAAGCCGGGGGAACCGCACCGGCTGCCGCGCCAGTTCGCCCCCTACCATCTGCGCCTGGACTGGCTGATGTGGTTCGCGGCGATCTCCCCCGGTTACGCGGAGGACTGGTTCGGGCCGTTCGTGGAGCGGCTGCTGGCGGGCGACCGGGACACGCTGCGGCTGCTGCGCCACAACCCCTTCCCGGACGCCCCGCCCGTGTTCGTGCGGGCGCGCCTCTACCGCTACCGCTACACGACCTGGCGGGAGCTGCGCGAGACGGGCGACTGGTGGCACCGCACGCTGGTGCGCGAGTACCTGCCGCCGACCCGTCTCGCGGAGGCCGCCTGGCCTGAGCCCCCCTAGGACCGGTGGGCGCGGTGGTTCAGAGTCCCAGCACGGCCGCCTCCCGCTCGGCCGATATGCCCTTCTGGGGTCGGTCGGGCCGGTGCGGGGCGACTCCGCCGAGGGACTGGAGCCAGGCCCAGGTGTCGGCCACGGTCTCCTCCACCGGCCGGCAGGTGAGACCCGCCTCCAGGGCCTTGGTGACGTCGCCCTTGCACATGTAGTCGTGCAGCTCGCCCTCGGGAAGCCAGACGGGCAGCTCGGTCCAGGGCTCGATGCCCGCCTTCTCGATGGCCGCCGCGTCGGTCCAGCGCGGTTCGGCCTCCGCGCCCGTGGCGGCGACGCAGGCGTCGAGGAAGCTGCCCATGGTGGCGTGGTCGGGCGGGGAGACCAGGTTGTAGGCGCCGCCGAGCCCGGCCGCGCCCGCGTCGAGGGACCAGCGTGCGAGGTCGCGCACGTCGATGTACTGGAGCAGCTGTCCGGGGTGGCCGGGTGCCAGGAAGGGGCCGCCGCGGGCGATCCGGTTCAGCCACCAGGGCAGTCGGCCGACGTTCTCGTACGGGCCGAGGATCAGCCCGGCGCGCACCAGCAGGGCGCGGTCGCCGAAGGCGTCCAGGGCGGCGAGCTCACCGCCCCGCTTGTCCTCGGCGTAGGCGATCGCCTCCGCGTCGGGCGAGCCCTCGACCACCGGCCCGTTCTCGTCGAGACCGGGCGGGCCCGGGTAGGCGTACACCGAGCGGCTGGATATGTACACGTACCCGCCGGCCCGGCCGCGCAGCAGCCGGGCGCTGTCCCGTACGGCGGTTGGGGCACCGCTCCAGGTGTCGACGACGAGGTCCCACTCCCCCTCGGCGAGGGCGTCCAGGCCCCCGGGGGCGGTGCGGTCCCCGTGCACGGCAGTGGTGCCCGGCGGGGGCGCGTGGTGTCCGCGGTGGAAGACGGTCACCTCCCAGCCCCGGGTGAGGGCGTCTTCGGTGATCGCGCGTCCGACGAATTCGGTACCGCCCAGCATCAGGAGTTTCATGCAGGCAGCCTGCCCGGACCGAGGGGTCGGCGGAACCCATGATCGCCCTCAGCGATGACGCTCACGGCGTACCGTTTCGAGGAACTCCACGGAGCACCCGGACGGTCGCGCGGTGGCGCCGACCGGGCCGGGGACCGGGGACCGGGTCAGGTACCGGGCCCGGAGGGCAAGGGCAGCGCCCCCGGCGCGGGAGGGCACGGGGGCGCTTGGTGCTGCTTCGCGTCAGTCGATGCCGGGCAGGATGTGCGATTCCGCCAGGTCGTCCTCGTACCCCGCCAGTCGGATCGGGGCGGATCGTGCCCACACTTCGAGGCTTCCGAGCTCGTCGGACCGCGTCTTGCGACGCGAGACCGGCCGCTCCAGCAACTCCGGTTCGGGCTTCGTCTTTTCAGTCACCGCGCACTCCTTCGTGTCGCGTAACCCGGCGGGCTGACCGCGCCGGGCAGGAAGGGAAAGGGTTCCGGACGCGGTGGCGCCATTTATGGAGCGCGGCCCGGATGGGGCCGTCTTGATGCCCCAGCGTACACATATGAGCGGACCCCCGCTCGATGGAAAGGCAAAATCCGCTCCGTTCACCCAGTTTCGCCGCGAGTTCAGCAAGTCGTAGGACGGCGGGTCCCGGGCGGATGGTCTGCTCGATGCCGGGTGTGCGCGGTGCTACGGAGAGGAGCGGCAGTGGCCAGGTCCGGGGTGTCGAAGTCCGAAGTCCCTTGCGTGACAAGCGTGGAGGAGCTCATGGATCTTCTGCACGGATGCCGCGGCGGCCGGGGTCCCGGCACCGCCGCCCTGCTGCGCCGCTCGCATCCCTTCGACAAGGAACTCCAGGTCGCGGGCCTGGTGCACGAGATCGGAACGCTGCTCTGTCCGGGTGACCGCGCGTTTCGCGCCGGCCTCGCGGCGGCGGCGGTCCGGCCCCTCCTCGGCGATCGGGTGGCCCTGCTCGTCGCCCTCACCGGGGACGCGGGCAGCGGGGCGGCGGGGGGATTCCGGCTGCCGGAGGCGGCGGAGGAGACCCGCGAGGCGGCCGCGATCCTGCGCCAGGCCCGGGACGCCTCCGTCACGGCGGGCCTCGACGCGGGCGTGCTGGAGGACTGGCAGCCGGTACTGGAGCTGCTCGCGGCCGGGGCCTACCGGCCCGTGCGGCCCGCCCGGTACGGCCCCTGAACGGCGACGACCCCCTCGGTTCGCCGAGGGGGTCGATCGCGGGGATCCAGTAGGCCGGGGCCCGGGCCTGGGGCCGGGCACGGGCCTGGGGCCGGGCACGGGCCTGGGGCCGGGGCACGAGCCTGGGGCCGGGGCACGAGCCTGGGGCCGGGGCACGAGCCTGGGGCCGGGGCCCGGGCCGATCCCCGGGGCCGGGGCGGACTACCAGTTCGCGGGGGCGTAGTCCTTCAGGAAGACGCCGAACAGGTCCTCGCCCGCCTCGCCGCGGACGACCGGGTCGTAGACGCGGGCGGCGCCGTCGACCAGGTCGAGCGGGGCGTGGAAGCCCTCCTCGGCGAGGCGCAGCTTGTCGAAGTGCGGGCGCTCGTCGGTGATCCAGCCGGTGTCGACCGAGGTCATCAGGATGCGGTCGGCCTGGAACATCTCCTGGCCGCTGGTCCGCGTCACCATGTTCATGGCGGCCTTGGCGGCGTTGGTGTTCGGGTGCCCCGCACCCTTGTAGCCGCGGCTGAAGACGCCCTCCATCGCCGAGACGTTCACGACGTACGCACGGCCGCTGGACGCCCGGCGGGCCGCCTCGGCCATGGCCGGCCGGAGCGCGCTGATCAGGATGAACGGCGACGTGTAGTTGCACAGCTGGGTCTCGAGCAGCTCCACCGGGGAGATCTGGTCGATGGTCTGCACCCAGGTGTTGGTCTCGACGACGTCCGGCAGCAGGCCGCCCGCGTCGATGGCGGTGCCGGCGATGTGCCGCTCCAGGCTGGCGTTGCCCGCGACCAGGGCGAGGTCGGCGACCTTCTGCGCCTCGAGTCCGCTGACCCCGACGGGCAGCGCCGCCAGGCCGTCGACCGCGCCGGAGTTGAAGGCGCCGATGACGTGGTGGGCGGGGAGCTCGCCGGCGGGGAGCGGGGCGCTCTCCCCCTCGACCAGTGCCGCGTACGCGGTGGGCAGGCGGCGCACGGTCTGCGTGGCGTTGTTGATCAGGATGTCCAGCGGGCCGGCCGCGGCCACCTGGTCGGCGAGCGCCACGGCCTGGGCCGGGTCGCGCAGGTCGATGCCGACGACCTCCAGGCGGTGCATCCAGTCCGCCGAGTCGTCCATCGCCTTGAAGCGGCGGATGGCGTCCTTGGGGAAGCGGGTGGTGATCGTGGTGTGCGCGCCGTCGCGCAGCAGGCGCAGCGCGATGTACATGCCGATCTTGGCCCGGCCGCCGGTGAGGAGCGCGCGCTTGCCGGTGAGGTCGGCGCGCGCCTCCCGCTTGGCGCGGTTCTCGGCGGCGCAGCCCGGGCACAGCTGGTGGTAGAAGTAGTCGACCTCGACGTACCGCGTCTTGCAGATGTAGCAGGAGCGCGGGCGCTGGAGTATCCCGGCGATCCGGCCGGCCTCGGTGACCGAGGAGGGCAGGATGCCCTCGGTCTCGTCGTCGATGCGCTCGGCGGAACCGGTCGCGGTGGCCTCGGTGACGGCCTTGTCGTTGGCGGTCTTGGCGGCGCGGCGCTCCTGGCGGCGACGCTGCTTGACCGTCCGGTAGATGCCCGCGGTGGCGCGGCGCACGGTGATGGCGTCCGGGTGGTCGACGTCGATCTTGTCGAGCTCGTCGAGCACGCTGAGGCAGACGGCGAGGCGTTCGGGGTCGATGCCGGGCCCGTACGCCTGCGCGAGCTCGTTGGTTTCGTCGGTCACCGTCATGGCCGCTGCCCGTTCCTTGATCACTCGTCCGCATCCGCCTGCTGCGGAAGTCCCAAAAGGGAAACTGTACGGATCCGATGCGGCCGGAACCAAACCCGTCGCCGGGCCCTCACGCACCGCGATGCAGCGGTCACTCCGTGCACGGGAACCGGTGCTCCGCGCGCCGCCGGACGGGCTTGATCGAGTACTCCTGTACTACGTCCGGAGTATGACTCGTGACCCCCTGTGGGCGGAGGAATAGCGCAGTTGGGTCGGGCATTGTGGACTTCATGAGTGCACTGGCGCTGTCGGTCCTGCTCTGCTTCGTGTCCGCGGTCGCGTACGCGAGCGGCGCGATCGTCCAGGAACGGGTCGCGGTGAGCACGCCGGACCGCCGCTACGCTCCGCTGCGCCGCCCCGCGTGGTGGGTGGCGGTGGGGCTCAACGGCCTCGGTGCACTGCTGCACGTGGCGGCCCTCGCCTACGGTCCGCTCAGCCTCGTCCAGCCGCTCGGCGCCCTCACCATCGTCTTCGCCCTGCCCATGGCGGCCGTCTTCGTGGGCCGCCGCGCGGGAGCGGCGGCCTGGCGCGGGGCGGTGCTGGCCACGGTGGGGCTGGCCGGGCTGCTGGCCCTGACCGGCGGCAACGCCCGCACGAAGGCTTCCCTGACGGGCTCGGAGCCGGGCCTGCTGCTCATGGTGACCGCAGCGGCCGTGGCCGTGCTGTTCCTCGCGGCGCACCGGGTGCACCGGGCGGTTCTGCACGCCGTACTGCTGGCCACCGCGGCGGGCACCGCCTTCGGCATGGCCTCGGTGTTCACCAAGTCCGTGGCCGATCCCGCCGGCCTCGGCGCGCTCGGCGCGCGGTGGCCGGAGCTGGCGGCGATCGCCGTGCTGGCGGCGGGCGGCCTGCTGCTCTCGCAGGCCGCCTACCGGGGCGCCGGGCTGACCGCGCCGCTGGCCACGGTGACCGTGGTCAATCCGGTGGTCGCGGCGACGGTCGGCATCACGCTCTTCGGCGAAGGCTTTCGCTTCGGGGCCCTGGGCACGACGGCGGCGCTGGTCAGTGCCGTGACGGCGGCCGTGGGCCTGATCCTGCTGACGGCCGTGCCGCCGCACGTGCGGGGGTCAGATGTCGACCCCGTGGGATCGGAGGTACTTGAGCGGGTCGATGTCGGAGCCGTAGCCGGGTCCCGAGCGCATCTCGAAGTGGAGGTGGGGGCCGGTGGTGTTGCCCGTCGAGCCGGAGCGGCCGATGCGCTGGCCGCCGGAGACCTGCTGGCCGGCCTTGACGCCGAGCGCGGAGAGGTGGGCGTACTGGGAGTACCGGCCGTCGGTGTGCCGGATGACGACCTGGTAGCCGTACGCACCGGCCCAGCCGGCCGAGACGATCTGGCCGGGGCCGACGGACTTGACGGCCGTACCGGTCGCCACCGGGAAGTCGACGCCCGTGTGGTAGCCGCTGGACCACGAGGATCCCGCCACGCGGTAGCGCGTGCCGATGGCGGCGTCGACGGGGGCGGAGAACCCTCCGGCGGCAGGCTGCTGCTGCGCTGACTCCGGCTTCTCGGCGGGCTTTTCGGCAGGCTTCTCGACCGGCTTCTCGGCGGGCTTCACGGCTGCCGGCTCCACCGGCTTCACCGGTTCCGCGGTGCGCGGCGGCTTCTCGGGGTTCTGCCCGGGCGGGGCGGCCGGCGCCGGGGCGGCGGTGATGCGGAGGGTGAGGCGCTGCCCCGGGAAGATCAGGTCCGGGTTGCCGCCGACGGTGGCCCGGTTGGTCTCGTACAGCGCCTGCCAGCCGCCCTCGACGTGCTGTTCGGTGGCGATCGCGGAGAGCGAGTCACCGGGCGCGACGACGTACGGGTTCGGCAGGACGGAGGTCCCGGTGGGCTGCGGTGCAGTGCCCTGGGCCGGGATCGCCTTGGTCTGCGGGGTCCGGGACTGCGGGGACTGCTGGTTCTGCTGCGGCTGCCGGTCCTTGCCCTGGGGGGCGACTGCGGGCGTCTGGCCCCCGCGCGACAGCCCGGCCGCTTTCCCGCAGTTCGGCCAGGCCTGCGGCCCCTGACCCTTCAGCACCTTCTCCGCCACCGCGATCTGCTGTTCCTTGGTGGCCAGGTCGGCGCGGGCGGCGTAGGCGGTGCCGCCGAAGGCCCGCCAGGTGCTCTGGCTGAACTGGAGGCCGCCGTAGTAGCCGTTCCCGGTGTTGATGTGCCAGTTGTTCGTCGACTCGCAGGCGGCGACCTTGTTCCAGGTGTCCACGGAGGCGGCGTGCGCGGATCCGGCGCCGATGAAGGGGAGCGCGATCCCGGCTCCGCCTGCGGTGACGACGAGCGAAGCCCGGTTGATGCTGCTCGGCTGATACCGGCGGTGCCGGCCCCGTACACCCATGGGAGCCCCCATCGAAGACATCAGGAACCCCACAACCTAACCATCCGACCAGGGCATGACAAGGGGCGCAACAGGGCGCACTCCAGCGGGATTTGACCCCACCACGACGGGTTGGAGATCCATATGCCCCGGCACCGGGGTAGCGTCGGTCTCCCCGCACACCGACGCACGCAGGAGCGCAACGATGAGCACGAGCACAGCCCAGATCGGCGTCACCGGGCTCGCGGTCATGGGCAGCAACCTCGCCCGCAACTTCGCCCGCAACGGCTTCACCGTGGCCGTCCACAACCGCACCGCCTCGAAGACCCGGGCACTGGTCGAGGAGTTCGGGCACGAGGGCGCCTTCGTGGCGGCCGAGTCGGCGAAGGAGTTCGTCGACGCGCTGGAGCGCCCCCGACGGCTCGTCATCATGGTGAAGGCCGGCGAGCCGACCGACGCCGTGATCCGCGAGTTCGCCCCGCTGCTGGAGGAGGGCGACGTCATCATCGACGGCGGCAACGCCCACTTCGAGGACACCCGCCGCCGCGAGAAGGACCTGCGCGAGCAGGGCATCCACTTCGTGGGCGTGGGCATCTCGGGCGGCGAGGAGGGCGCGCTGCTCGGCCCGAGCATCATGCCCGGCGGCTCGGAGGAGTCGTACGCCTCCCTGGGCCCGCTGCTGGAGAAGATCTCCGCGAAGGCCGCCGACGGCACGCCCTGCACCTCGCACGTGGGCCCCGACGGCGCCGGGCACTTCGTGAAGATGGTGCACAACGGCATCGAGTACGCCGACATGCAGCTGATCGCCGAGGCCTACCACCTGCTGCGCGAGGTGGCAGGCTACTCCCCCGCCAAGATCGCGGAGACCTTCCGCACCTGGAACCGGGGGCGCCTGGACTCGTACCTGATCGAGATCACGGCGGAGGTGCTCGCGCACACGGACGCCGCGACCGGCCGCCCGTTCGTGGACGTCGTGGCCGACGCCGCCGAGCAGAAGGGCACCGGCCGCTGGACCGTGCAGATCGCCCTGGACCTGGGCGTTCCCGTGTCGGGCATCGCCGAGGCGGTCTTCGCACGTTCCGTTTCGGGCCACGCGGACCTGCGCGCGGCCTCGCGCGGGCTCCCGGGACCGGCCGCCGCCCCGCTGTCCCCGGAGGCGGCGGACGCGTTCGCCGCGCAGGTGGAACAGGCCCTGTACGCGTCGAAGATCGTCTCGTACACCCAGGGCTTCCACCAGATCCGGGCCGGCAGCGAGGAGTACGGCTGGGGCGTGGACCTGGGCGCGGTGGCCTCGCTGTGGCGCGGCGGCTGCATCATCCGGGCCGCGTTCCTGGACCGGATCCGCGCGGCGTACGACGCGCGGCCGGATCTGCCGAGCCTGCTGGCGGACGCGGAGTTCGCGGGCGAGATCGGCGCGGCCCAGCAGGACTGGCGGGCCGCTCTCGTGGCGGCCGTGCAGCACGGCATCCCGGTTCCGGCCTTCTCCGCCTCGCTGGCGTACTACGACGCGCTGCGCGCGGAGCGGCTCCCGGCCGCCCTCACGCAGGGGCAGCGGGACTTCTTCGGAGCGCACACCTACCGGCGCACCGACCGCGAGGGCTCGTTCCACACGCTCTGGAGCGGCGACCGCTCCGAGGTCCAGACGGGCTGAGTCCCCTCAGCTCCAGGGTCCGGGCTGCGGTACCGGCGCGGGCCCTGGAGGCGGGGGCACCGGGTCCGGCTCCGGGAAGGGGCCGGGCACGGGCGGCACCGGGCGCGGGATGGGTCCGGGGTCCGGGAAGGGGCTGGGGTCCGGAGCGGGCTCGGGCTCGGGGACCGGGGGCTGCGTTCCTTCGGGTTTTCGCACCATGTGGACCACCTTCCCCCGATGGCGCCGGGAATGCCCCTACGGCGCCGCCACCTGGCGCAATCCCCCGGCGAGGCCGGCAGCCAGGCCTGCGGCCGGGCTGGACAGCACCGGGATCCGGGTGGCGACGAGGTCCGCGGCCCCGGTCATGGAGACCTGGGCCAGCACGATGACGTCCGCTCCGGTGACGGCGTCGGCGGCCGCCGCGACGCGCTCGAGGGAGCCCGCCCCGTCGCCCGCCGCGAAGCGCTCCCAGGCCCCGTCGACGAGGTGCGTACGGAGCTCCACGGGCCGCCCGCCGGCCTCCTCGGCCAGCAGCTCCACGGTCGGGGCGAGGGTCGACTCCACGGTGGCCAGTACGGCGATCCGCGCGCCCGTGCGCACCGCCGCGGCCGCCATGGGCCGGTCCACCCGCAGCACCGGTGCGCCGAGCGCCGGTGCGAGGGCCTCCGCGGTCGCCCCGATCGTCGAGCAGGTGACCAGCACGGGCCCGGACCCGGCTCCGGCGAGCGCCTCCAGCAGGGCCGGAGCCACCGCCTGCGGCCCTTCGGTGCGGGCGCGCTCCAGCAGCTCCGGAACCACCAGGTGGCGCAGGACGGCCCCCGGGTGGTTCCGGTCGCGCAGCGCGTCGAAGACCGGGACGTGCGCGGCCGAGGTGTGCAGCAGGACCAGCCCGGGGGCCGTCGGGTCCGTCGGGTCCGTCACCAGAGATCGGAGTCCGCGTCGAGCTGCGCCTTGGCCGCCGCCACGACCCCGGCGGGCGCCGAGGGCGCCTGGTCGGGGTGTTTGGCGGCCCAGCTGGCCGCGTACGGGCAGAGCGGGACCACGGGCACCCCTTCGGCGGCGGCGATCCCGTAGAAGGTCTTCACCAGCCCGCCGGCGATGCCCCGGCCCTCGTGGTCCGGCTCGACGATGGTGTGCACGGCCACCAGGGCGTGGGGCGCCTCGGCGAGGACGAAGTAGGCGATGAACCCGACCACCGCCCCGTCCTCGACCGCGAACAGCCGCCCGGCCTTCCGCTCGTCCTGGAACTCGATCGCCACGATCCCCGCTCCTCTCAGACAGCCACCGCGTGGGGGCTGCGCTGCTGATCCGTACCCGGCACCGGGGCGGAGGGGTCCGCGCCCAGCTCGACGATCCGGTTGTCGGCGTCGACGTGCACGACGCGGGGCGTGAGCGCCCGGGCCTCCGCGTCCTCGACCTGCGCGTAACTGATGAGGATGACCAGGTCCCCGGGGTGCACGAGATGCGCGGCGGCCCCGTTGATCCCGACGACCCCGGACCCGCGCTCGCCCTCGATGATGTAGGTCTCCAGCCGCGCGCCGTTGGTGATGTCCACGATGTGCACGAGCTCGCCGGGCAGCAGGTCGGCCGCGTCGAGCAGATCGGCATCGACGGTCACGGAGCCGACGTAGTGCAGGTCGGCCTGGGTGACGGTGGCCCGGTGGATCTTGGACTTGAACATGGTGCGCAGCATGGAGTAACTCCCGGTTTGTCTGCTCCCTGCCCGCTTTCTGCAGGTCAAGGGCGGTCTCCGGAGCCTACAACGATTAGCATGTCCGGTCAGCCTTCACCGGGTCATGCAGGGTTCACGCTGACCATCTGACGACTTTCCCGAAGCATTGTCAGGACGGTCGCGCGAGGACCAGCCGCGCCCCCGCACTGGTTCCGCTTCGACGGCGGCGGGCAGCCGGACGACCTCACGGCCACCCGAGGCGCCGCCGCAGGTCAGCGCTGATGGCGGAAGGAGACCGGCCGGTACGGCCGGGCCGCGACGCCGGCCTGATCCCCACCTGTCCGGTACGGCAGTTCCCACAGCCGGGCCCCAGCTCCCGGCCCGGTCACGGGCGCGCCAGGCGGGCGGTCAGTTCATCGACGAATGCCTGCAGGTGGGGCGGGCGGGGGCCCAGGCGGGTGGCCAGGTACCAGGTGCGTGCCATGGGAGTGGCGCCGATCTGGATCAGCGCGAGGCCGTGGGAGTCCGTGTACGGCGCGGCTGCCCAGTTGGGGAGGATGGTCGCGCCCTGGCCGCCGGCGACCATTTCGATGACCAGGTCCGTGATCACGGGCATCGTGGTGACGCGGGCCGGCCGCGCCTGCGGCGGCAGGGGGAGCGGGATCGAGGGGATCCTGGTCTGGTCGTAGGCGTCGTACAGGATCAGGTGGGCGTCCGTGAAGTCCTTCGCGGTGAGGTGGGGGCGGGCGGCCCAGGGATGGTCGGAGGGGACCACGGCCACCATCTCGTCATCGAAGAGGCGGGTCAGGCCGACCCGGTCCATCTCCGGGTCCGGCTTGGTGACCAGAGCGACGTCCACGCGGTCGGCGAGGAGCGCGGGGACCGGTGCGTCGTCGGGGACGGATTCGATGCGGACCTCGGCGTCCGGGTGCCGGTCGCGGAAGGCGCGGATGACCGGGGGCAGCCACTGGAAGGTGGTGCTGCACTGTGCGGTGAAACGCACCCGGCGGTTGCGGCCGTCGCGCATCTCATGGAGGTCTCGCGTTGCCGAGCGCAGCTCGTCCAGGACGTGATGGGCCGCCACCAGCAGGCGCCGGCCTGCTGCGTTCGGGACCAGCCTGCGGCCCGTGCGGTCGAAGAGCGGCATGCCGAGCCGGTCCTCGAGGCGGGTGAGGCGCTGGCTGAGCGCGGGCTGGCTGACGTAGAGGCGTTCCGCCGCCGCGGTGAGGGAGCCGGAGTCGGCGGTGGCCGCAAGGAGCTCGAGGTCGCGCAGATCCACAGTCATAACCGTGGATTATCGCAGACTTCAAATTCCAACGTGGTGTTATTGATCGACTGCTCCTAGGTTCGATGTGTCGGGATGGATGACAACGAATGAAGGAGTGACCCGGAATGTCGACGAACATGACCGTGGTGGTCACGGGGGCATCGAGCGGAATCGGGCTGGGGATCGCCCAGGCCTTCCTGGACCGGGGCGCCGGTGTGGTGATCAACGGCCGGGACGCGGACCGGCTCGGGAAGGCTGCCGCACGGCTCGGTCACGGCGAGCGGGTCGCGCAGGTGGTGGGGGGCATCGGGGATGCGGCGACGGGTGAGGCACTCGTACGGGCCGCCGTGGAACGCTTCGGGGGCGTGGACGTGCTCGTGAACAACGCCGGAACGTTCGCGCCGAAGCCGTTCACCGATGTGACGGAGGAGGAGCTGGACGGGTACCTGGCGGGCAACCTCAAGGGGACCTACCTGACCACCCAGGCGGTGGTGCGCCGGATGCGGGAGCAGGGCCGCGGCGGGAGCATCGTCAACATCGGTACGGTACTGGTCGACCACGCCATCGCCGGCTTCCCCGCGTCGGCTCCGGTCATCAGCAAGGGTGGCGTGCACGCGCTCACCACGAGCCTGGCCGCCGAACTCGCGGCGAACCGGATCCGCGTCAACCTGGTTGCGCCGGGCGTGATCCGGACCCCGCTGCACGAGGGCTCGGACGTGGACTCCTTCGGCGGGCTCGCGCTGCTCGACCGGGTGGGCGAGATCTCCGAGATCGCGGACGCGGTCGTGTACCTCGCGGGCGCCGAGTTCATCACCGGCCACGCCCTGCGCGTGGACGGCGGTCATGTGACGGGGCGTTCCCGATGACCGCACAGCACGACGTGGAGCAGGTGCTCCGGCAGTACTTCGACGGCCTCTACCACGGGGACACGGAGCTGCTCGGCCAGGTCTTCCACCCCGGCGCCGTCTACGCCACCGCGACCGAGGGCGCGGGCCCGGGCGAGCTGCTGCGGCTGAGCATGGACGAGTACTTCCCCGTGGTCCGCCGCCGTGAACCGCCGGCCGCGCGGGGTGAGGTACGGCGCGACCGCATCGTGACGGTCGAATTCGCCGGGCCGGTGACGGCACTGGCCCGGGTGGAGTGCTCGATGGGACCGAGGCGTTACTGGGACTTCCTGACGCTGGTGCGGGTCGAGGGGCGGTGGCAGATCATTTCGAAGGTCTTCCACTTCGAGACGGTTGAGGATGAGGACTGAGCTGCCATGCCTTATGTCAATGTGAAGATCACGCGAGAGGGCGCCACCGCCGGGCAGAAGGCCGAGATCATCGCGGGCGTGACCGACCTGCTGGTGAAGGTACTCGACAAGAGCCCGGCCACGACGTTCGTGGTCATCGACGAGGTCGAGCTCGAGGACTGGGGAATCGGCGGACTTCCGGCCGAGGAATTCCGCAGGCAGTAGCCGGGAAGTCGAGAACGCCGGAAACGGCGGAGGGAGTTGCTCGGTAGTCCCGCCTGGTGAACGTCGTCGCGACCGGGCGGGACAACGACGTGACCGGTCCGCAGTCACGACCCGGCATCGACGGGGACCCCGGCCGATCGCCGCGATCGGCCGGGATCTCTGCGGCACGGCCAGCAGGACGCTGGTGGACCGAGCTTCGGCCGGCAGCGTGATCCGGCCGGACCTCCGATGGGCGAGGCCGGGCCCGCATGAGCAGGACGTGCTCCGCGTCCCATGCTGACCGATTGCTGACCTGCCCGCGCGGAGCATGGCCCTGAGCTGGGAAAACGCCCAGATGTCAGATGTAGGACTTGAACATGGTGCGCAGCATGGAGTAACTCCCCGTTTGCCTGCTCCCTGGCCGCTTTCTGCAGGTCGAGGGCAGTCTCCGGAGACTGCAACGATGCGTATGTCCGGTCAGCTCTCCGCAGGTCTTTCATGACTCACCCTGAGGCACTCCCTCCCGTGGGCGGCCGCACGAGGACGTCCGGATTCGTGCGCGCCCTTCGCGGAGCGAGGCGGGGCTCCCGGCGTGCGGTTGCAGCCGACGGCGACTTCCCCGCTCGCCCCGGCACTGCCCGAGGCGAGCGGGGCAGATCCTGCGGATCCTTGCAGGGCCATCGCCGAGCTGGAGGTGATGCAGGCACAGCCTCAGCCCATGCCGACCCTCCGCAGAGCACGGTGGTGAGGGGCCCGCGTCCGATTGAATGGGTGCCGTGACACACGCTCTTGGTTTCACCGAGGACGACTTGCGGCGACTGGCGGGGGCGCGCTCCTTCGAGCGGGGGCTCGGCTATCTCTCCGAGGTCTCACGGCTGGAGACCGGGGACGAAGCCATCACCGCCACCGTCGACGGAAGCGACGCGTACGAGGTGGAGCTCGCCGAGGACGAGGACGGCGGCCTCACCGGCTGGTGCGACTGCTCCTATGGCCGGGAGGGCAACTTCTGCAAGCACTGTGTTGCGGTCGGCCTGACCGTGCTCGGGCAAGCCGAATCCGTACCACAGCGGCGGTCGGCCGCGACTGCGCGCACCCGCCTGCTGGACGACTGGCTGGCGGTCGCCGTCGGCGCGGACACCGGCATCGTGCGCGAGCGCATTCTGAGCCTCCTCGGCACCCGTCCCTTCGCCCGCTAGGGCTACGTCGAGTACGCCGACGCCCGCGCATACGGCAGGCAGGCGGCAGAGGCCGTCAGCACACTGCGCGCCCTGACGGCGAGCGGCGGAGGTCGCCTGCGAGGTCCTGCTGGCCCTGGGGCGCACGTACGGGGAGATCGACGACTCGGACGGCCTGATCGGGGACTTGGCCACCGCGGTGGCCGATGTCCACCTCGAAGCCTGCCGAACGGCCCGGCCCGATCCGGTCGAGACCGCGCAATGGCTGGTCCGGTATCTGCTGGACGAGGTGAACGAGGCCGCCGACATCGACCTGTTCGACTACCGGGCGGTGGTGGGTGACCGGGGCATGGCCCATGCCCGCGCACGGGTGGGCGCCGCCTGGCGGGCCAACCCCGAAGGGGTTGGCGGAGAAGTACCTCTTGGAGCGCCTCCTGAAGGCCGACGGTGGCGGATGGACGCACTGGTCGAGGTCCATACGTCGGACCTCGCCCCCAACGGTCACACCCACCTGGTGATCGCCAGAGAGCTGGAGACCGCGGGCCGCGCGGGCGAAGCCCTGGAGTGGGCTGAACGCGGGCTGCGGGAAGCCGTCTCCGAGTGGGGACCGGACGGCGATCTGGTCGCCTTCGTCTGCAAGCGTTACGAGCTGGCCGGGCGTCCGGCCGACGTGGTCACGGTCCGCCGGAACCTGTTGTGCGCCCGCCCCTCGCTGACCGCCTACCAGCACCTGCGTACGGCGGCTCGTGATGCCGGAGCCTGGGAGGGCGCCGGGCGCGCGGGCGCCCTGGAGGTACTGCGGGCCGCTTCCCGGCCGGGGAACGAGCAGCGGCACGACAACTCGCCGCTGGTCGACGCGCTCATGGACGACGACCTCCAGGCAGCCTGGCAAGCCGCCACCGGCGGCTACGCCGGCCGGCGGCAATGGCTGGCCCTGGCCGACCGGATCCGCGACCGGCAACCGGCCGACGCGCTGACCGTCTACTTGCGCTGGATCGAGCCGCTGCGTGCGCAGACCCGTGACCGTACGTACGAACACCTCACGAAGCTGCTGCTCAGCGCCCGCTCCTGCCACCGTGCCCTCGGTACGGAAAGCGACTTCGCCATCTACATGGCCGCCCTGCGCACCGACCAGAAGCGCAAGCGAAAGCTGCCGGCCCTGCTCGACCGGTCCGGCCTCTGAGCGCCGGCCGGAATGCCGGAAGATCCGCCACTCGTGGCTCCCCGCCCGGTCCGGGTGGTGGTGCGGGTGGTACCGCGCGTCTCAGCCCCCCGCGCCGCCCGGGCAGCCGGCGGCGGGGGACGGCCGTCGCGGCGCTGTGGCCCCGGCAGGGCCCGACGCGTGCTGCGCGCTGCCGACTGCGCGCAGAGGTTGGAAAATGGACGGGTGAGCAACTACCTGGGAGGTCTCCGGCGCTGGCTGCTCCGCTCGGCCGCGAGCCCCTCCGGTCCTCCTCCGCGCCCCCGCGCAGGTGGCCACCAGGAGCGCCGGGAGGCTGCCCCGGCCGCCAGGGAGGGGGCGGGGCGGCAGCGGCTGTCCTCGCTCCTCAGCGTGCGCAGCCTGGCCGGCGAGGTGTTCCTGCTCCAGCTGGCGGTCGTGGTCCTGCTCGTCGCTGCCGTGGTCGTGGTGCTCGTGGTGCAGGGCCGCAGCGCCGCCATGCTGGACGCCCGGCACCGTACGCTCGCCGCCGCCGGGACGTTCGCGGAGTCCCCGGGGATCGTCGAGGCCCTGCGCAGCCCCCACCCCACCGCGCGGCTCCAGCCGAGCGCCGAGGCGGCCCGGAAGATCGCCGGGGTCGACGGCATCAACACGTACACGCTCGACGGTCTCACCATCACCCACAGCAACCCGCGCCAGCTCGGGAAGCACGTCGTGGGCCCGTTCTCCAAGGCGGCGGCCGGCAAGTCGTTCACCGAGACGTTCGAGGGGTCGCTGGGGCAGTCCGTGGTCTCGGTGGTCCCGGTCAAGGACGCCGGCGGCGACGTCATCGCCATCGTCTCCTCCCCGGTCACGGTCCAGAACGTGCAGAGCATGGTGAACCGGCAGCTGCCCGTCGTCCTCGGCAGCGCGGCGGCGGTCCTCGCGCTGTCCGCGGGCGGCACCGCCCTGGTGAGCCGCCGGCTGCTGCGCCGGACCCACGGCCTGGGACCGGCCGAGATGACGAGGATGTACGAGCACCACGACGCGGTGCTGCACGCGGTCCGGGAGGGCGTGCTCATCGTCGGCGAGGGCGGCCGGCTGCTGCTGGCCAACGACGAGGCGCGGCGGCTGCTGGACCTGCCGGCGGACGCGGAGGGGCGCCCCGTCACCGGCCTGGGGCTGGAGGAGGGCATCGCCGAGCGGCTGGCATCGGGCCGGGCCGCGACCGACGAGGTGCACATGGCGGCCGACCGGCTCCTGGCGGTGAACATCCGGCCCACGGCCCCCTTCGGCACGACCGGGACCGTCGTGACGCTGCGGGACACCACCGAGCTGCGGGCGCTGTCGGGCCGGGCCGAGGTGGCCCGCGAGCGGCTGAAGCTGCTCTACGACGCGGGGGTGCAGGTGGGGACCACGCTGGACGTGGAGCGCACCGCGGAGGAACTGGCGGAGGTGGCGGTCCCGCGCTTCGCGGACGTGGTCACGGTCGACCTGATGGACCCTGTGCTGCGCGGCGAGGATCCGCCGGACGTGACGACCGAGATGCGCCGCACCGCCCGCGTCGGCCTGCACGGCGACCACCCGCTCTACCCCCTCGGACGGCTGATCCGGTTCGTTCCCACCAGCCCCATGGCCACCGGGCTGGCCGGCGGCCATGCCGTCCTGGAGGCCGACCTGCGCACCGCGCAGCGCTGGCGGACCCAGGACCCGGTCAACGCCGAGCTGATCCTGGAACGCGGCATCCACTCCCTGATCGCCGTGCCCCTGCGCGCCCGGGGCGTCGCGCTGGGGATGGCCGGGTACTGGCGGGGCCAGGACTCCCCGCCGTTCGACGAGGAGGACGTGTCCTTCGCCGAGGAGCTGACCGCCCGGGCTGCGCTGTCGGTCGACAACGCCCGCCGCTACACCCGCGAGCACACCGTGGCCGACACCCTCCAGCGCAGCCTGCTGCCCCGGGGCGTACCGGATCAGTCCGCCGTCGAGGTCGCGCACCGCTACCTGTCGGCCCAGGCCGGTGTGGGCGGTGACTGGTTCGACGTGATCCCGCTGCCCGGCGCCCGGGTGGCGCTGGTGGTCGGCGACGTCGTCGGGCACGGTCTGCACGCCGCCGCCACCATGGGCCGCCTGCGGACCGCGGTGTACAACTTCTCGATGCTCGACCTGCCTCCGGACGAGCTCCTGAACCACCTGGACGAGCTGGTCGCCCACATCGACACCGACGAGCAGGAGTGGCAGGGGATCACCGGGGCCACCTGCCTGTGCGCCGTCTACGATCCCGTGTCGGGGCGGGTGGAGGCCGCGACCGCCGGCCATCCGGGCCCGGCGCTGGTGCACCCCGACGGCACGGTGTCCTTCCCCGAGGTGCCGGTCTCGCCGCCGCTGGGCCTGGGCGCGGGTCTGCCCAGGGAGACCGCGGAGCTGACCCTGCCCGAGGGCTCCACGCTGGCGCTCTTCACCGACGGGCTGATCGAGGGCCGGGACCGCGATCCCGACGCAGGTCTGGCGGCGCTGCGCTCCGCCCTGGCCGGGCCCGCCCGCACGCCGGAGGAGACCTGCACCGCGGTGATCGACGCGGTGCTGCCCACGGGGCCCAGGGACGACATCGCGCTGCTGGTGGCCCGTACCCGCCGCATGGACCCCACCCGGATCGCGGTGTGGGAGGTGACCCCCGATCCCGCCGAGGTGTCCAAGGTGCGCAACGCCTGCGCCCGCCGCCTGACGGAGTGGGGCCTCGACGACATCGCGTTCACCACGGAACTGATCCTCAGCGAGCTGCTGACCAATGCCATCCGCTACGGGACCGAGCCCATCCGGGTGAGGCTGCTCCACGACCGCCACCTGATCTGCGAGGTCTCCGACGGGTCCAGCACGTCCCCGCACGTGCGCCGGGCCGAGGAGACCGACGAGGGCGGCCGCGGCCTGTTCCTCGTGGCACAGTTCGCCCAGCGCTGGGGAACCCGCTACACCCCCCGCGGCAAGATCATCTGGAGCGAGCAGGCCCTGTACGACGGGACCGCGCCGGCCGCGGAGGTGGCGGAGGAGGACCTGCTGGCCGGGTGGGACGACGAGCCGCTCTGAGCGGCCCCCGTACCGCGGCCGCCCCGAGCAGCCCCGGTGTCGCGGCCGCGGGGCGGCATCGGACCGCGTCGGCCGGAACCGCGGCTGCCGGGACCGGGCCGGCCGGGACACCGCCCGCCGGGACACCGCCCGCCGGGACCGCGCCCGCTGGGACTGCGCCGCCCGGGCCGGTGAACGTACGCTGGTTTCGACCGGTATGCGATCGCCCGCCATGGAGCCTTAGTGCCCGCACCCCGTCTCCGGACAGCAGCCGTCGCCGTCTGCCTGGCCTTCACGGCGGCGTCCCTCGGCGCCTGCGGGAACGAGTCCGTCCCCGCACCCAGCACCCCCGCCACGGCCACCTCCGCCGCGGAGGCCGGCGGCATGGCGGCGCTGACCGCGGCGGCGAAGAAGGAGGGCGCGCTCAACACGATCGCGCTCCCGGACGACTGGGCCAATTACGGCGCGCTCATCGACGGCTTCGAGAAGAAGTACGGGATCAAGGTCACGGTGGAGAACCCGGAGGGCACCAGCCAGGACGAGATCAACGCCCTCAAGGAGCGCAGGAGCGACGGCCGCGCCCCCGACGTGATCGACGTGGGGGACTCCTTCGCCCGGGCGGCTGCCGGGCAGGGCCTGCTCGCCCCGTACAAGGTCGCGGCGTGGGACGGCATCCCGAAGCAGCAGAAGGATCCGAAGGCCCGCTGGTACAACAACTACGGCGGCTACGTCTCGATCGGCTGTGACGCCAAGCGCGTCAAGACCTGCCCCTCCACCTTCGACGACCTGCGCAAGCCCGAGTACAAGGGCAAGGTCGCCCTCAACGGCGACCCGACCAGGTCCGGCTCCGCGTTCGCCGGCGTGTGGGCGGCGGCCCTCGCGAACGGCGGCTCCTTCGACGACATCCAGCCGGGCATCGACTTCTTCGCCGAGCTCGCCGCGAGCGGCAATTTCATCCCGGTCGAATCCACCCCGGCCACGATCGAGGACGGCCGGACCCCGATCAGCATCGACTGGGACTTCCTCAACCTCGGGTACGCCGACGAATTCCGCGACAAGGGCGCGGACGTCGACTGGCGGACCTCCATCCCCTTCGACGGCAGCTTCGCCCAGTACTACGCCAACGGGGTGAACAAGGACGCCCCGCACCCCGCGGCGGCGCGGCTGTGGCAGGAGTACCTCTTCAGCCCGGAGGGCCAGAACACCCGCCTCCGCGCCTACGCGCGTCCCGTGCTCATGGACGCCATGGAGCAGGACGGCACCCTCGACAAGGCCGCCGCGGAGAACCTGCCGACGGTGGAGGGCACGCCCTCGTTCCCGACGGAGGCGCAGCGGGACAAGGCGAGGGAGACCGTGACCCGCAACTGGGCCGACGCCGTCAAGGGCTGAGGGCCGACGCGCCGCGGAACGGACGGGAGCCGGGCGTTCACACCGAGGCCACCGGGGCCGGGGCAGGGACCGGGACCGATGCCACCGGGTTCGCCGCCTCGGGCCCGTCGGGCGCGAGCAGCCCGTGCCGCTGGGCGAGGTAGCCGAGCTGGAACCGGCTCGTCGCGCCCAACTGGCGCATGATGGCGGAGACGTGGCGCTGGCAGGTGCGCACCGAGATGCCCAGCGCGCGGGCGGTGGCCCGGTCGTCCTCGCCCTGCACCAGGTGCTGCAGGATGGAGCGTTTCGCCTGGTCGGCCACGTCCTGTACGAAGGCCTTCTCGCGCGGCTTGGTGATGTGCTCGCCCGTGACCCAGAGCAGTTCGATCATCTCGGCGACGAACGCGACCAGCTCCGGGCTGCGCACGAGCAGCGCTCCGCCCTCCGGGTCGTCGAGGGGCAGGACGAGCAGGGTCCGGTCGAAGACCAGGCAGCGGATCAGGCCGCCCGGGACCGTTCTGGCCTCGGCGCCCAGATCCGCCATCTCCGCCTCGTACCTCACGGTCGGCGGGTCGTAGCGGGCCGAGTGCTGGTACAGGGTGCGGACCTGCACGCCGCGCGCCAGCAGGTCCCGGTTCCGCTCGCGCGCCCGGTGCAGGTCGGCGGCCGGCCGGGGGCCGCCGGGCTGGGCGCTGAGCAGCTCCCGGCCGGCTTCCGCGGCCTGCTGGTCGAGTATGCGCTGCAGCTCGGCGGGCGACTCGATCCGTTCCAGCGGCGGCCCTTGAAGGGCGCGCCCGCGGGCGGCGTGCACGATGGCGAGCTCTGCCAGTTGCCCGCGCACGCGCAGCAGGTCGAGCTGGGCGCCCTGGACCCGGTCCTCCCAGCGTTTCAGCAACTCCTCGGACACTTCGGCGGGGTTGGCGGCTGCGAAGCAGTCGGCGCCGACCTGCCGGACGAGGCCGGCGGCGAGGAGGCCCTCGAGGGCCATGAGGCAGCTTTCGGGGGCTTCGCGGGCCGACAACCGGCTTCTGCGGAGGGGGCCGTGTTCAGCGAACTCCCGGTAGAGGTCCATCTCCTCGGAAGTGAGCCCCCGGGGCCGGTCGCGGTCCTGCGGGCGCTGCAATCTGCCAGTTTCCATGTCGCCGCTCTCTCGTTCGCATCCGTCGCGATCGCGATGCTAGAAGAGTCCGCGCCGCCGCCGCGGCGCCAGGAACGTGTATCGGACACACTTCGGCCGGCGGCAGCGCCGTCCCGACGGAACCGTCGGATACGGGCACTCTGCCGGGATTTGGGGGCGTCCGCGTGATGGCGCACCGGACGGGAGGCCCCGGCACGCCGGGCCGGGGCGCCCGCAGAAGAGGCCGGAAATTTCTGCAAGCCCTTGCTGTCGTCTTCCCGACAGTCCGCAACACGACGGTCGGACCCCATTGGAAGGCGGCCGTACGCCCCCCGATGCTGAACGGGGCGCGCCGATCCCGGATGCGCGCCGAGCAGGAAGGGCGCCAGCGAATGAACCCCAGACGGCCGGCCGGACCCCTCACGGCCGGGCGGTTCAGCCGTCCACCGGATGGACCACCTCGACCCCCTTCTCCCGCAGCGCTTCGACCGCCGGGGAGTCGCCGGGGGCGTCCGTGACGACGAGGGCGATCTCCTCCATCGAGCAGATCCGGCCCAGCGCGGTGCGGCCGATCTTGTCCGCGGTGGCCACGAGGACCACCCGCTGCGCGGACGCCACCGCGGCCCGCTTCACCTGGACGTCGTCCAGGTCGTAGGCGGTGGCGCCCTGGACCGCGTCGACGCCGCAGCAGCCCAGCACGAACGTGTCGAAGCACAGGTCCTTGAACGTCTGCACCGGGGTCTGGCCGTGGAACGAGAGCTCCTCGGGACGCACCTGCCCCCCGGGCATCACCAGCTGGATGCCCGAGTGCCCGGAGAGCGCGAAGGCGGCGTGCAGGGAGAGGGGGGTGACCGTGAACTGGCGGCCGGCCATGGCCCTGGCGACGGCCACGGCGGTGGTGCCGGTGTCGAGGGCCACGGTCTCGCCGTCGGTGAGGAGCTCGACCACGGCGCGCGCCAGCCGCTCCTTGGCCTGCACCCCCGACATGGCCCGGATCGCATAGGGCGGCTCGACGCCTCCGGGCAGGCTGCTCACGGCGCCGCCGCGGACCCGGCGCAGCGCACCCCGGGACTCCAGCACCTCCAGGTCCCGCCGGATGGTCATCTCGGACGCCCCGGTCGCCTGGGCCAGCTCGGCCACGGTCGCGCGGTTCTGCTGCACGAGCAGTCCCACGACGAACTTGTGCCTCTCCATCACGTTCATGTGTCTGCTTTTAGCACAGACGGCGGCGCCGGAGGGTCCCGGTGAGCGTTTCGCACACCCGATCTGTTGTAACGAACATTTATCGTGAGTACTGTGAGCGAGGAAGTGTGCATTCCACGCTTCTGTGAACGCCAAGTCTGTTCATTCAGCCAAGGACGATGAGGAGAGTCATGTCCGCCACCAGTGAGGCCGACCTGCCGGAAGCGGGAAGGCCTCTCCTCACCACCGTCGCGATCACCGCCTCGTGCGTGGCGTTCGTGGTGATCGGCGCCCTGCAGGCGCTCTACGGGCCCGCGATCCCCGCCCTGCGGGAGGAGTACGGCATCAGCCCGGCAGTGGCCGGGCTCAGTCTCAGCGCCCACTTCGTCGGCGCGCTGGCGGGTGTGCTGATCTACCACCTCCTGCGGGGCCGCCTGAACAACCGGGCGCTCCTCGGCGGTTCCTACGTACTCATGGCCGCGGGCGCGGCGGTCTTCGCCTTCTCGCCGACCTGGCTCCTGGCCCTCGCCGGGACGTTCGTCATCGGCCTCGGCTTCGGCGGCATCGACTACGGCCTCAACCAGCTGTTCGCCGTCGGCTTCGGCCGCCGCAGCACAGCCATGCTCAACCTGCTCAACGGGCACTTCGGCATCGGCGCCATCGCGGGTCCGGCCCTGATCGGCTGGCTCGGGGCGGAGAACTACCCGGAGATCTTCGTCGGGATCGGCGTGATCAGCCTGCTGATCCTGGTCACGCTCGGCGGGGTCGCCGCCCGCGAGCCCCGCCCCGCACCGGCGGAGGGCACCTCGGCGGGCGGGGCCCGCGTACTCCCGGTCATCGCGGTGTTCATCGGCGTCTACGTGCTGCACGTCGCCATCGAGACCGGCGTGGGCGGCTGGGAGCCCACCCAC
Source organism: Streptomyces sp. NPDC085524 (assembly GCF_044541755.1). NCBI lineage: Bacteria > Bacillati > Actinomycetota > Actinomycetes > Kitasatosporales > Streptomycetaceae > Streptomyces > Streptomyces sp. NPDC085524. The sequence continues at coordinate 145,080 of NZ_JBITTH010000001.1, forward strand.
CTCGAAGCCGTCGGATACGGCGCCGCCACCGCCGCCACCGCGACCTCCGCGTACTGGGCCGCCATGACCGTCGGCCGGTTCGTCGTCGCGCCCCTCAGCCTGCGCTGGTCCGCCCCCTCGATCCTGATCGTCTGCTGCGCCGGCATGGCCGGGTTCCTGCTGCTGGCGACCGTTCCGGCCTTCGCCCCGTACGCGTACTTCGGCGTCGGCCTGATGATCGCGCCCATCTTCCCGACCTGCCTGCCCTGGCTGAACCGCGCGGTCCCGAGCGTGGCCGCGGCCGGCGCCTACGTGATCGCCGCCTCGATGATCGGCGGCGTGGCCTTCCCCCCGCTGCTGGGCGGGGTGATCGACACAATGGAGGTGAAGACGGTGCCCCTGGTGCTGTTCGTGCTCGCCGTGGTGTGCGGCGCCCTCAGCCTGTGGCTGCGGCGCAACGCCCCCGATCCCGGCGGGGTGGACGGCCCCCGCGCCCCGGGGCGCACGGACGCCGTCGCCACGCCCTCGCCCTGAGAGGCGTAAGGAACACAAGGAACGCAGGAACGACAAGCAGCGCAAGAACCGTAAGGAACGCGAAGCATGAAAGCCGTCCTCTTCGACATGTTCGGCGTCATCGCCCGTCTCCAGTCAGCCGAGTCGCAGGGCGTACTGGAACGCACGGCCGGCGGCGATCCCCGCCTCTTCTGGGAGGCGTACTGGTCCCACCGCGCCCCCTACGACCGTGGCGAAGTGACCGGCCCCGGCTACTGGCAGCGGGTCTGCGCACAGCTGGGGGTCCCGCTCGACGCCCGCCTGACCGCCGAGCTGATCGCCGCCGACCTCGCCAGCTGGAGCGAGACCGACGGGAGCATGGTGGATCTGCTCGGCGACCTTTCCGACCGCGGTTTCGTCCTCGGGCTGCTCTCCAACATCCCCGAGGAGCTGGCCGCCCGCTACGAGGCCACGCAGCCCTGGCTGGAGAGGTTCGCGGTCCGCGGCCTCTCCTGCCGGATCGGCAGCGCCAAGCCCGAACCCGCCGCCTACGAGTGGTGCGTCCGCGAACTCGGACTGCCTCCCGGGCAGATCCTGTTCGTCGACGACCGGCCCGACAACGTCCGGGCCGCATGCGAACTCGGCTTCCAGGGGCATCTGTTCACGTCCCCCGAGGCGCTGAGGGCCGCGCTGGAGACCGTCACGCCGTAGCGGCTGCGCCTGGGCCGCCGTCACGGCCTCCCCCGGGCGCGCGCCCCGCCCTTTCGGCCTTTCCGGCCCTTTCTCGCCACAAATCCTCGTGCGAGGAGATTCACATGCCGAATTCCCCTCTTGTCAGGGCCTGTTGGAATGTGATCGGATGAAAGAGAAGGCGCTGCCACGAGATCCCCGTGCGAATGGGTGACGTATTCCGGGCCGCCGCCGGCATCGAGCCGCATCCCCCCACACCCTGCATGTCCGTCGGACGCGAGTACCCCTGTTCCGTCCGCACCGTGATGCTTTTCCGAACCGTGTGAGAGAGAACCATGGAAACCAAGGATGTCACCGAGCACATCTATTACCCCGTCAGCGATTTCAAGATGGCGCGGGGTGAGGGTGTCTACCTCTACGACGAGGACGGCAACAGCTACCTCGACTGCGCTTCGGCGACGTTCAACCTGAGCCTGGGCTATTCCCATCCGGCCGTCATAGCCGCCATGAAGGACCAGCTCGACAAGGTGGTCCACATCACCTCCTCCTACCAGAGCGACCCGGTCAACGGCCTGGTCCAGCGGCTGGTGGAGGTGTCCCCGGCCGGCCTGACCAAGGTGCACCCCAAGGTGTCGGGCGGTTCCGCCGCCAACGAGGGCGCCATCAAGATGGCCCAGTTAGCCACCGGGAAATCGGAAGTCATCACGCTGTTCCGCAGTCACGTGGGACAGACGATGATGATGACGTCGATGTCGGGGAACTCGTTCCGCCGCGAGCCGTTCCCCAACCTCTTCCCCGGCAGCCTCCAGGTGCCCGACCCGTACTGCTTCCGCTGCTTCTACGGGCAGCAGAAGGATTCGTGCGGGATGATGTGCGTGGACCGGCTCGAGGACTTCGTCGACTACGCGAGTTCCGGCCGCGTCGCCGCCGTCCTCATCGAGCCGATTTCCGGGAACGGCGGCAACATCGTGCCCCCGGACGGCTACATGCAGAAGCTGCGGGCCTTCTGCGACGAGCAGAACATCGCCCTCGTCTTCGACGAGATCCAGACCGGCATCGGCCGCACCGGCCACATGTTCGCGGCCCAGTACTTCGACGTCGAGCCCGATGCCATCACCACGGCCAAGGGCCTCGGCGGATCGGGTGCCCAGGTGGCGGCGATCCTGACCAACGAGCGCCTCGCCGGCCTTCCCGCCAGCCACCATTCCTTCACCTACGGCGCCAACCTGCTGGCCGCCGCAGCGGCGAACGTCACCCTCGACATCGTGCGGCAGCCGGAGTTCCTGGCCAATGTCACACGGACCGGCGACTTCATCATGGAACGCCTCCACGACATGAAGCGCCGGTACCCCGCCATCGTGGACGTCCGCGGCGTCGGCCTCATGATCGGTTTCGAGATCGCCGAGTCGGACGGCAAGCCGGCCGTGAAGCTCACCAACCACCTGGCCGCCAAGGCCATGGAGCACGGTCTGATCCTGCGCACCTCGCGCTACGGCTACGGCAACGTCCTCAAGATCCGTCCGCCGCTGATCCTCACCATGGACCAGGCCGAGGAGATCTGCGACAAGCTGGAGAACCTCTTCCTGGCGGAGCTGGCCCGATGACCGCCTCGGACCGGGTCACCAACCCGATGAAGCAGCTCCTCACCTCCCTCGGGCAGCACGTCCGCTCCGAGCTGCTGGCCTACGAGGCCCACGGCCGCGAGCGCCGGGTCCACGGCGACTCCCCCGGCGGCGACGCCCAGTTCGACGTCGACGAGGTGGCAGAGAAGGCCGTACTGGACTACCTCCGCGCCCATGCCGGCGTACCGACCGCCCTGTACACCGAGGACGGCTGCTACGTCGAGCTCGCGCCCGATCCGCAGATCCTCCTCGTCGTCGACCCGATCGACGGCACCCGCCCCACATCGGCCGGACTCGAGATGGGCATGGTGTCCATCGCGGCCGCCCCCTACGGCGACGGAGCGCCCACCCTCGCCGACGTCGACGCCGCCTGCCTGGTGGAGATCAAGAGCGGTGCGTGGCTCTACGGGGACGAGGCCGGCGGACTCGACAGCGGCGGCTTCCCCGCCCCCGTACCGCGGCTGAGCCGGAACACCGACCTGACCCGCATGTTCTGGTCGATCGAGTTCAACGGCCACCCCATGGACCTGATGACCGGGGCCTACGGTCATCTCGTCGACCGGTCGGCCAACACCGGCGGCATCTTCGTCTTCAACAGCAGCACCTTCTCCATCTCCCGCATCATCACCGGCCAGCTCGACGCCTACGCCGACATCGGCAACCGCGTCCTGCGCGACCACCCCGACACGGAAGAGGCGTTCCTGCGGGTGGGCCGCGGCTCGATCCTGCACCTCTTCCCCTACGACATCGCGGCCGTGGTGTACCTCGCCCGGCTGGCCGGCGTCGTCATCACCGACGCCTACGGCGACGACCTCGGCAGCACCTCGCTGGTGGACCTCGGCCCGATGAACCAGAAGTCCTGCATCGCCGCTGCCACCCCCGAACTCCACAAGCAGCTCCTCGAATCCATCCGCTGGGACCTCGGCCGCGGTACCAACGCGTCCGCGAGGGAGGAATCATGAAGGCCCTGACGCTCACCGCCGACCGCACGCTCGCCCTGGTCGACCACCCCAAGCCCGAGCCGCTCGCCGCCGACGACGTCGTCATCCGCGTCACCCAGAGCGGGATCTGCGGCACCGACCGCAGCGTGCTCGTCGGCAAGTTCCCCGCCGAGACCGGCGTGGTGATGGGCCACGAGGCCGTCGGCGTCGTCGACGCCACCGGTCCCGGCGTCACCCGTTTCGCGGTCGGCGACCGGGTGATCGTCAACCCCACCCTGTACTGCGGCACCTGCCCCACCTGCCTCGAAGGGCACTGGAACTTCTGCGGCCACAAGGCGGGCACCGAGGTCGGGTTGGACTACGACGGCTCCTTCGCCGAGTTCATCCGCCTCCCCGAACTGTTCTGCCACGCCATACCCGACGGCATGAGCTTCGACCGCGCCGTCGTCGTGGAGCCGCTCGCGTGCGCGCTGAACAACATCGAGGCGGGCCGGCTGGCGCCGGGCGAGACCGCCGTGGTCGTCGGCGCCGGCCCGATGGGCGTCGTCACCGCCATGGCCGCCCAGCTGTACGGGGCCACCGTCCTGCTCGTCGAGCCCGACCCGGTCCGGCGGCGGCTCGCGCAGGAGGTGTTCGACGCCCCCGAGTTCGCGGGCCGCGTCGGCCTCCACACCCCGGACGACCCCGAACTCGCCGGACGCGGCGACCTGGTCGTCGACTCCGTGGGCAACCTCCTGGAGCAGAGCCTCGGCTACGCCGCCCTGCGCGGCCGGGTCGTCGTGATGGGCTTCAACAGCAACGCCTCCGCCACCGTCCGCCCGCTCACCCTCCTCCAGCGCGGCCTGCAGATCATCGGCGCCGGCGACTACAACAGCATGATCTTCCCGAGGGCCGTGGAGCTGGCCCGCCGGCTCCCGCTGGAGCGCGTGGTCACCCACCGCTTCGGCCTCGCCGACCACGAGGAGGCGTTCAAGGCCCTGGCCGCCGTCCCGGGCGCCGAGTACGCCGCACTGAAGGTGGTCCTCGTACCGCCGCACACCGGAGCGGACGCATGAGCCCCTCCCCGCGCACCCGGCTGGCCGGCGCGCTGGTCCCCGGCACGACCCGGCCCGTCGTCGTCGGCGAGTACCCGTACTACCGGGCCGACCCCGCCAACTGGGCCTCCAACCTGCGGGAACTGCGCGCCCTCGGCGTGGACGTCGTCTCCTGCTACCTGCCGTGGCGGTTCCACGAGACCGGTGAGGGCGACGGCCGCTCCTTCGACTTCACCGGGAAGACCGACCCGCAGCGCGACGTGGTCGGCCTGCTGGAGCTGGCGGAGCGGGCCGGACTGCGCGTCCTGCTCAAACCCGGCCCGTTCATCCATGCGGAGGTCCAGCTCGGCGGGCTGCCCGACCGGCTGTGCGGCCCGGAGCACACTCCGTACCGCGGCCTGGACGGCAGTGTCCTCACCTCCCAGGGCCGGCCGCTGCCCAGCCTCCTCGACCCGGTGGTGCAGGCCGAGACGCGGACCTGGCTGAAGGCCGTCGCCGACGAGGTCGTCGCCGGGGCCGCCGCCCCCGACGGCCCCGTGGTCGCCCTCCAGCTCGGCAACGAGGGCACCGCGGGGGACGCCCACCTCCCCGTGGACGCCCAGGACGCCTCGCCGGCCGCCCGCGAGGCCTTCGCCCGCTGGCTGGCCGGACGCGGCCTGCACGACGAGGCCGCGCAGACCGCCGACGACGTCGCCCGGTGGACCAGCGCGCTGCGGCAGCTGTGGTCCCGGTGGTCCGGGCACGCCATCGTCGGCCTGTGGGACTGGATCTCCGCACTGTTCCCGGAGGGCCCGGTCCGGCTGGCCAACGTGCCCCTGACCGGTACCGCCGCACCGCGCGCCGCCCTGGACGCCTGGGCGTCACGGCAGCACGCCGTACAGGGCTCGGCGCACCTGATCGGGCACACCGAGTGGGTCGGCAATCCGGCACGCGACACGACCGCGTTCGGCTCCCACCTGACCGGGATCCTGCTCGGCGGCACCGATGTCGTCGAGGCCAACTGGGGGTTCACCTGGACCGACGCGGCGTTCGCCCGGCCGGCCACGCCCGTCTTCAACGCCCTGCTGGCCCTCCTGCTGGGCTCCACCACCGTCAGCGTCTACACCGCCTGCGCCACGGACAACTGGGGCGCCCTGGTGGACATGGACCCCGACGGACTGCGCTCCGAGGGCGTCGATCCGGCCCTCCACGCGCCGCCGTACAGCCCCGGGGCGCCGCTCGCCGAGTCCGGCACCCACCAGGCCAACGCGGAAGGCCTGCGCCTGCTCGCCGCCTTCCTCGACCGGTTCGGCGACGTGCTGCTCGCCGGCACCCCGGACGCCGACGCGGTGGTCCTCGTCGACCGGACCCTGCCGGAGGCGGGAGCCTGGCAGCGCACCGGCCGTACCGTCCTCGCCGAACTCGCCGACGCGGTGCACGAGCAGCTGGCCGGCTCCGGCCTGCTGATCGCCCCGGCCTGGCTCGACGCACCTCCGGGACAGGGCGAGGGCGGTAGCGGGCTGCCCGTCGCCGTGCTGCGCGCGGGCCACCCCGACGGCTCCGACGGCCCCGGTGAGCTGACGCTCCCCGCCGGGGAGTCCGCCCACGGGTCGGTCGCGGCCTTCGTCGCCTCGTTCGCCGCGGCGCTGCCCGCCGCGGACGCGCCGCGCTGGACGACGGCGCACGGCAGGGCGCGCGTACTGAGCCGCTCCGGGCCCGGGGGCATCCGCATCCTCGGCGCCTTCAACCCGGCCGACGGCGAGGACCGGGTCACCGGTGCCGGCGGCGGCTGGGCCCTGGAGCTGCCCGCCGGGTCCGCCGCCGTGACCGTCAGCCGCGACGGCGAACTCCTGGGATGGCTGGCCACCCCCGAGCCGCCGTCCACCACCCCCGTCGCCCTCACCTGGGACGGCGAACAGGCCGACGCCCTGCGCGTCCGGGCCTCCTGAGAACGCGGGCGGCGGGAGAGCGCACCTGACAGCGCGCCTCCCGCCGCCCGCTCGTACGACGTGCCGGTCAGCCGGTCAGTCGGTGAAGGAGCCGTGCCGGCCGGCGCCGTTCGCGAAGCGGTCCGCGCCCGACCGGGTCTCCCCCGCGGTGAGCGGGACGAGGCCGTGCCGGTACTCGGCGGCCAGGGCCTCCCGCTCGCCCAGGCCGTGCTGCTCCCGTACGGAGAGCCGGTCGTGCCGCAGACACAGCTGCGGGAAGCCGGCGATCTCGTGGGCGAGGAGCTCCGCCGCGCGGCGGGCTTCCCCGGGCGGTACGAGGCGGTTGACGAGGCCGATCCCGTGGGCCTCGGCGGCGGTCACCGGGCGGCCGGTGAGGATCAGGTCCATCGCCCGGCTCTCGCCGATCAGGCGCGGCAGCCGCACCGTGCCGCCGTCGATGAGCGGTACGCCCCAGCGGCGGCAGAACACGCCGAACGTGGCGTCCTCCTCCGCCACCCTCAGGTCGCACCACAGGGCCAGTTCGAGTCCGCCCGCCACCGCGTGGCCGCTGATCGCGGCGATGACCGGTTTGGTCAGGTGCATCCGCGTGGGGCCCATCGGCCCGTCGCCCCCGGCCTCCACGCGGTTGCCGCGGTCGGTGCCGAGGGCCTTGAGGTCGGCGCCGGCGCAGAACGTGCCGCCCTCGCCCCACAGCACGGCGACGGACGCGTCCTCGTCCTCCTCGAACGCGCGGAAGGCGTCGGCGAGCCGGGCCGCCGTCGGGCCGTCGACCGCGTTGCGGACCCCGGGGCGGCTGAGGACCACCGTACGGACGGGGCCGTCGCGTTCGATCCGGACGGCGGACGGTTCGGAGGGCGTGGCCACGGCGTGACTCCAGGGTCCGGTGCTGCTGTCGGATGCGCGGGGTGGTGCAGCGGACCACTCTGCAGCAATCACCGGGGCGGCACGAGTGGGACTGCGTACCCGGAACGTCAGTCGACGCCGAGCAGGCGCCTCAGCTCGTCGGGACGGGAGGCGATTGCGGCGCGGTCGGCCCGGTGGACGATGGCTCCCTTGCTCATGACGGCCACGGTCCGGGCGGCGGAGAGGGCGAGTCCCAGGTTCTGTTCGACGAGGACGACCGACATGCCCTGCGCGCCCACCTCGCGGATGACCTCGCCCACCTGGGAGACGATCGCGGGCGCGAGGCCGTCGGACGGCTCGTCGAGCAGCAGCAGCCGGGGATTGCCCAGCAGGGCCCGGGCGATCGCGAGCATCTGCTGTTCGCCTCCGGAGAGCTGGTCGCCGCGGTGCCCGAGCCGCTCCCCCAGCCGTGGCAGCAGGTCGAGTACGCGGGCCCTGGTCCAGGGCCCGCGCGCCGGGCGGCGGGAGGCGATCGTGAGGTGTTCGTCGACGGTGAGCGGCGCGAAGACCCTGCGTCCCTGGGGCACGACGCCGACGCCGGCCCGGGCGATCGCGTCGACGCGGGATCCGGCGATCTCCCGGCCGTCGAGGGTGACGCTGCCTTCGTAGGGCCGGACGAGCCCCATGACGGTCGAGACGAGCGTGGTCTTCCCGACGCCGTTCCGTCCCAGGAGGGCGACGGTCTCGCCTGCGGCGAGGTCCAGGTCGACACCGCCGAGGACGACGCCCCCGGCATATCCGGAGCGCAGTGCACGGATGCGGAAGAACGGGTTCACGGGGTGGCCTCCATGGTGCCGAGATAGGCGGTCTGGACGTCGTCGGAGGCCCGCACCTCGTCCGGGGAGCCGGTCATCAGGTGCCTGCCGAGGTGCATGACCGTCACCGTGTCGGCGAGCTCGAAGACCATGTCGAGGTCGTGTTCGACGAGGAGGACGGTCACCTCCCGGGGCAGGTCCGCGATCAGTTCGGTGAGCCGCGCGGTCTCCGCCGGCGACATGCCGGCGGCGGGCTCGTCCAGGAGCAGCAGGCGGGGCCGGGTGCCCAGGGCCACGGCCACCTCCAGCTGGCGCCGCTCGCCGTGCGAGAGCGCGGACGCCGTGACGTCGTGCCGGGCGGGCAGGCCCACCCGGGCGAGCAGCTCGTCCGCCCGGGCGATCGCCGCATGCCGGGCGGCGGCCCTGCGCCGCCGGCCGAGCCCGAGCCCGAGCCGGGCCCCGAGCCCGGCTCCGGTCTCGGTGGCGGCCCGGCGCTCCACTGCGAGCAGCACGTTCTCCAGCACCGTCTCGCGCATGAAGAGACTGGAGTGCTGGAACGTCGCCGCGACGCCGAGCCCCACGCGGCGTTCCACGGGCAGCCGGGTGACGTCCTGCCCGTCGACGAGGATGGTTCCGGCGGTGGCGGGGAGCGTTCCCGAGATCAGGCCGAAGAGTGTCGACTTGCCCGCGCCGTTCGGGCCGATGACCGCGTGCCGGGCGCCCGGCCGCACCGTGAGGTCGACCTCGTCCAGGGCCCGGAAGGAGCCGAAGTGCCGTGAGACCCGGCGCAGTTCCAGTGGATCGAGAGCTGTCACGCCGGCCTCTTCCGGATGCGCTTGAACGGGATGCGTACGCCGGCCAGCCCGCCGGGCAGCGTGTACACGGCGACGACGAAGAGCACGCCGAGCAGCAGGGGCCCATGTCCGGCGACGGCCTCGAGGTTGCCGAGGTAGTCGCGGGTGAGCCAGACCAGCGCGGCGCCGGCGCAGGCCCCCCACGTCGAGCCGGAGCCTCCGATGACGACGGCGAGCAGCGCCAGGGCGGCGGTCTCGAAGCCGGCGTCGCCGGGCGAGACGAACCGCTGGACCGAGACCCACAGGGACCCGGCGGCCCCGGCCAGTGCCGCGGCCGTGCAGTACACGGCGAGGGCGTACCGCCGGGTGGGGTAGCCGATCGCCCGCATCCGGGGCTCGTTGTCGCGGATTCCGCGCAGGGCGAGGGCGAACGGTGTCGAGCCGAGCCGGGAGACGGCCACGAGGAGCAGCAGGAACACGGCCAGGACGTAGAAGTAGACCAGCCCGTCGAGCTCCAGGGCGGGCATCCCGGGCAGCGGTACGACGGGCGGGATGCCCGACATCCCGTCGGTGCCGTTCGTCACCGGTTTCCAGTTGACGGCGGCGCTGTAGACGATCTCGCCGATGGCCAGCGTCAGCATCAGGAACACCACGCCCCGTGCCCGTACCGCGAGCCATCCCGTCGGCACTGCCACGAGGGCGGAGGCCGCGGCGGCGATGAGGAGTTGGAGCACTCCGATGCCGGTGAGTGCCGTCGCGGCGATCGCCGCCGCGTAGGCGCCGACGCCGAAGTGGGCCGACTGGCCGAGGGTGGGCAGGCCCGTCAGACCGGTGAGCAGGTTCACGCTCACGGCGAGCAGGGCGAACACCAGGATCCGCGACAGGGTGCCGACGGCGTACGGGCCGAGGACGAAGGGGGCCAGGACGAGCGGGAGCAGGGCGAGGGCGCCCGCGGCCGCGGTCACGGCCGGCCTGCGTGTCGTCCGGTGGGCGGCGGTGGACCGGCTCATGCACGCACCGCCGCCGGGACGAGGCCGTTCGGGCGGACCACGAGCACGAGCAGCATGGTGCCGAACAGGAGGAAGGGGGCGTACTCCGGGAGCAGCGCCACCCCGAGGGTCTGCACCTGGCCGATGAGGAGGGCTCCGGCGAGGGCTCCGCGCACCGATCCGAGGCCGCCGACGACCACGACGACGAGCGAGAGGACCAGTACGGTCTCGTCGACTCCCGGCCCGGGGCCGAGGATCGGCGCTCCGAGGACACCGCCTGCCGCCGCGAGGGCCGCGCCCGCCGCGAAGACCCCGTAGAGCACCTTGCGGACGTCGACGCCGAGCGCGCGGACCATGTCCCGGTCGGCGACGGTGGCCCGTACGAGAGCTCCGAGGGGGCTGCGTTCGAAGACGAGGTACACGAGGAGCGCGAGGCCGGCCGCGACGCCGATGAACACGAGCCGGTAGACCGGGTAGGCGTGGCCGGCGAGGTCCAGCGTCCCGCGCAGGGCCTTCGGCGGGTCGGTGGGCAGCACCTCCCCGCCGAAGGCCGCGGTGAGGAGGTCGGCGCCGATGAAGGTGATGCCGAGGGTGAGCACGGCCTGGTCGAGGTGGCCGCGCCGGGCCAGCGGCTGGGTGAGGAAGGTCAGGGCCGCCCCGCCCGCGCTGCCCGCGAGGGCGCCGGCGAGCAGGGCGAGGAGCAGACCCGTGAGGCTCCCGCCGGACAGTGCGTGGGCGACGTAGGCCCCGGCGAGGTAGAGCGTGCCGTGGGCCAGGTTGAGCACGTCCATCATGCCGAAGACCAGGGAGAGCCCGACCGCGATCGTGAACAGCAGCAGACCGAAGGCGACGCCGTCGATGACGCTGACGAAGTTGCCGTCCAACCATGCGGTCATGTCAGCCGCCCAGTCTGCCGAGTTCGGAGCTGACGGTGTTGGCGCCCTGCTTGACCTCGCGCAGGTACCAGGGCTGGACGGGCGTGCCGCCGCTGTTGAACCGCCAGGTGCCGCGCGGGCTGTCGATGTCCCCCACCCCGGCGATGGCGGCGTTGACCGACTGTGAGGTCACCTCGGGACCGGCCGCCTTGATCGCCCGGTCGAGGACCTGCGCCGCGTCCCAGGAGGCCATCGCGTAGGTGGTCGGAGCGGACCCGTAGGCGGACGTGTAGGCCGGTGCGAACTGCTTGTTGGCCGCGTTGTCCAGGTCGGCGCTGTAGTTGAGCGCGGTGAGGATGCCGGTGGCCGCATCGCCCTGGCCCTTGAGCACGCCGCCCTCGGTGAGGAAGCCGGGCGCGTAGAGCGGGATCCTGCCGGCCAGTCCGAAGTCCCGGTACTGCTTGACGAAGTCGACGGCCGCACCGCCGGCGTAGAAGCAGAAGACGGCCTTCGCGCCCGACTTCTCGATCTGGGCGAGGTACGGCTGGAAGTTCTTGGTCCCGGGGAACGGCGTGTAGACCTCCTCCCCCGCGATCCTGCCGCCCGCCGGGAGGAAGGTGGACTTGAAGCCCTCCACCTCGTCCTTGCCCGCCTGGTATCCGGCGGCGATCAGGAAGACGGGGCCGCCTGCCTGCTCCGCCACGTGCTTGCCGAGGGCCTTGCCGGGTTCGTCGTTGACGTACGAGGTCCGCCAGACGTACGTGGTTCCGGTCAGCGTCGTGGGCGAGGCGTTCGAGCCGACGAGGGGGACCTTGGCGGTCTCGAACAGGTCCTTGACCCCGTTGATGGTCGCGGAGCTCACCACGCCGCTCACGGCCAGCACCCCGTCCTGCTTGACGAGCTTCTCGGCCGCCGCCTTGCCCGAGTCGGCCGTCTCCCCCTCGTCGGCGACCACGATCTCGACGTCGCGGCCCCCGAGCCGGCCGCCGTGCCGGGCGACGTAGAGCTCGAAGCCCTGCTTCATGTCGTCGCCGAGCGCCTTGTAGGTCCCCGACTGCGGGACGAGGAGCCCGATCTTCACGGGCCCGTCCTTCTTGCCGCCGCCGGTACCGAGGGCGGCGCCACCACATGCCGTGGCCAGCAGGAGGGCCGCCGATACGGCGACCGGACCAACGGGACGAAACCGAGCTGCCATGGAAACTCCGTACGTAGTCGACCGGCCCTGGGGGACGGGATGTTGCGGGATGTCGCCGAGGGGACTGCCGTGGGGGTCCCGGGCGGAGAGGGGGCGGGGTCCCAGGCGTGAACCGGCCTGACCGCCTACCGAAGTGACACGTGTCTATCGCGGTTTTGCGACGCCCGTCAAGAGTTCGCAAGATAATCGTCGCCGCGGCGGCCGGACCCCTTGACCCCGGGTCCGGGCATGTCGCAATACTGACCCTCGTCATTTTCCCGCCATGCCTGTTTCCGGTGACGGGCCCGCCCAGTCAGGGAGTGAAGCCATGACCGACGATCCATCACGCCGTACGGTCCTCAGGAACGGTGGAGTGCTGGCAGGCGCGACACTGCTCGCCGGACTGCCCGCAACGGGGACGGCCCAGGCCGCCCCGCGCGCCGACGAGCCCCCGCCCGTCGTCGACCTGCCCTCGGGGCGGCTGCGCGGAGGGACGGAAGGCGGTCTCTCCGTGTTCAAGGGCGTGCCGTACGCGGCGCCGCCGGTCGGCGCCCTGCGATGGCGGCCGGCCCGGCCCCACCCCGGATGGCAGGGCACGCGCGACGCGACCGCCTTCGGCCCGAGTGCGCCCCAGCCCTACCGGGAGGGGGGCGACGCGGTGCTCGGCACCCACGGCTCGCCCCCGTTCGACGAGGACTGCCTCACGCTCAACGTGTGGACCCCCAAGGCCGACGGCGCCCGGCGGCCGGTGATGGTGTGGATCCACGGCGGCGGCTTCGTCTCCGGATCCGGCTCGCTGCCGAACTACTCCGGCGAGACCTTCGCACGCAACGGCGACCTCGTCGTCGTGACCGTCAACTACCGCCTGGGACCGCTGGGTTACCTCTACTTCGGCGAGGACGGGGCCGGCGGGAACTTCTGGCTCACCGACCAGCTCGCCGCGCTGCAGTGGGTACGGGACAACATCGCCGCGTTCGGCGGCGACCCGGACGACATCACCGTCGCCGGCCAGTCCGGCGGCGCCTTCTCCGTCGCCGCCCTGGCCGGCGTCCGGCCCAAGGGGCGCCCGCTGTTCCGGCGCGCCATCCTCCAGAGCCCGCCCCTCGGTCTGCAGCTCCCCACCCGTGCGGAATCGCTCCGGCGCACGGCCGCCTACCTGGACATCCTGCAGGTCGGGAACGTGGCGGAACTGCGGGCCGTGCCCTGGCCCCGCCTGGTCGCCGCCACCTTCGAGATGTTCGGGCGCACCGGGCGGTGGGGCTACTGGTCGACCCCGTTCCTACCGGTGCTCGACGGCGTCACCCTGGACCGCGACCCCGCCGACCTGCTCCTCAGCGGTGCCGGCGCGGACATCGACGTCCTCATCGGCTGGACCAGGGAGGAGGCCAACTTCGCCTTCGCGCTGAGCGAGCCGTACGCCGCCGCGACCCGGGAGCAGGTGGTCGCCAGGGCCCGGGACACCTTCGGGAACCGGGCGGAGCAGGCGTACACCGCCTACGAGGAGGCCCGGCCGGGCGCCCGCCCGGTGGACGTGCTGATGGACCTGGTCACCGACGACCTGTTCCGGATGCCGGCCGTGGCGCTGGCCGAACGGCGGGCGGCGCGCGGACGTCCGGTCTGGGCGTACCAGTTCAACCTGCCGACGCCCGCGCACGAGGGCCGGCTCGCGGCCGCCCACTGCCTGGAACTGCCGTTCGTGTTCGACAACTTCGACAAGTGGTCGGGCGCGCCGTTCCTCGCCGGGCTGCCCCCACGGGTCCGCGACGGTCTCGCCTCGACCATGCACGCGGCCTGGATCTCCTTCATCCGCACCGGCGACCCCAACCACCACCCGATGCCGCGATGGGACCGCTACGACCAGGACTCCCGCACGACGATGGCCCTCGACTCGGTCACGAGCGCCGTCGGCGACCTCGCCGGCTACTGGCGGCGTCTGCACCACCCTGCGGGTCGGTGACGCGCCCGCGCCGCAGAAGCCTGCGGGCAGGGGGTCACGAGGGGACGGGCCGGTAGACGAATCCGTTCAACGGTGAGAGGACCTTCCAGCCGAGCGCTTCGTAGAGCGCCCGGCCCTGGACGGTCGCGCCCAGGATGCCCGCGGACACCCCGCTCTCGACGGCCGCATCGGCGAGAGCGGCCATCACCACCGTCCCGAGGCCGCGGCGCCGGTGGGCCGGTTCGGTGACGATCTGGTCGAAGACGCAGGCGCCGTCGGCCAGACCGGTCAGGCCCACCGCGGCGAGCTCCCCGTCGGCGCCCAGGACGCGCACGTCGGTGACGCCGTCGGCGGTCTCGACGGTGACGGTGTAGCCGTCGGGCGGCTGCACCCGCGAGGGGCGCAGATCGGCGGTCATCAGGAAGCAGGGGTCGGCGGGCTCCCATGCGGACGGGAACCAGGGCTCCATCTCGTCCGTGGGGAGGAACGCCTTGATCCACGTGGCGGGCTCGGTGACCGTCCCGATGAGCCCGTGGGCGAGTGCGGCGTCGGGATCGAGCAGGACGTGCCGGACGGCCTGGGCCGGCTGCCCGACCTCGATCCGCAGTCCCCAGGGCACCTCCACCGGCTCGGGCAGCCTCCGGGCCACGGCCCATCCCCCGACCCACGACCGTGCGGTCCCCGTCATCCGGCCACCCCGTTCCGACGCCTGCCGACATGAGGCGCGGGAGCACCCCGCCGGTCCGCGGGGACCGGCCTGAACTCCCGCGCCACCGCACTGTATCCGGCACGACGGCGCGACCCTACAGCTCCGGGGTGGCCTCGGTCAGGCCGGTGACCTCCTGGACGTGCCGCAGGCTCGGTGCGGCGAGCACGTCGTTCAGCTGCTGGAAGGTCTGGCGCGCGGCGACCGCGTTCCAGTCGGCGGGCAGCAGCTCGGCGGGGAGACCGGGGTCGAGGTAGGGCAGCCGGCGCCACTGGGTGAGCATCGGGACGTAGTGGCGGAACGCCTCGGCGCCCTCGATGGAACCCTGCTCGGCCAGGGTCCCGGCGACGGGTCCGTACGCGTGCGTGAATCCGGCGTACTGCTCCTGGATCGCCGGGAAGTCCCACCAGGAGCTGACCGTCCCCGGCAGGTCGCTGAAGGCCGCGTAGTCCGCGGCGAACAGGTGCACGTAGTCGCTCAGGCCGCGCCGGACGAGCATCTCGCGGGCGTCGCCGAGGAGCCGGCCGGGCGCCAGCCACACGCCGGGGGCGATGTTCCCGAAGCCGAGCCAGGTCAGCCGGGTGCGCAGCTGGTAGCGGTACGAGCGCTCGGACTCCGGGACGGAGAAGACGGCCATCGCCCAGCCGTCGCTCAGCTTCGCCGGTTCCAGGCTGCCGAAGATCCGCCGGTCGCCCTCGTCGAAGACGGGCTGCGCGGCGGGACTGAGCCGGTATCCCGTGGCGCCGCGGCGCTCCGGTTCCAGTACGCCCTTCTTCTTGAGCCGGGAGATCGCCGAGCGCGCCGCCGGGCCGTCGACGTCCAGTTCGGACATCAGGGTGATCAGGTCGGCGACGGAGATCCAGCCGCCCAGGCGCCGCAGGAACGCTCCGTAGACCGTGTTGATCAATGAGCTGGGCCGAATCGGAGTGTCCGCCATGATCGCCTTCCGTCGTGTGCGGACGCGATCCTACCGAGCGGGGCGGACGGAGCCCCGCCCAGGTGCCGGAACGGCCCGGCGGCCGGCGGCGGGGCGCCCGCGGCCGGGCGGTCAGGCGTACGCGCCGGACAGGAGGTGGCCCGCGCCGGGGGCCACCGCCGGTAGGCCGAGGCTCCGCAGCATCTGGTGGGCGGTGCACACGGCCGCCGAGACGACGGGCTTGCCGAGGAGCTGTTCGGCTTCGTCGATGGCGCCCAGGGAGGGCATCTGCACGCAGGCGGAGAGCACGACGGCGTCGGCGTCGCTGTGGTTCAGCGCCTGGGCGAGGCCCGGGAGCCGGGCGGGGTCGTGCGCGGCGACGTCCAGGTTGTTCGGGATCTCCAGGGCCTCGTAGTCGAGGACCTCGACACCCTCGTGGGTGAGGTAGTCGACGACGGTCTTCGTCAGGGGCCGCATGTAGGGGGCGATCAGTGCGATCTTCCTCGCCCCGAGCGTCTGCAGACCGTGGACGAGGGCTCCGGCGCTGGTGACGACGGGGGCGGGGGCGCCGTTCTCGACGGTGCGCAGGTGCAGCCGCTCCTCGGAGGTGCGGTGGTAGCCGAGCCCCGTGCTCATGATGGCCACCAGGCACGCGTAGCCGAGGACGTCCACGTGCGCGTCGGAGAGCTCGACGGCGCACCGGTCGGAGTCGGCGTCCATGGCCTTGAGCTGCTCGGGGGTCACATGGGTCATGCGCATCCGGCTGGAGTGGAAGGTGAAGCGTTCGGGTGCGACGGACTCCCGGGCCCGCAGGATCGCGGGGACCTCGGTCTCCATGGTGACGTTGGAGCTCGGCACGATCTGGCCGATGCGGTAGGTGCGGGGGGACATGTGCGCTCCTCAGCGGGCGTCGACGACGGGGTTGGTCAGGGTGCCGATGCCTTCGACGGTGGCCTCGACGGTGTCGCCGGGGACGAGGAACTCCGGCGGGACCATGCCCGCTCCGACGCCGGCGGGCGATCCGGTGGCGATGACGTCGCCCGGTTCCAGGGTGACACCGGAGGAGATGTCGGCGATGAGGCGCGCGATGGGGAAGAGCATGTGGCGGGTGTTCGACTTCTGCTTGGTGACGCCGTTGACGCGCAGCGAGAGGTCGAGGTCCATCGGGTCCGGGATGTCGTCGGCCGTGACCACCTCGGGGCCGAACGGCGCGTAGGAGTCCTGGCCCTTGGAGAAGAACCACTGGCCGGAGCGGCGCTGGTCGCGGGCGCTGATGTCGTTGACGATGCTGTAGCCGAAGATGTGGCCGTACGCGTCCTCCTCGCTCACGCGGAACGCGGTGCGGCCGATGACCACGGCCAGTTCGCACTCCCAGTCCAGCTGGGCGGTGAGGTCGCCGTTGTGCAGGATCGGCTGGCCGGGGCCGGTGACGGCGGTGGCGGGCTTGCTGAAGAGGACCGGGCGCGTGGGCCGCTCCTTGTCGGTGTCCAGGCTGCGGCTGGACTCCTCCACGTGCTCGACGTAGTTCAGCCCGACGCCGATGATCTTGCCGGGGCGCAGCGGGGCGCGCAGCGCGACCTCGTCGATCCGGTGCACGGCATCGGCCGGCCAGGCTGCCGGGCCGCCCGCCAGCAGTTCGCGCGCGGCCTCCTGGGCGGGGGCGCCGGCCCGGATGAAGGACAGGAGGTCCAGCGGGATGCGCACGCCGGCCCGGCTCGCCAGGACGGCGAGGTCGACCACGCGGTCGTCGATCCGGGCGCCGAGGCGGAGGGCTGCGTCGTCGGCGGTGTGGGTGTAGGTGACCAGTCGCATGGCTGCTCCTTGCGGTTGAAGAGGGAGGGGTGGGTCCCCGCCGCACCGGAGCCGGTGTCAGGGCCGGCGGCCTGCGGTGCGGCGGAGCGGTTCAGGCGGCGGGCTGGTGCCCGCCGTTGTCGGGGTACGCCTCTTCCCGGAAGAAGCTCAGCGAGCGCATCACGGGGAAGTCGTTGAAGGAGAAGAGGCAGGCGTCCTCGGACGGGTCGAGGTTGTGGTGCTCGTGCCAGGCCCAGGACGGGACGCAGAAGATGTCGCCCTGCTTCCACTCGAAGCGCTGCCCGGCGATCACCGAGACGCCCCGCCCCTTGGCCGCGGTGTAGATGACGGAGCCGGTGTGGCGGTGCGCGAGCGTGGCCTGGCCGGGGCGCAGGAGCTGCATGTGGGCGCCCATGGTGGGCATGACGGAGCCGCCGGTCAGGGGGTTGGTGTACTCGGCGATGACCCCGTCGTACGGGGAGCCCTCGGTGGCCTTGGCGAGGTTGCGGAGCGCTTCGTAGGTGGGCTCCCACGGGAAGGCGAGGAGCGGCGAGTAGGGCCGGGTCCACTTCTCCATGCCGTACGGGAGCAGGTTGCCGCCGTAGGTCAGGACGGAGGAGTCGATCACCTTGCCGGGGGTCTGGTACAGCTCCGGATGGACCTCGTAGAACCCGGCGTCCAGTGCGTTGACCAGGGGGATGTCCAGGCCGTCCTGCCAGATCACGGGGGCGTCCTCGGATTCGTTCCCGTGCTCGTGCCAGGTCCCGTTCGGCGTGATGGCGAAGTCGCCCGGTGCGACCCGCAGTTTCTGCCCGTCCACGACGGTCCACGCGCCGGTGCCCTCGTGTACGAAGCGCAGTGCGGCGGCCTGGTGGCGGTGGGCGGTCATGGCCTCGCCGGGTCCCATGATCTGCAGGCCGGTGTAGAGCAGTCCCACGGCGGCGCTGACGTCCTTGCGGCCGGGGTTGACGAGCATGACCACGCGGCGGCCGGCGTCGTCGGCCTTCACGAGGGGCAGGGCCTTGTGGACGAGCGGCCGCAGCTGCTCGTAGCGCCACAGCATCGGGACGGACCGGGGCTGCGGGTACCAGGGCTCTATGTCGTTGGCGACGGTCCACAGGGCGCCGGCTTCGAGCTCGGCGAGCTCGCCGTAGTACGCGGTGAGTTCGGGGCTTGCCGACACCCGCGCGCGGCCCAGCCGGCCGTCGTCGTACTCGGTGGTCATGAGTCCTCCTTGAGGGGGCCCGCCGCATCGGGGCGGAGGGGTTCGGCGGGCAGGGGTGCCGCGGCGCCCGGGGCATCGGAAGCGAAGGTCACCGGGGTGCGGGGGCGGTCGTCGACGTGGAGCCGGAAGACGTCGAAGCGGTTGTAGTGGCCGACGATGTCGTGCATCTGCTTGGGCTGGATGCAGCGGGCGAGGTCGATCTCGGCGTAGACGATGCCCTCTTCGTCGACGAGGGGTTCGGTGACCGGGCGGCCGTCGGGGCCGAAGATCCCCGACAGGGCGCTGCGGGGGCGGGTGAACAGCCCCCGCAGTTCCTCGTCCTCCCCGGCGAGGGTGTCCACGATCTCCGGGGAGACCGTGGAGCAGGCCACCACGGAGAAGACCTTGCCCTCGAAGCTGTGGGCCGCCGTGCGGACCGCGATGGCGTCGGCCATGTCGTAGTCGGCGGGGGCCACGGGCAGGGCGATGTAGCAGGACGCGTGGACGAGTTCGCCCTGGGCGAGGAGGGTGAAGCGGGCCAGGGTGTTGGTGTTCTCGCCGCAGGCCAGGGCGCCGAGCGGGCCGACGGGCGTCTGGTGGACCTTCAGCGAACTGCCGTCGCCGCCGGTCCAGGTGAGCTTCTCGGCCCAGGTGGGCACCAGCTTGCGGTGCACGCCGAGGAGTGCGCCGTCCGGGCCGATGGTGAGCAGGGTGTTGTAGAGGATGCCGAGGCTGCGCGGGCTCCGTTCGTTGACCCCGATGACGAGGACGACGCCGTGCCGGCGGGCCGCCTCGCGCAGCCGGTCGACGTGCGGGCCGGGGACGTCGACGGCGGAGCGCTGGAGGCGCTCGAACCAGGGCGAGCCCTGGACCGGGTTCATCGTCCAGTTCCAGTAGGGGTAGCCGGGGACGAACACCTCCGGGAACACGATGAGTTCGGCCCCGGCCGCTGCGGCCTCGGCGATGAGCCCGACCGCCTTGTCGACGGTGGCCGCCGGGTCCAGGTACACGGGGGCGGCCTGAACGGCTGCGGCGGTGAAGCGTGGCAGGTGGTCCATCGGGTCTCCAGGTCAGCGGGCGGCCGCTGCGGCGGCCGGAACGGGCGGGACCCAGCGCTGGTGCACGGGCGGTGCGGCCTCGCGCAGCAGCTGGAGGCGGGGCGGGACGCGGTCCGTACGGGCTCCGGGCGGGCGGCCGCTGCCGGCCTTCCAGGAGGCCGGCCAGGGCGCCGCCGGGCCGCTGTAGCCCTGGGCGGCCGCGGCGTGCAGGGTCCACAGGGGGTCGTGCAGGTGGGCGCGGCCGACGGCGCACAGGTCGGCCCGGCCCGCCAGGATGATCGAGTTGACGTCGTCGTACGTGGATATGGCGCCGACGGCGATGGTGGGGACGCCGGTGGCGTTGCGGATCAGGTCCGCGTACGGGGTCTGGTAGCTGCGGCCGTACCGGGGCCGTTCGTGCGGGACGACCTCGCCGGTGGACACGTCGACCGCGTCGGCTCCGGCCTCGGCCAGGGCGCGGGCGATCTCCACCGCCTCGGCCTCGCTGGTGCCGCCCTCGGCCCAGTCCGCGGCGGACACGCGGACCACGAGCGCCTTCCCCTCGGGCCAGACGGCGCGCACCGCGCGCAGTACCTCCAGGGGGAAGCGGAGCCGTCCCTCGAGGCTGCCGCCGTATGCGTCCGTGCGCACGTTGGTCAGCGGGGAGAGGAAGCCGGACATCAGGTGGCCGTGCCCGTACTGGAGTTCGAGGGCGTCGAAACCGGCGCGGTGGGCGCGTTCGGCCGCGGCCGTGAAATCGCGGGCGATGTCGTCCATGTCGCGGCGGGTCGCCTCGCGCGGGACGGCGGCCAGTTCGCTCCAGGGCAGCGGGGAGGCGGCGACGAGCGGCCACCCCGCGGGGCCGAGCGGTACGACCCTGCCGTCGGGCCGGGGCACGGCGGTCGAGGCGCGGCGGCCGGCGTGGGTGAGCTGGACGCCCAGACAGGTGTCCGACTGGCCGTGGACGAAGGCGGTGATCCGCCGCCAGGCGGCCTCCTGCTCGTCCGTGTAGAGGCCGGGGCAGCCCGGGGTGGCCCTGCCGTCGGCGTTCACGGCCGTCATGCCGGCGAGGACCAGGCCGGCGCCGCCGAGCGCCTGGGTGCTGAGGTGGACGAGTTCGAAGTCGCCGGGGACCCCGTCCCGCGCCGTGTACAGGGCGGTGGGCGGTACGACGACGCGGTTGCGCAGGTGCAGGCCGCCCAGCCGGAACGCGCGGAACATCGGCGGCACGGCGCCCTGGCCGGGGCCCTGCACGGCGCCGGAGCCGGCGGTCCGGATGGCCGCGGGCGCACTCAGCCCGGCGTGCCAGGAGTCGACCGCGTCGGTGAACCGCCCGTCGCGCACACGGAGGTTGTCGTAGGTGACGCGGCGGCTGCGGGTGAGCAGGTTGAAGGCGAACTGCCGCGGTTCCTGCCCGGTGTAGCGGCCGATGTTCTCGAACCATTCGAGGCTGGCCTGGGCGGCGCGCTGCGTGGATTCGACGACCGGCCGGCGTTCGCCCTCGTAGGCGGCGAGCGCCGACGGCACGTCGGGGTGCTCGTGCAGGCACGCGACCAGGGCGAGCGAGTCCTCCATGGCGAGCTTGGTGCCGGAGCCGATGGAGAAGTGGGCGGTGTGGGCCGCGTCCCCGAGCAGGACGACGTTGCCGTGGCTCCAGGAGGTGTTGCGGACGGTGGTGAAGCGGATCCACTTCGAGGCGTTGGGGATCAGCCGGTGGCCGTCGAGGTGGCCGGCCAGGATCTCCTCGCACCGCCGGACGCTCTCCTCGTCGCTCTCGCCCCGGGCGAACTCCCGCTCGGCGAAGGCCGCGAAGCCGGCCCGGCGCCAGTCCTCCTCCGCCATCTCGACGATGAACGTGCTGCGCTTGTCGTCGTACGGGTAGGCGTGGACCTGGATGCTGCCGAAGTCCCCCTTCTCCACGATGAAGGTGAACGCCTCGAAGACGTGGTCGGTGGACAGCCACATGTAGCGGCAGTGGCGCTCGTCCAGCTCCGTGCCGAAGCTGCCCGGATACGTGTCGCGGACCGCGGAGCGGATGCCGTCCGCGGCGACCACCAGGTCGTGACCGTGGGCGAGTTCCCCGACGGGCGGCGCCTCGGTGCCGTAGTGGACGGTCACCCCGAGGTCCGCGCAGCGCTGCTGGAGGATCTCCCGCAGCCGGTTGCGGTCGAGGGCGGCGAAGCCGTGGCCGCCGGAGACGTGGACCTCTCCGTCGTAGCGGACGTCGATGTCGCTCCAGCGGGCGAACTCCGCGGACATGGCCGCGAACACCGCGGGATCGGCCTGCGCGATGCCGTCGAGGGTTTCGTCGGAGAAGACGACGCCGAAGCCGAACGCGTCGTCGCGGGCGTTGCGCTCCCACACCGTGATCTCCCACTCCGGGGAGAGCTGCTGGGCCAGGGCCGCGAAGTACAGCCCGCCGGGCCCCCCTCCGATGACTGCTACACGCACGGTGTTCCTCCTAGTGGTTCCGAGCCAAAGAATATGTTGCATATTTGGCGGTCGTCAAGAATTCGACACATCACGTGAAGAGCTCGGGAGCCTGGGGCCCCGCCTTGGTGAGGACCTCCCGCACGTCGTCGGGCCAGGCCGTGGAGCCGGTGGCGCGGGAGGCCGAGTGGGCGATGACCATCCGGCCGCTCGCGGCCACGGCCTCCCCGCTTGCAGCCACGGCCTCCCCGCTCGCCGCCTCGCACTCGCCGCGGACGGTGAAGGCGTAGTGGAGGGAGCTGGTCCCGACCTCGGTGACCCGCAGTTCGGTGCGGACGGTCTCGCCGAACCACAGCCGGGCGCGGTAGTCGGCCTCGAAGTGGACGCGCGGCGTGCTGCCGAAGAGGTGCGAGAGCCCCAGCCGCCGCAGCAGGACGGCCTCGGCGGCCTCGACCCAGCGCACGACGGTGGAGTGGTGGTAGTGGCCGGCCGCATCCGTGTCGGGCCATTCGACGCGCCGCTCGATGACGATGCTCGGCAGGTTCTGCACGAGGGCTTCGGGGCATCCGGCGGAGCAGCCGTCCGTCGTCGCGGACACCGCCTGCTGCGGGGTGGAGTCGTCCACGGTCACGCCTTTCCTTCGGGTTCGGGAGACGGGCTCTGGGGCGCGCCGGGGGCGGACCGGGCGTGTTTGCGCAGCTCCGCGCGCTGGAGCTTTCCGTTGCTCGTGCGCGGGAGGTCGGTGACGAACTCGACGGCGCGCGGGTACTTGTAGGGCGCCACGGTCCGCTTCACGTGGTCCTGGAGTTCCTTGACCGTCGCCCCGTCGGGCGCGACACCGGGGCGCAGGATCACGTACGCCTTGACGAGCATTCCGCGCTCGTCGTCCGGGGCTCCGACGACGCCGCATTCCTCGACGTGGGGGTGGGCGGCGAGCGCCTTCTCGACCTCGGGGCCGGCGATGTTGTAGCCGGAAGAGACGATCATGTCGTCGCTGCGGGCCACGTACCAGAAGTAGCCGTCGGCGTCGCGGACGTAGGTGTCGCCCGTGATGTTCCAGCCGTTGCGTACGTACGTGGTCTGGCGCGGGTCCTCCATGTACCGGCAGCCCGTGGGGCCGGTGACCGCGAGCAGACCGGGCTGCCCGTCGGGGACGGGCTCGCCCTCCTCGTCGACCACGCGGGCCCGGTAGCCGGGGACGGGCCGGCCCGTGGAGCCGGGGCGTATGTCGCCGTCGGAGGCCGAGATGAACACGTGGAGCATCTCGGTGGCGCCGATCCCGTCGATGATGCGCAGGCCGGTGGCCGCGTGGAAGTCCTCCCACACCGCCGCCGGCAGCGCCTCCCCCGCCGACACGCAGCGGCGCAGACCCGCCAGCCGGCCCGCCTCGCCGGCCGTCATGATCGCCCGGTAGGCGGTGGGCGCGGTGAAGAGGACGGTGACGCCGTGCTCCTCGACCAGTTCGGCCAGCCGCCGCGGGGAGGCCTGCTCGACCAGCAGGGTCGACGCACCCACGGACAGCGGGAAGACCACCAGCCCGCCCAGCCCGAAGGTGAAGGCCAGGGGCGGCGTTCCGGTGAAGACGTCGTCCTGGCGGGGCCGCAGGACGTGGCGGGAGAAGGTGTCGGCGTTGGCCAGCACGTCCCGGTGGAAGTGCAGGGTCGCCTTCGGCCGTCCGGTCGTCCCCGAGGTGAAGGCGATCAGGGCCACGTCGTCGGCCGCGGTGGCCACGGCCGGGAACGTCCCGTCCTTCGCGGCGCAGCGCGCCACCAGATCGGCTCCGCCCGGGCCGCCGTAGGCCAGCACGGCCGGACGGAGACGGCCGGACGCGGCGTCGGCGTCGGTGCCGGCGCCGGTCTCGGAGACGGCGGAGACGGCGGAGACGGCGGAGACGAGTTCGTCGAGGTAGCGGTGGTCGCACACGGCGACGGCCGGCCGGCCGATCTCGCACAGCTCCGCGAGCTCGCCGGCCCGCAGCAGCGGCATGGTGGCGACGGCGACCCCGCCGGCCTTCAGGACGCCGAACCAAGTGGCGACCAGCCAGGGGTTGTTGGGCCCGCGCAGCAGGACGCGGTTGCCGGGGAGGAGGCCGAAGTCCTCGGTGAGCACCTGCGCGACCTGGTTGGCGCGTTCGAGCAGGTCGCCGTAGGTCCACCGCTCGGTGGGGGTCAGCAGGCAGGGGCGGTCGGGGCCCCAGCGCCGGACGGCGTCGTCCAGCAGCCGCTCGGCGCAGTTGAGCCGGTCCGGGTAGTGCAACTCCGGGAGGTCGAAGTGCAGTTCGGGCCAGAGGGGGAAGGGCGGGAGCCGATCACGGCAGAACGTGTCGACGTGCGCGGACGGGGAGAGCTCCATGGGGCGGCACCTCAATCTCGGGGCAGCGGGGAGAGTGGAGCAAGTATCTCGCCAAACTTGCGACCGTCAACAAGACGCGATATCAGATTTTGATAACAAGCAGTTGTACGTATAACTAGCCTCGTAGCGCAGGGTGCGGGACCTCGGAATC
Source organism: Streptomyces sp. NPDC085524 (assembly GCF_044541755.1). Taxonomy (NCBI): domain Bacteria; kingdom Bacillati; phylum Actinomycetota; class Actinomycetes; order Kitasatosporales; family Streptomycetaceae; genus Streptomyces; species Streptomyces sp. NPDC085524. Next base: position 169,779 of record NZ_JBITTH010000001.1, read on the forward strand.
GGCCTCTCCGCACGGAGGCGGCGGCTGTCGGGCCGCCACCCCCGCGCGGAGCCGGGATCAGCCCAGCCGGAGGCCGTGGCCGTAGGGGAAGAGCGGGTCGCCGGAGTCGTTGGGCACGTCCTCGTGCCCGGCGACGACGCTCTCCATCGAGCGGGGCAGCTCGAAGGGCAGCCGTCCCTCGGCCGCCGTCCGGCCGAAGAGCACGTCCAGCAGGGCCCGGTCCGAGGCGCCGAAGTTCGCCACGAGGGCCGCCGCCCGGTCGGCGATCTCCGGTATGACCGCCGCCCGGTCCAGAAAGACGTCGACGACGGCCGGAACGGCGGCGGCGACCTCGAGCACGGGCCTCAGCTCGTCCTCGGTGAAGGCGAGGCGGCCCGCCCGGAAGAAGGATTCGAAGCCCGTCGTCCGGTCCTTGTCGTACGGGGCCGCGATGCGCAGCACCGCGACGTCCGCCTCGCCGGGCGTTTCCACGACCGTCGCGTACTGCGCGGCGACGGCGCGGTCCACGCCCTCCGTGTAGATCCGCAGTCCGGGTGCGAGCGGCAGCAGGGGCGCCTCGGCGCCTTCGGGCCGGTCCTTGAGGAGGGTGACCGAACGGCTCTGGGCGGCCAGGCCGGCTGCGGTGAACTGCGGGTTCCCGCAGATCCGGGCCGCGGCGTCGGGGTCCGCGTAGGGGTCGTCGAAGAGCCCGAGGACGAACTTCTCCTTCAGCAGCCGCAGGACGGAGGAGTCGATGCGCTCGATCGCCACCCGGCCGGTGCGGACGAGTTCCACCACGAGGTCGGGGGCCGCCTCGCCGCCGAGCTGGTCGGCTCCGGCCTCCAGGATGAGCTCCACCCGGGCGAGCCGGTCCAGGTCCTCCACGCCCCAGGCGCGCGCGGGGAAGGGCGCCCCGAAGATCTGCGTGTCCGTGACCAGGCCCCAGTCGGTGCAGACGATGCCGTCGAAGCCGTACTTCTCGCGCAGCAGGCCGGTGACGATGCCCTTGTTGAAGCCGAAGCCGACCTCGTCGTAGGGGGTGCCGACGGGCATGGCGTAGTACGGCATGACCTGCGAGGTGCCGGCGGCGAACGCGGCCTCGAAGGGGATCAGGTGGTAGTCGAAGTTGCCGCCGGGGTAGACCTGCTCCCGCCCGTACGGGAAGTGCGCGTCCTCCCCGTTCAACTGGGGGCCCGCACCCGGGAAGTGCTTCGTCATCGCCGAGACGCTGTCGGCGCCGAGGTTCTCGCCCTGGAGTCCCCGGACGTAGGCGGCGACCATGCGGGCGGCGACCTCGGCGTCGGAGCCGAAGGTTCCCAGGACGCGCGGCCAGCGGGGCTCGGTGGCCAGGTCGGCGGTCGGGTGCAGGGCGAGGCGGATGCCGACCGCGAGGTACTCCTGGCGGACGATGTCGGCGTGCTCCCGTACGAGCTCCTCGTCACCGACGGCGGCCAGGCCGGGCGGCTCGGGCCACAGCGAGAACCCGTCGGTCTGGGCGCTCGCCGCGGGATTGTCGACGAAGCCGTTGCGGGGGTCGGTGGAGACGGTCACCGGGATCCCGAGCCGGGTCGCGGCGGCCAGGTCCTGGAGCCGGTTGTTCCACTCGGCCATGCGGCGCGGCGTCGCCGCTCCGAACAGGTTGAAGTGGTTCATCAGCTTGCCGGTCACCATCGCGGAGGTGGAGGCGCGCATCGGGTCGTCGTCGGGTGCCCCCGGCTCCGGCTCCACCAGCGAGCCGTCGGGGTTGATGGTGATCATGGTCTGGAAGAGGAGGCCCGCCTTCTCCTCCAGCGTCATGCGCCCGAGGAGGTCCCGGGCCCGCTCGGCCGCGGGGAGGCGGGGGTCTTCGTAGGGTTCCATGACGCCGTTGCCGTTGAGATCACGGAACGACGTACCGTCCGGAGCGGTCAGGATGCGCGGCCGGGCCGCCGGAGTGTCTGCCATCGCATGCTCCTCGAAGCTTCACTTCACGAGTCGTACGGCTCGGAGATTACACGTGTAACCGAATGCGGAACAGACCCTGCCGCACAGACCTGGGCACCCCCCGGCGGCGGCCCTCCGTCACAGGTACCGCAGGACGGCGGAGGTGAATCCGGCCGCGGAGGCGCTGCCGCCGGGGTCGCGCGTGCGCACCGGGCTGGTGGCCGGGACCCGGGCGGTGGCGCCGGTGATCTCGGCCGCCGCCTCCGGATGGCCGAGGTGCCCGGCCGTCATCGCCGCGGACCGGATCGCGCCCATGGGGTCTGCGACGCCCTGCCCGGCGATGCCGGGGGCCGACCCGTGGACCGGCTCGAACATGGACGGGTACTCGAGGCGTCGACCAGGATCGGTGGTCAGAGCTCGGGGACGCTCACGGCTTGTTCGGTCCAGATGGTCTTGCCCGTGCCGGTGAACCGGCTGCCCCAGCGGTCGGTGAGCTGCGCGACGAGGAAGAGCCCGCGCCCGCCCTCGTCCGTCTCCCGCGCGCGGCGCAGGCGGGGCTGGGTGCTGCTGGGGTCGGACACCTCGCAGACGAGCACCCGGTCGCGGATCAGCCGGAGCCCGACCGGTCCGCCTGCGTAGCGGATGGCGTTCGTGACGAGTTCGCTGGCGACGAGCTCCGTCACGAAGCCCAGCTCGTCCAGCTCCCAGTCGGACAGCTGTCGCAGCACCAGCTCACGGGCGCGCGCGACGAGGGACAGATCGGCTTCGAGCTCCCACTCCGCGACCTGGCCGGACGGCAGCGCGTGGGTGCGGGCGAGCAGCAGGGCGACGTCGTCGGCGGGCTCCTCCGGGAGCACCCCGTCGAAGATGCCCTGGCTGATCTCCTCCAGGGGCCGGCTCCGGTCGGCGGCGGCGAGCGAGGTCCGCAGCCGCTCCAGCCCCTCCTCGATGTCGGCGCCGCGGCTGCCCGTGAGTCCGTTCGTGAAGAACGCCAGCAGGCTGCCGGGGGCCACGGCGAACTCCGTCACCTCGAAGGGCACTCCGCCCACCCCGAGCGGGGGTCCCGGCGCCATGCCGACGAAGGCCGGCTCCTCGCCCGGCGACAGGAGGGCCGGCGGCGGATGTCCGGCCGTGGCGGCGGCGCACACCTTCGCCACCGGGTCGTAGACGGCGTACAGACAGGTCGCCCCGAGCACCGCCCGCTCGGAGCGGGAAGCGCCGGAGGTGTGCTCGTCGGAGAAGCCGAGCACCAGGTCGTCGAGGTGGGTGAGCAGTTCGCCCGGGTCCAGGTCGAGGTCGGCCAGGGTCTGCACCGCGGTCCGCAGCCGGGCCATGGCCGCGGTGGCGTCGAGTCCGTGGCCGACGACGTCCCCGACGACGAACGCCACGCGCAGCGACGGCAGGGGGATCACGTCGAACCAGTCGCCGCCGACCCCGACGCCTCCGCCCGCCGGCTGGTAGATCCCCGCGGCGTCCGCGGCGGCCGTGTTCACGGCGGAGTGCGGCAGCAGGCTGCGCTGGAGCGCCACCGCCGACCGGTGTTCCTTGGTGTAGCGGCGCGCGTTGTCCACGCCGATCGCCGCCCTGGAGGCGACGTCCAGCAGGAGCTCGGCGTCTTCCTCGCCGAACGCGGAGGGCAGTTGGCTGCGCCAGACCGTGACGCAGCCGAGGACCAGGCCCCGCGCGTACAGCGGCACCGCCACGGAGGAGTGCGCCGCGCCGGGGACGAAGAGCGGCAGGCTCGCGGGGTCCACTCCGAGGGCGGTACGGAGGACGGACACGTCGGACACCAGCACGGGCCGCCCCTCCATGAGGGGACCCATCAGCTCGTTGTCCGGTACGGGCGGCAGCGCCTCCCCGACGGGCAGGAGGTCCTCCGCGGAGATCCCGGGGCTCTGCGCGGCGGCGGTCCGGCGCAGCCGGACGTCCCCGCTGGCGTCGAGGCGCGGCGGTTCGTCGCCCACCAGCACCGGTTCGGCGAGGTCCACGGTGGCCAGGTCGGCGAAGTCGGGGACGAGCAGGTTCACCAGGGTCTCGGCCATGCCCGTCACGTCGAGGGAGGCCCCGATGGCCGCGGCCGCGGCCTGGGCCAGCCCCGCCCGGCGCCGCTCCGCGTCCCGTTCGACCGTTTCCGCCGTGGATGCGGCGGGCCTGACCAGCACCAGCCACCGCGGCCCGGGGGCGGCGCCGTCCGCGGCCCGCGTCCCGAGCCGGACCAGCTCGTACGCCGGACCGCCCGGCCGGCCCTGCAGGTCCGCACCGGGCCGGGGCACCGGGCTCCCGCCCGGGGCCGGTTCCGTCCCGCGGCCCGGAAGCAGCGCCATCAGCGGGGCGCACACCCCGCCCGGCGAGCACTCCAGCAGCACCGCGGCCGCTTCGGAACAGGCCACGACCACACCCGCGTCGTCCAGTACGACTGCTGCCGTATCGCTGACGGACGCCGGGACGGGGCCCGGGCCGCCGTGCTCCGATTCGCGCATGTCGCCTCCACGCGGCGTGGCATCCAGTATCGCCCCCGGGGGGCGGCCCGGCGACCGGGCACCCGGTGCCCCCTCAGGGCGCGCGGCGGACGCGCGCCAGGACGAGGACGGTGTCGTCGGTCGGCGGCTGGGGCAGCAGGTTCGCGAGGATGCGGTCCGCCATTTCCTCCAACGGCCCGGGAGATGCGGCCAGTTCGGCGCGCAGCGCGTCCAGGCCGACGTCGATGTCCCGGCCCCGCGTCTCGATGAGGCCGTCGGTGTAGAGGGCGAGGGTCGCGTCGGCGGGGATTTCGATCTCGGTCGTGCGGAAGGGGAAGCCGCCGACGCCGAGCGGGACCCCCGGGGCCGTGTCGACGGTCTCCACCGTGCCGTCGGGGCGGAGCAGCAGGGGCGGGGGGTGGCCGGCTCCGGCGATGCGGGCGCGGCCGCTCGTCGGGTCGTAGACGATGTACAGGCAGGTCGCCAGCTCGATCCCGGCCACCCGGGCGCACGCGTCGAGCTCGGCGAGCACGTCCGCGGGGTCGCTGACGTGTCCGGCCAGGGCGTCGGCGGTGATGCGGAGGCGGCCCATGGAGGCGGCGGCCGACACCCCGTGCCCCATCACGTCGCCCACCACGAGCGCGACCCGGCCGTCCCGCAGGCTGCTCACGTCGTACCAGTCGCCGCCGACCTCGGTGGTCCGGCTGCCGGGCACGTACCGGTGCGCCACTTCCACGTACGGGCCGGTCACCAGCACGCGGGGCAGCAGGGCCCGCTGGAGGGTGAGGGCGATGTCCTGGACGCGGCTGTACAGGCGGGCGTTGTCCAGGCAGATCGCTGCGCGCGAGGCGAGTTCACCGGCGAGGATGACGTCGTCCCGGGTGAAGGCGGGGCGGTCCGCGGAGCGGCCGAACATGGCGATGCCCTGGACGGTGTCCCGGGCGATGAGCGGGGCGACGAGCACGCAGGCCACGCCGCTCTCGGCCATGACCCGGGTCCGGGACTCGGTGAGGACGGTCCGGGCCAGGAACTCGGCGTTCACCTCGGCCGAGATGGCACGCCCGGTGCTCAGCATGTCGTGGATGACGGAGCCGGGCGGGTAGCGCACCTTGCCCACCCCGCTCACGAGTTCGACGGCCGGCGGGGGCAGGATCGTCCCGGAGGCGATCCTGCGGGTGATCAGCGGCCGGTCCGGGTCGAAGTCCTCCGACTCGTCCATCCATTCCACGATCTCGACCACCGCACCGTCGCAGAAGTCCGGCATCGACGCGTCGACCAGCTCCTGGGCCGTGAGGTTCACGTCCAGGGTGGTCCCGATGCGTGCGGAGGCCGCGTTGAGCAGGGAGAGGCGGCGGCGGCTGGCGGTGGCTTCCAGGATGGCCCGCTGGCGGTCGGTGACGTCCACCATCAGCCCGCCGACTCCGGGGCGCGAGCCGACGGCCTGGCTCAGGGGGAAGAAGCTGACCGAGCGCACCTGGTCGCGGTCCGGATGCCCGCGCGGGCGGGTGCCCACCAGGGTGCCCACGACCGGCGCTCCGCCCTGGGCGACGGCCCGGAGCATGCGCTGGTACTCGCCGCCGTCGGACATGATCATGACTTCGTCCATGTACCGCCCGAGGTGCGCCTCGATGGAGAGGCCGTCCATGTCGGCGAGCGCCTGGTTGAGGTGGACGTAGCGGAGGTCCGGGTCGAGCATGACCAGGCCGATGGGGCAGGTCTCGAAGAGGGCGTCGAGGAAGGCGAGGTTGGTCTTGACCCGGTCGAGCTCGTCGCTGCGGCTGGCCAGGACCATCACCACGCCCGGCCCTCCGGCCCCGGTCACGGAGAAGGCCCGGAAGCCGCAGGGGAAGACGCTGCCGTCATGGTGCCGGGCCTGCAGCCGGCCCCTCCAGTACCCCTGGGTCCGGCCCCGCTCCGTCAGCCGGGCGCACGCCTCCGACGAGCCGTGCTGCCCGTCGGCGAAGAGGAGGGCGCCGGGCTCGGTCAGGACGGTGGTGGCGTCGTACCCGAAGAGCTCGCTCGCGCCGGGCCCCCAGTAGCAGATGCGGTCGTCGTCGTCGATGCCGAAGACGGCGACGGGCACGCGTTCGAGCAGCGTCCCCGGTTCGGACCGGAGCGGACCGTGAGCCTGCGCGTCCCCCGGCCGAGCCGATGGCACGAGACGTCCCCTTCCACCCGCCGGTCTTTCCATCCATTATGCGAAGACCTCACGCGTTGCGCGGCGTGAAGTGCGCCGAGGCGAGGACGGTGCCGTCGGCGCCGAGCAGCTGGGCCCCGGTCAGGGTCGCGGGGTCCACGGGGGCCGGGGCGCCCCAGTGGCCGTATCCGGCACTGAGCGGGAAGGCGCCCACGTCGACCGTGGTGCCGTCGGCGCGCACCAGGCGGCAGTGGACCGGCCGTCCGGCGTCCCCCTCCAGGTCGACGGACATGTACACCCAGCCCGGCGAGCCGGGGTGGGCGTACACCCGCCCCACCTCGTGGCCGTCCGCGACCAGGGCGGCCTGGAGCAGGTCCGCGTGCTCCCGGGCCTGCGGCGCGGGCGCACGGGTGTCGTCGAAGGCCGTGCCGACGGACCAGCCCCCGAACCCGGCCGCGAGGGCCAGGGCGGCCGCGGCGGCCGCGAGCCGCGCCCTCCGGGGCAGGTGCGGGTACCGGCGGCGGGCCGGGCGGGCCGGCCGCGCCGGGTACAGCCGGTTCGTGACGCGGGTCTCGAAGCCGACGGGGGGTTCGGCGCCCGGCAGCAGGCCGAGCAGGCCGTCTCCGGCGAGGGTCAGCTGCTCCACGTGTTCCCGGCAGGCGGAGCAGTGGTCCAGGTGGGCGATGGCCAGGGCCCGCTCCCTGCCCGGCAGCACTCCGAGCGCCAGCTCGGCGCCGAGCTCGCGCAGCCGCTCGCAGGTCATCTCGCTCATGGTCGGCGCTCCTCGGCCCCCAGGGACGTCCGCAGCCTGCCCATCGCCGTCCGGATCCGCGTCTTGGCCGTGCCCAGGGGGATCTGTTCGAACTCGGCGATCTGCTGGGCGGGCATCCCGTAGATACCCGCCATGACCACGGCGCGGGCCTGCTCCCGTGGCAGCGCCGCCACCGCCGCCCGGATCCCGGCCGAGGTCTCCTCGGCGAGCGCCCACCGCTCGGGGGTGTCGCTCACGGCGTCGAGGAGCGCGTCCAGGTCCTCGGGCGCGACGGGCCTGGCCCGGCGGGCGCGCACCGCGTCGATGGCCAGGTTGTGGGCGATGGTCGTCAGCCAGGTCTTCACGGACCCGCGGCGGGGGTCGTACACCTGGGCGTGCCGCAAGGCCCGCTCGAAGGTCTCCTGCGCGATGTCCTCGGCGAGCCGGGGGTCGCCGACGACGGCGAGGGCGACGCCGTAGACCGTGCGCTGGAAGCGGCGTACGAAGGCCACGGCGATGTCCGGATCGCCCGTCGTCAGGCCCGAGAGCAGCGCCTCGTCCGGAGCGCTCCCGAGGGGTAGGCCCATTCTCCGCATACCAGTGGATACGGCCGGCCTGCCCCTGGGGATTGCGCCGGGGCCGGGTGACGTCACAGGGCCATCCTCCTCCCCCTGCGCCCACGGCCAATCCGTCCGTGCCGTCCGTCCGTATCCACTGCAGGACGGATCGATTCCGGAGGGCCGAGCCATGGCGACGGCATCCACACGCAGCCGGGCCGAACGGGCACTGGCGGCCGGGGCTCTCGCCGGCGTACTCGCCGGCTGCGGGGCCGCAGGCTCCGGCGGGAGCTCCGGCGGCACGACGCCTCCCCCGTCGTCCGAGCCGCCGGCGGCTCGGACGACGGGGGTCACGCAGGTGACCGCGGACCTGACCGACTTCCACATCGCGCTGTCGCAGAAGTCGTTCGCGCCGGGCGCCTACGCCTTCGTCGCGAAGAACGACGGCCACCACGAGCACGCACTGGAGATCGAGGGCCCGTCCGGGGAGAACCGCACCAGGACCCTTGCTCCCGGCGCCTCCGACACGGTCAGGGTGACCCTGAAGTCCGGCACCTACGAGATCTACTGCCCCGTCGACGGGCACGCGGACCTGGGGATGAAGACGGAGATCACGGTGGGCGGCGCCGGAGCGCCGCCGCCCGCGAGCCCGGCCCCGGCCGGGCCGTCCGGCTCGGACGGCGGTTACTGAGCGGGACCGGTGTCCGGTGCGGTGCGTCGCAAGGCGGAGGGCCACGTCGTCTCGTACTGGACGTACGCGCGTGGTCCGACAACGCGGCGAGGCGCGGTGCCGGGCGCCGTGACCCGGTGAACCTTTCCGGTCACAGCACTAGCTCGAGGTCAAGCCGGCGCGCGGGCCCTCCGTGCACAGCCGCAGCCCGAGCCGGGACCGCAGGGCCCGGGCGGTGGACCGCACCTCGTCGTCCATGGAGCCGCCCGCGACGACGTCGAGCACGGCGAGCGCGAGGTCGGCCTCCGCCCGGGTGAGGAGGGGCAGGCGTTCGGGTTCGGCCGGGGATTCGATCTCCTCGGCCACGATGCTGGTGTACAGGTCGTCGAGCGTCACGTAGGGGAAACGTGCAGGCCGGGACGTGGTCACGCCCCTGGATCGGCATGGCGAAGACTTTGCCGCCCGATGACCGTTCCCGCTGATCCGGCCGATCTCCTGCTGATCCACCGGAACTGGTGCACGCTGGTGAAACGTCCGAGCGGGACGGGCCGGAGGCACGGCTGCGGGCCGTGGAAGAGGCCCTGGAGCGGATCGGGACGTCCTCCGACGAGCGCGAGACCTGCCGGGAGCTGGCCGCCTCCCTCGTCCGTACGCTGTGCGACGCCGCGGCGGTGGAGCTGTCCGGCCACGGCGCCGGGCACGAGCGCGTCGCGGCGCAGGGCACGACCGCGCTGCTGGACGGCACGGTGCCCGGCCGGGAACTGCCCCCGCAGGCCCGGGAGGGGAATGCCGGCGGCGGCGCCGCGCACCTGGTCCAGGTGCCCCTGACCGACCGCGGCGAGGTCCACGGGAGGGTGCTCGCGGCCCGGGCGCACGAGGGGTTCGACGATCACGCGCTGGCGGCGTTGCGCTTCGCGGCGCGGCTCGCGGGCATCCACATCGGGCACGCCCGGCGGCTGGCGGCCGCCGAGGAGACCGCGGTCGGTCCAGTCGCGGCGGCCCGCGACCTGTCTCGTCGCCCGGGTCGACCCGGCGCGCGGCACGGCCGTCTACGCCAGCGCCGGGCACCTGCCGCCCGCCGTGTTCGGCGCGGAGGGCAGGGGCGAGCTGCTGGACGTGCCCGTCGGCCCGCCGCTCGGCACCGGTGTCGGCGGTTACGAGGCCCTCGCCCGGCCGATCGGCCCCGGGCAGACCCTGCTGCTGTACACGGACGGCCTGGTGGAACGCCGCGGGGAGGACATCGACGCCTCCCTGGCCCGGCTCACCGCCCTCCGCACGAGCGCGGGCGCGCGGCCCGTGGACGTGGTGGACGCGGTCTGCGAAGGACCCGACGCCCGGCATGCCGAGGACGACGTCGCGGTCGTCGCCGCCCGCCTGCGCCCCCGGCCGCCCCAGGAGGCCGGCAGAGCCGCCGTGGCCGACGCCTGACCTGCGGCTACGCCACGGGCAACGCGGGCAGGGACGGCTCGTACAGCCAGTCCCTGAACAGGTCGTCCATCGGCTCCGCCGCGTAGCGGGCCGCATGGGCGGTGAAACCGGCCGTGGTCACCGCCCCGCCCCGGTGTACGGACGCCCAGTCCCGCAGCATGCGGAAGAAGGCCCCGTCGCCCAGGGCGACGCGGACCGCGTGCACGGCGAGGCCCCCGCGCTCGTACAGCCGGTCGTCGAACATCAGTTTGCGGCCCGGGTCGGCCAGCTTCAGGTCCTGCGGCTTCGAGGCCAGCAGCCGGTGCGCGATGGAGGCCGTGTCCTGCGCGCTGCGGCCGCCGGAGCGCTCCGACCAGAGCCACTCGGCGTACTTGGCGAGGCCCTCGTTCAGCCAGATGTGCCGCCAGTCGGCGATGCTCACGCTGTTGCCGAACCACTGGTGTGCGAGTTCGTGCGCGATGAGGCGCTCCGAGCCGCGCGCCCCGTCCACGTGGTTGGTGCCGAACAGGGAGAGCCCCTGGGCCTCCACCGGGACGTCCAGTTCCTCGTCGGCGACGACCACCGCGTACTCGCCGAAGGGATAGGGCCCGAACAGCTCCTCGAACAGCTGCATCATGGCGGGCTGCCGCGCGAAGTCGCGGGAGAACTGCGGCAGCAGGTGCGCCGGTACGTGGGCGCTCTGCGGGACGCCGCCGAGGCCCGGGTCGCCGAGCAGCACCGTCTGGTACATGCCGATGGCCAGGCCGACCAGGTAGCTGGAGGTCGGCGCGGACTGCTCGTACACCCAGGTGGTCGTGCTGGCCTTCGTGGTGCGGGTGAGCAGCCGGCCGCCCGCGACCACCGTGTAGGCGGAGGGGGTGTTGACGGAGATCTGGTACGAGGCCTTGTCGGCGGGGCGGTCGTTGCACGGGTACCAGGAGGGCGCGCCGACGGGCTGGCTCGCCACCAGCGCACCGTCGGTCAGCTCCTCCCAGCCGATGCCGCCCCAGGGGCTGCGCACCGGCTTGGGGTTGCCCGACCAGTGCACCTCCACGGTGAAGGCGGCTCCGGCGGGTACCTGCTTGGCGGGCCGGATGCGGAGCTTCCCGCCCCGGTGGGTGTAGTGCGGAGCCCGGCCGTTCACCAGGACGCGGCCTATTCTGAAGTCGGCCAGGTTCAGGTGGAACTCGGTGAGCGGCGCCCGCCCGGCGATCGCGCTGAGCCGGGCCGTACCGGCGAGCCGGTTCGGGCCGGGCCGGTACTCCAGAGCGAGTTCGTACCGGTGCACGCGGTAACGGGCATCGCCGTTGGCCGGGAAGTACGGGTCCGCTACCGCTGTCTGCTGGGCGCTCACTGCCGGTTCCGCTCCCTGCGCTGTGCTCGTACGACGTGCTGGTGCGGGCCGCCCGGTCAGGAGCGCCACGCCTCGATCGGATTGCCCAGCCAGCGGGTGTCGGCGGGGACCGACTCCCCGGCCATCACGAGCGATGCGGGCCCCAGCGTGCTGCGGGCCCCCACCGTGCTCCCGGGCAGGACGATGCCGCCCGGGCCCAGGGTGGCGCCCTCGCGGAGGACCACAGTATCCGTCCTCAAGATCCGGTCGTGGAAGAGGTGGGTCTGCAACACACAGCCCCGGTTCACTCCGGCCGCGTCGCCCAGCGAGACAAGGTCCGTCTCGGGCAGCCAGTAGCTCTCGCACCACACGCCGCGGCCGATCCGGGCCCCCAGGGCGCGCAGCCACAGGCCCAGCAGCGGCGTGCCGGGGACCGATCCGACGAGCCACGGGACGGCCAGCACCTCGACGAAGGTGTCGGCGAGCTCGTTGCGCCAGACGAAGCCGCTCCACAGCGGGTGCTCCCCCGTCCGGTGCCGGCCGACCAGGAGCCATTTCGCGGCCACCGAGACCAGGCAGGCGGCCAGGCCGGCGGCGAGCAGGACGGCCCCGGACAGCAGCAGGGTCCCCCAGGTCCCCGGGGCTGCGCCGATCAGGGCGCAGAGCGCCGCCGCGGTGAGCACGGCCAGCGCGGCCGAGCAGAAGACCGGCACGAGCCGGCACAGTTCCACCAGTCCGCGCGCCCACAGCAGGTGTGCGGGCGGGTCGTACGTCCGGCTCCGGTCGGTATCGGCCGTGGAGCGGGGCAGCCTGACCGGCGGCAGGCCCAGGTAGGAGCTGCCCTTCTTGGCCTTCTTCGGGGTGGCGGACAGTACGCCGACCAGCCCGTCGTCGGGCACGCTGCGGCCGGGCGCGGTCATGCCGGAGTTGCCGAGGAAGGCGCGGCGGCCGATCTCGGAGTGCCCGATCCGCATCCAGCCGCCGCCCAGTTCGTAGGGGGCGGTCAGCGTGTCGTCGGCGAGGAAGGCGCCCTCGCCGACGGTGGTCAGGCTCGGCAGGGCGAGGACGGTGGAGACCTCCGCGCCGCGGCCGATCTTCATGCCGAGCAGCCGCAGCCACACCGGGGTGATCAGCCCCGCGTACAGCGGGAAGAGCGTTTCCCTGGACAGGTCCATCAGCTGGGTGACGGTCCAGGCCTGCCAGCCGACCCTGCTGTGCGTGGGGTGGCTCCCGGTGCGCAGGCCGAGGCTGAGCAGGCGTACGGAGACCAGCAGGAGCAGCGCGTAGGCGAACCCGTACGCGAGCGCGCCGGGCACCACGGCGACCAGCGCACCGCGCAGGGCATCGGCGAGCCCGGCGCCGGCGGGCACGAACCGGCTCGCGACGAGCAGGGCGGGCAGCGCGGCGAGCACGGGCAGGGCCGTGAGGCAGAAGCCGGTCGCCCCGTATATGGCCCGCCAGGCGAGCCCGCGCGGCGGGCGTTCCCTGGGCCAGTTGTGCTTGGCCCGGCCCAGTTTGACGGCGGGCGCCCCGGCCCAGCGCTGGCCGGTGGGGACCTGTCCGACCACGGCGGAGCCGGGGGCCACCTCGGCCCGCTTGCCGACCCGGGCACCGGGGAAGAGCATGCTGCGGGTGCCGACCACGGCGCCCGCACCCACCTTGACCTGGCCGATGACGAGGTGGTCCCCGTCGAGCCAGTACCCGGAGAGGTCCACCTCGGACTCCACGGCGCAGCCGCGGCCGAGCTTGAGCATGCCGGTGACCGGCGGCAGCGAGTGCAGGTCCACCTCGGGGCCGACCTTGGCGCCCAGTGCCCGCGCGTAGCGCTCCAGCCAGGAACCGGTGAGCGAAGTCGCGCCGACGTACTCGGCGAGCCGCTCGGCCGTCCACAGCCTCAGGTGCACGCTGCCGCCGCGCGGGTGGCGTCCGGCCTTCACCCCGCGCAGCAGCAGCCGTGCTCCGCCGGCCGCGACGGCGAGCCGGCCGGGCGGGCTGAAGAGCAGGGCGGCGCCGGCGGCGACGAGCCACCACGAGGCGGTCGGCGCCCACGGGTAGGGCCCGAGCAGGTGCAGTACGTTGCCCAGCGCCAGCAGCGCCACCGTCCAGCGCAGGCCGACGACGGTGAACAGCGGGAGCAGCAGCAGCGACTGCACCGCCTGGGCGCGGCGCGGGACGGGGGCGACGGTGCGGGCCGCGCCGTCCTCCTGCACGGACTTCTCCAGGCGCCGGGCCAGCTTGCGCAGCACGGGCTGCTGGTAGATGTCGAGGACGGCGGCGCTCGGGTAGCGGGTGCGCAGCCTGGTGGTGAGCTGGGCGGCGGAGAGGCTGCCGCCGCCGATCGCGAAGAAGTCGTCGGTGCCGCTGGTGACGGCCACGCCGAGGGTCTCGCTCCACTGCTCGGCGAGCCAGGCCTCGGTGCCGTAGAGCTGCTCGGCGGGGCCGGCGGTCTCCAGGTCGGGCAGCGGCCAGGGCAGCGCGTCGCGGTCCACCTTGCCGGAGGTGCGGGTGGGCAGTTCGGCGACGGGCGCGAGCAGCGGTACGAGGGCCGCGGGCAGCTCGGCGCGCAGCCGCTCCACCGCCGCCGCGCGGTCCCAGCCGTCCTGGGTGACCAGGTAGCCCACCAGCAGCTGGTTGCCGCTGCGGGCGGTGCGCACGGCCGCGGCCGCGCCCGCGACGCCGGGCAGGGCCTGGAGCGCCGCGTCGACCTCGCCGAGCTCGATGCGGCGGCCGCCGAGCTTGATCTGCTCGTCGCCGCGGCCGAGGAAGACCAGGCCCTCCGGTTCCGCGCGGACGAGGTCTCCGCTGCGGTAGGCGCGGTCCCAGCCCAGGGATTCCAGCGGGGCGTACTTCTCGGCGTCCTTCTCGGGGTCGAGGTAGCGGGCCAGGCCCACGCCGCCGATCACGAGCTGGCCGCTGCCGCCCATGGGGACCGGCTCGCCGGACTCGTCGACGACGACCAGTTCCCAGCCGTTCAGCGGGAGCCCGATCCGGATGGGTTCCTCGCCGGTCAGCAGCGAGGCGCAGGCGACGACGGTCGCCTCGGTGGGGCCGTACGTGTTCCAGACCTCGCGGCCCTCGGTGACCAGGCGCTGGGTCAGTTCGGGCGGGCACGCCTCGCCGCCGAAGATCAGCAGCCGGACCTCGCCCAGGTCCTCGGGCTCCCAGAGCGCGGCCAGGGTGGGCACGGTGGAGACCACGGTGATCTCCTGCTCCACCAGCCAGGGGCCGAGGTCGGCGCCGCTGCGCACCTGGGAGCGGGGTACGGGGACGAGGCAGGCGCCGTAGCGCCAGGCCAGCCACATCTCCTCGCATGAGGCGTCGAAGGCGACGGACAGTCCGGCCATGACCCGGTCGCCGGGGCCGATCGGCTCCTCGGTGAGGAACAGTGCGGCCTCGGCGTCCACGAAGGCGGCGGCGCTGCGGTGGGTGACGGCGACGCCCTTGGGCCTGCCGGTGGAACCGGAGGTGAAGATGATCCACGCGTCGTCCTCGGGGCCGGGCCGCAGGGCGGTCCGCTCCTCGGCGGAGCCGGTGGCCTCGATGTGCTGTCCGGCGCCCATCACCGCCTGCACCCCGGCCTCGCCGAAGACCAGTTCGGCCCGCTCGTCCGGGTCCTCTGCGTCGACGGGGACGTACGCGGCGCCCGCGGCGAGCACCGCGAGGATCGCCACGTACAGCTCGTTGGTCCCGGACGGCACGCGGACGCCGACCCGGTCGCCGAGCCCCACCCCGGCGGCCGCGAGGGCGGCCCGCCGGCGCTCGACCTCGACGGCGAGCGCGCGGTAGGTCAGCTGGGCGGTGCCGTCGTCCAGGGCGGGTTCCTCGGGGTGGGCCCTCACGGACGCCTCGAAGATGTCGACGAGGGTGCGCTTCGGGGCGGCGGGTCCGGCGAAGAACCGGGCCGATTTGCCGGACTCCTCGCGGTTCTCCCCGTCGCTGAGCAGAGTGAACTCGCCGCCCTGAGGTGTGGCTGCCATCGGCCCTCGCGTCTCGTTCCCGGAAACGACCGGGTCGCCGGCGGAGCCCAGGTCTGCCCGGGTTGTTCCGATCCAGCGCCAAACAGCCCGCCATTTTAATCCGCGGTCACGGAATTCCCGGCCGACATCTTGCGCATGGCTGGGAAAAGACGGTAATGAGGCGCCTCCGGGGACCTCTTCCAGCCCGTCGTCGACGAGGAGGCCGCAGCTGATGCAGTGCATGCCCTCGATCAGGAGCTCCACGCGCCGGCCGGGGGCGCCCGTTTCCGGCCGACGGCGGGCGGCCTTGCGGCCGAACAGTCCGAATGCGCTCATCGCGGGTCCTTCGTGCATTCGACCCCGCCGGCACACGGCCCCGGCCCCGGCCCCGGCCACTGAGGTCAGCCGAGCGTGGGGACGGCGCCGCCCTCGGCCCAGCCGATCTCCACGCCCGGCAGCCGGCCCTGCCAGTCGGCGGTTGCCTCGGCGAGCCGGGTGCCGTCGGGCGGGGTCCGGCCCAGGCCGACGGCCAGCCGTGCCCCGTCCGGGAGGGTCTCGAACGGCCGGGGCCATGCGTCGGCGTCGGCCGCTCCGGCCCGCGCCAGGGCGGCGAGCAGCTCGGGAAGCCGTTCGCGTACGAGGTCCAGCCGCCCGCCGGGTTCCCCGCCCGGCCCCGCGCGCACGGTCAGTACGGCCCACGCGGCGTGGTGCCGGTGCGAGGGGGGACCGCCCGGGGCACCGGGGTCGGGCTCCCAGCGGACTTCGCCCGTCCCGAGGGCGACGGTGGCGCGGGGACGCATCGGCTCGGGGCCGCGGCGTGAGAGCACCACGAGCTCGTCGACGTGCACGGGCGTGCTGCCCAGCCGTGCGGCGCACTCCGCGGCGAGCCGGCGCGGGTCCCGGGTCCGTCCGAGGGAAAGGTGCGGCGTGAAGCGGGGAGCGCGGCCCCGGCAGAGCGGGAAGTGCTCCACCAGCGCGCGTTCGAGCCCGGTCCAGGGGGCCGGGCCGGCCGCGGCGGGGTCGAGCCAGACGGTCGCCTGGGCGCGGTGCCGGAAGCTGCGCACCCCTCCGAGCCTGGCGCCGAACGGCGCGCACTCGGCCGCCGCGGCCCCCAGCGGCGCGGCGGCCGCCTCGAAGTCGGACTCGGGGACGAAGCCGAAGAGCAGGTTCACGTGCGGGGGCCACCGGCGGATCTGCGGATCGTGCTCCTCGCGGATGCTCTGGATCGCGGGCCACAGTTCCGCCGGGGGGAGCCAGGCCACGGCGGTCCTCGGTGTGGGCCCCGCCCCGAAGACGTCCGCCGCTCCCGGCGCGGGCCGCACTACGCCGGCGGCGCGGGCACGGGACGCGTGGTCCCCGGAAGGCAGGTCACGGCCGTGTTGAAGGTCTCGTACGCCCCCTGGGGGTTCTTCTTCCAGAGCCACAGGTGCAGGGCGTAGTGGACCGGCTGGCCGGGGAAGTTGCCGCGGTTCGGGCCCTTGAAGGGCATGCCGAACATCGTGGGGCGGTCGTCGTCCGTGGCCGGGTTCCCGTCCCGGTCGAAGACCACCCACTGGACCCCGGTGAGGCGCTTGCCGCCGTGGCCGTCGTCCTCGTAGAACAGCGCGGCGGGCTTGGCCGGGTCGACGGAGTTGTCGTAGGCGTGGTTGAAGTGCGGGTAACCGAGCGCGCCCGCGCCGCTGCGGTTCGCGACGCAGTACTTGTCCGGTACGTAGCCCGCTTTCACGGCGTTGGAGTGCTGCTGGTAGCGGGCGGTCGCCGCGTAGACGGCGGCGCGGGCCGCGGCGGCCCGGCCGGCGTCCGTGCCGGAGTCGGCGGCGACGGTGGCGGGAGCGGCGAGGGCTGGCAGGGCGAGCGAGGCGGTCGTCGTGAGCACGAGGGCGAGGCTTCGGAGCATGCGCGGACTCCTTGGGACGCCGGCCGAACGAACGGGACGGACGGGCTGGACGGAGGGGCTGGACGGACGGGGTGCATGTCCCCGGCAGCCCGGGCGTGCCACACCGCCGGACCGGACGGCTGACCGCCGATCGGCCGACGGCCGGGCGCGCACCCTTGCGGGCCACGGCGCGCGGGGGGCCCGAACCGGCCGGGGACAAGACCACCCGAACGGGACTGCCGACGTTTCGCGGTCCGGCCGCGCAGGGAACCGGTGTGTCGCCGAAACGCGAGTGTGACGGAAGGTGCGGAGCATGGCGCAGGAGAAGACGGCACCGGCGGGTGGCGAGAACCTCGACGAGATCGTGGCGGCCGTGGCCGGCGGGGCTCCGGGGTACCGGACGTGTCCGCATCCCGCCTACGCCGCCCTGCGCGAGCAGGCGCCCGTGTGCAGGCTGACGCCTCCGCACGGGATCGACACGTACCTCGTCACCCGCTACGACGACGCCCGGGACGCCCTGTCGGACCCGCGCTTCAGCAAGGACATGCACGGGGCCCTCGACACCTACCACGCGGTCTACGGCAGCGTCTTCGACGCCCTGGACGACAACGTGCTGTTCGCGGACCCGCCCCGGCACACCCGGCTGCGGCGCAGTCTGCGGACCGCGTTCACACCGCGCCGGGTGGAGGAGATGCGGCCGAGGATCACCGAGATCGCCGAGCGGCTCCTCGACGAGTGCGACGGGAGCGAGCCGGTCGACCTGATGTCGCAGTTCGCCTTCCCGCTGCCGATCGCGGTCCTGTGCGAGCTGATCGGAATCCCCGACGGTGAGCGCGCGGAGATCACGGAGCAGTTCTCGATCGTGGCGCGCTCCCGGTTCGATCCCCGGCTGAAGGCGGAGCTGGGGGCGGCCGAGGAGTGGCTGCGCTGCCGCTTCTCACGGCTGATCTCGTACACGCGCGAGCACCCCTCGGACTGCTTCCTGAGCGACCTGATCCGGGCGGAGGAGGGGCTGGACGACACGGAGCTGCTGTCCTCGCTGTGGGTCATCTTCTTCGCCGGGCACAAGACCACCGCGTTCCAGATCGGCAACACGGTCCTCAACCTGCTGCTGCGCCCCGATCAGCTGGAGCGGCTGCGGGCGGACCCGCTGCTGGTCCCGCAGGCGGTGGAGGAGAGCGTCCGGTTCGAGGGGTCGGTGGAGACGTCGACCTTCCGGTACGCGGCCGAGGACGCCGAGATCCGGGGAACGCGGATCCCCAAGGGGTCCCTCGTGCAGATCGCGATCACCTCCGCGAACCGGGACCCGGAGAAGTTCGACCGCCCCGACGTCATGGACGTGACGCGCGAGGGGCTCCAGAGTGCGCACCTCGGCTTCGGCCACGGCACGCACTACTGCCTGGGCGCGCCGCTGGCCCGGCTCGAACTCGAGGTCGCGCTCTCCGCCCTCCTGCGGCGTTTCCCCGCGATGGCGCTGTGCGACGCGGAGGAGAGCAAGGGCGCGTGGCTCAAGGGTCCGATGGCGGCGTTCCGGGGGCTCCAGCACCTGCGGCTCGTCCTGGGCCCGTCCCGGATCGTCCGGGAATTCGCTTCGGTGCCCACGGCGGGAACCTGACCAGGAAGCTCATCAAGACCCCACGGACGGACGGCGGACCGGTATGCCTGATTCTGCGAGTACCTCTGAACTGCACCTGCCGGGACGGCCGGCGGCCGAGGCCGCAGCCGGGGCCGGACACGCGGTTCAGGCGAAGATCGACATGCACCACCACTTCTGCGCGCCGGAGTGGCGCGAGTGGGCCGAGCGCCACGGGCTGGTCTCACCGCAGCAGCTGCCGCCGTGGGCCCGGTTCGACGCCGAGGACTCCATCCGCTTCATGGACCGCACGGGGATCGCGACGGCCGTGCTCAAGCCCATGCTGCCGGCGAGGTACCACTCGTCCGCGCAGCTGCGCGAGGCGGTCAACATCACGCTCCTGTCGATGCTGGAGGTGGCGAACTCGCATCCCGGGCGGTTCTCGTTCTACGTCCCCCTCTTCCTGGAGGACCCCGAGGCCTCGTCCTGGGCCGTGCGCCGCGGACTGGGCCAGTTCGGGGCGGTCGGGGTCAACGTGACGGCCAACCACGGGGGCGTGTACCTCGGCGATCCCTCCTACGACCGGATCTTCCACGAGCTGGACGACTGCGGCGCCGTGGTGGACACCCATCCGCACAACCTGCCGGGGAGCCCGCCCGGCGCGGCGGCCGTCCCCGGCATTCCGAACTTCATGTGCGACTTCCTGCTGGACACCACCCGCGCCGCCCTGAACATGATCGGCAAGCGGACGCTGGACCGCTTCCCGAATATCTCGGTGATCCTTCCGCACGCCGGCGGGTTCCTGCCGTACATCGCGAACCGGGTCCAGGCCCTGGGGCGGTTCTGCGACCCGCCCCTGGACCCCGGCGCCGTCCGCGACCACCTGCGCCGCTTCTACTACGACACGGCGGGACCGATGGCGCCGGCGGCGACCCTGCTCGCCCATGTGCCCGCCGAGCACGTGCTGTTCGGCACGGACTGGCCGGCCGCCCCCGGCGACACCGTCGTGGACTTCGCGCTCCCCGCCCTGGACGCGGACCCCGCGTTCACCCCGGAGCAGCTGGCGGGGATCTACCACGACAACGCGCTAAGCCTGATCCCCCAGCTGGCGACGGTCTGAGCCGTACGCCTCGAACAGCAGCTCCGCCGCCACCGCCGCCCCGTCGGCACTGAACCGGCCGGCCACGGCGGCCGCCCGGGCGGCCGTCTCGGGGCTCAGGGCCGTGGCCAGCGCGGCCGACAGGGAGCCGAAGGCGGGTGTCGGGCCGTCGTGTTCCGCACCGATGCCCAACTCGGCTACCCGGGCCGCGAAGTAGGGCTGGTCGCCGCCCTGGGGCACCAGCACCTGCGGGGCCCCGGCCCAGGTGGCCGTCGTCGTCGTGCCCGCGCCGCCGTGGTGCACGACGGCGGCCGTCCGGCGGAACAGTGCCTGGTGGTTGACCTCGCCGACGACGAAGCAGTCGTCCTGGTCGTCGACCCGGGCCAGGTCGGCCCAGCCGCGGGAGAGGACCGCGCGGCGGCCCTGCGCGCGGATCGCCTCGACGGCCGCCTTGGCGACGTCTCCCGGATCGCGCATGGGAATGCTGCCGAAGCCGACGTACACCGGGGCCGGGCCGGCGTCCAGGAACTCCACCAGTTCCGCCGGCAGCGGGCGTTCGTCGGGCAGCACCCAGGCGCCGGTCTGCAGCACGTCGAGGTCGGCCGGCTGCTGCCACGGGGCCAGGACCGGGTCCGCGGCCAGCCAGGGGCGGGCGGTGAAGACGTGGTCCCGCAGGTCGTCCAGCGGCGGCAGGCCGACCGACGCGCGGTGGGCGTTGACCGCCTCGCCGAAGACCTCCTGCGCGTCCCGGGCGTCCCGGTCCCACAGCTCGCGGTGGTCGGTGACGTCCGCGGGCAGCGGCCGGCCCGGCCGCGGGATGGGCGGGTGGTGCGGCGACGGCAGGCTCACCGGCTGGTAACTCGCGTACACGTAGGGGATGCCCAGCTTCTCGGCGGCCGACTGCACTCCGGCCGCGGCCGGCAGCAGACCGGTCGCCACGAACACGTCGCAGCCCTCGGCCAGTGCGGTGACGTTCCCGTGGAACGCGGCGACCAGCTCGGCCGCCCGCCGCGGCACGCCGCCGGGCGTCGGCGGCGTCTTCCCCGTGACCAGATCGCGCACCGAGGCGCCGGTCGGCACCATCTCCACGCCGACCCCGGCCAGCCGCGCCTCGAACTCCTCGTCCGGCGGTGCGCACACGAGCACCTCCGCGCCGCGTTCCCGCAGCCGCACCGCGAGCCCCACCAGTGGCTCGACGCCCCCGCGCGAATCGTATGCCGACAGCACTGCACGCATACTCAACTCCCCCGTTCAGGTCGGTAACCTGGAACCATGCAGGGTGATTTGATCACACTGTGCCTCGCGGGCGACGTCATGCTCGGGCGGGGTGTCGACCAGATACTCCCGCACCCGGGAGATCCGGCGCTGGCAGAGGCCTACATCCACGACGCCCGCTCCTACGTCGAGCTGGCGGAGGCGGCGAACGGCCCGGTCCCCCGGCCGGCCGGCTTCTCCTGGCCCTGGGGGGACGCGCTGCAGACCCTCGAGCGGGCAGCGCCCGACGCGGTGGTGCTCAATCTGGAGACCAGCGTCACGCTGAGCGACGACTTCGCGCCGGGCAAGGCGGTCCACTACCGCATGCACCCCGCCAACCTGCCCTGCCTGGCCGCCGCCCGCCCCGACGTGTGCGTCCTGGCGAACAACCACGTCCTCGACTTCGGCCGCCGCGGACTCGCGGAGACCCTCGGCGCACTGGCGGACGCCGGGTTCACGGTGGCGGGGGCGGGAGCCGACGCGCACGGGGCCCGCCGCACGGCGGCCGTCCCCCTCCGGGACGGCGGGCGGGTGCTGGTCCGGTCCTTCGGCATGCCGTCCAGCGGGATCCCGCCGGGCTGGGCCGCGACGGCGGACCGGAGCGGGGTCGACTACGTGGCCGCGGCCTCGGACACGGCGGCGGCCTCGGTGGCCGCCGGGATCCGGCGGGTGAAACGGCCCGGGGACCTCGTCGTCGCCTCGATCCACTGGGGGTCCAACTGGGGCTACGCCGTCCCCCGCGAGCAGAGGCGCTTCGCGCACGCGCTCGTCGACGGCGGCGCGGACGTGGTCCACGGGCATTCCTCGCACCATCCCCGGCCGCTGGAGGTGTACCGGGGCAGGCTGATCGCCTACGGCTGCGGCGACCTGATCAACGACTACGAGGGCATCACCGGCTACGAGAAGTACCGGGACGACCTCCGGCTCCTCTACTTCGTCTCGCTCGATCCGGCCGGCGGGGCCCTCCGCGCGCTGCGCATCGCCCCCTTCCGGGCCCGGCGGATGCGGCTGTGGGAGGCCCCGGCGGAGGACTGCCGGTGGCTCCGGGACCTCCTCGTCCGGATCAGCAGCCCCTTCGCCGGGCCCCTCGCCCTCGATGCCGACGGCACCCTCACCGCCGATTCCCGCGGATGGCCGGACGGGCCCCTGCGGAGGGATTCTGGAACCAGTGGGACCGGAGCGCGAGGAGGCACGTCATGACACACGCCGAGGAATGGCAGGTGGGCGTCTACCTGACCGAGGAGGACGGCACGACCAAGGCCCGGGCCGTGCTCGACAACGGGAAGACCACGATCGTCGGGCGCGGCAAGGCACGCTGCAATCCCCAGGACGTGGAGGTCCCCGCGATCGGTGACGAACTGGCCGCGAGCCGGGCCATGCGCGACCTGGCCGGTCAGCTGATGCGCGCCGCCGACCGGGACCTGGCCGCGGTGGGCGGCGTCCCCGAGCCGCCGCGCACCGGCTACGGCTGGCCGGAGGACACGGGCCCGGCCAAGTAGGGGCCGTGCGGCCGGGGCGGGCCCGGCCGGCCGGCGGGGTGCGGGCGGGGCCGCGGGCTCACCCGCGCGACAGGCGTTCGACCGTCGCGGGGTCGGGCCTCAGCGGGCCGCCCGGCGGGCCGCCACGGCCTCGGCGAACTCCGCGAGGGTGGCGCCGTCGAACTCGGCCTCGTCGATCTTCACGCCCAGCCGGTCCTCCACGGCGATGGCCAGCTCGACCACGAGGAGCGAGTCCTCCACCAGGAGGCGCATCGGCGTGTCCGCCCGTACCTCCCCGGCCGGTACTTCGAGCGTCTCGGTGAGCAGTTCGGTGATCACGTCGATGACGGACTCCTGCGCGGAAATGGTCACGGCACCTCTCATGGAACGGAAGGGGCGGATCTCGTGGTGGAATAACTACCACGTCGGCCAATTCCCGCAAAACGCTTGGCGGGGCCGGTTATTGACGATCTGACACACGGGAGCGGGAGTCCTCGATGTCCGAAAGCCTGACCGAATTCCTCGAGGCCGCCGCCGTCGAATTCCGGCTGTTCCGGCGGCTGTTCGGGGAGGCCGGCGAGATCGCCTGGGACCGGACCCTGGACTGGCTCGTCGACGAGTACTTCCGGCTGGACGTCCTGGGGCTGGAGAACGTGCCGGACCAAGGCGCGGCGGTGCTCGTGGCGAACCATTCCGGCGCCTGGGGACTGGACGCCTTCGTGCTGATGAAGGTCCTCACCCGGAGCGTGCGCCGCCCCCTGCACGTTCCGGCGGCACCGCTGACTTTCCGCGTCCCGGTGCTCGGTTCGTACGCGCGCAAGAAGGGCGCATTCCCGATCGACCCGACCCTCGGACTGGAACACCTGAACGCCGGAGAACTCGTGGGGGTGTTTCCCGAGGGGATCGCCGGTCTCGAAAAGCCGGTGAACGAGCGCTACCGGCTCCGCCCGTTCAGTCCCGGATTCGCAGTCACCGCGGTCCGTGCGGGCGCCCCCGTCGTACCGGTGGCGATCGTCGGCGCCGAGGAGGCGTACCCCAAGCTCGGGGAGATCCCGGCCCTGGCACGCCTCTTCGACCTGCCCTACTTCCCCCTCACCCCGGCGTTCCCGCTGCCCGCGAAGTGGCTGATCAGCATCGGCGAACCGATCGAGCCGCCCGCGCGGCCCGCATCCCTCGCCGAGCGCTCCGCCGCGGCCCGCACGCTGTGCGCCGAGGCCCAGGCCGCCGTGCAGGGCATGCTCGACCACGAGGTCGGCCGCCGCGAGACGCCCTTCTGGTAGGGCCGGGCCGGGGCCCGGCCCGGGCCCCTTCAGCCCGCCAGCCGCTGTGCGGCCCGCCGCACGTCGGCCGCGGCCTTCGCACACCGGTCGGCGTGCCCCAGGAGCACCATGCGGAAGTGCTCGCCGGCCCCGTCGTCGTTCCAGCCGGCGTGGCCGGCGCAGGCCGCGAGGCTCTCCGCGTGCCGTTCCAGCCGCTCCGCGCTGGCCTGCGCCAGAGCCGCGTACGAGGCGGGCGCGTAGCCGGGGGCGGCGACCGGCAGCGCCGTCGGCAGCCCGACCGTCACCCGGGCGTCGCCGGAGCCGCCCGCACGCTCGGTCAGGGCGACGAGGAGCCCGCTCGGTTCGAGGGTGTCCGGCAGCCGGTCCGCCCCGAACCGGGGGGCGATCAGCACCGGCCCGGCCTCCGCCAGGACAGCGCGTACGGTCTCCGTCGCGACGCGTGCGGCGAAGGGCGCCCACGCGCAGCCCGCGGGAGCCGTGCAGAGCGCCCCCGGCCAGGCGGCCGGGCCGTCAGCGCCGGGCGGGTGCGGCAGGAGTCCGGGGGCGCACAGGATCTCCGTACCGGACTCCACCGCCAGGTCCTGCCAGACGAACGGCGCCCGCACCGGGTGCACGGCGGCGGCCACGGGCGGCCAGCGGCGCAGCGCCTGCGACACGGCCCGCTCCGGGGAGTCCGCGGCCCCCGCGGCCAGCAGGGCGAGGGCCTGGAGCGCGGTGCCGGAGGCGGCCTCGGACACCAGGGCGAGCGCGTGCGCGACGACGGGGACGCCGGTGCCCGGGTCGCCGCCCGCGCCGCCGGGCCACAGCCGGCCCGCCTGCGACGCCGGGTCCGGGTCGGTCAGGTACGGCGCGAGCCGCCGGGCCAGGGCCGCGTTCCGGGCCTCGCCGGACCGGCTGTCGACGGCAGCCGTCGCCGCGGCGAGCACCTCGCTCAGCAGGGTGTCCTCGGCGGCCGCGGCGCCCACCACCACCCGCCGGGCCAGGCGCAGCGCCCCGGCCCGCCAGACCTGCCAGTCGAGGGTGCCGTCCCCGCGCCGGGCGCCCGTGATCCCGTCCACGTCGTCGCGGACCAGGGCCCGCAGTTCGGCGGCGGGCAGGGCCGCCTCCCGGGCGCGGGACGCGTCGGGGGCGGCGTGCGGGGAGAGCCCGTGGCGGCGTCCCCCGGCGTCGAGCCCGGTCGCGGCGCCCAGGGCGCCCGCCTGGTCCGCGTGCGCGAGCAGGGCCGCGGCGTCGTCCGCGCAGAGCGGTACGAGGAAGGACCCGAACGGCGTGCGCAGCCGCACGGGGCGCCCGGACCGGGTGCGCTTCAGGTGCGCGAGCAGGGCGCGGGTCATGCCCTCGCGGGTGAGCACGTCCAGGCCCAGCGCGCGGGCGGGGGCGTCGGCCCAGGGCAGCCGCTGGGCGAGCACGGCGGCGCTGAACAGGGCGTTCTCCAGGGGCCAGGCGGTCGCGGGGCCCCGGACCACCGTCTGCGCAGGCGTGTCGCCGTCGTGGCCGTCATGCCCGTCGCGGCCGTCATGCCCGTCGTGGCCGTCGTGGCCGTCGCGGGTGTCCTGGGTGTCGCGGGTGTCTTCGTCGGTCATCGGTCGTTCCCTCTCCCTCGCGGTCACTTGTCGCGCAGCATGTACGGCTGGTTGGCGGTGATCTCGCCGTCGTAGGCGCCGATCAGCGCGTTGACCCGGTCCCGGTGGTGGGCCATCGGGCCGCGCAGGGTGTCGGAGTACGCCTGCGGGGCGTGCGACAACGGGTAGTCGTACGACTCGTCCAGCCAGGACAGCTCGACCCAGTCGGCGGGGATGTCGTTCGGGGACGCCGGTCCGCGGCCGTCCAGCGTCGGGATCACGTCGTGCTTGTTGACCAGGCTGATCACCCGGGTGGTGTGGTCGGCGGGCCGCTTGCTGTCGATCGGCGAGCCCACCGCGATCACGTGGGTGAGGCGGTAGGCCGCGGAGAACTCCGGGTCCGAGGCCAGGTTCATCGCGGTCAGTCCGCCGAGGCTGTGCCCGACGATCATCAGCTCGGATCCGGCCGGGACACCCGCCCGCTCCACGAGGTTGCGCACGGCTCGGGTGTAGGTGGTGTCGGTGCGCAGGCACCCGTCGAACGCCCCGATCACGTCCTGGGGCGTGCTGTTGCTGAGCAGCGCGAAGCTGGTCCCGGGCAGCAGGAGCACGTGGCGCACGGCCCCGTCCGTGCACCGGACGCGGCGCAGCAGGGCCAGTCCGTGGTTGCCCATGGCGCCGATGTCGTTGATGTAGCTGACGACGTCGTTGCGGGAGGTGTCGAGGACCTTCGCCAGGATGGAGTCCGGCTCGGTCCGCTCGGCCCGCCCCGGCCCGGGGTTGAGGTACTTGATGAGCGAGCTCGGCAGCCCCATGAAGGGGTCGGTGTCCGGGACCCCGCCGGCGAGGGTGACCCAGGAGAACCCGTCGTTGACCGGGTTCTCGTCCAGCAGCCCCAGCAGGGCCAGGAGCTCCATCATGACGGGGCTCACGGTGGTCAGGGCGCGGGTGATGCCCAGCCGTTCGACGAGTCCGTGCAGCGCGCGCAGTGCCTCGATCCGGTTCCCGGCCACCATGGCGTCGGTCAGGCGCCGGGCCGCCGGGGCCGCCAGGTTCGGGTGTTCGGCGGCGGCCGCCCTGATCCGGAGGGCGAAGGCGTCCACGGCCATGGCCACCTTGGCGGGCCGGCGGTACGTCACGCTCCCCGCGAACCGGACCAGTTCGCCGACGACGCCGCCGTTCGCCCCGAATCCGAGGCCGGCCGGGCTGGTCAGGGCCTTGGCGCAGGAGAGTGCGGCGCCGAGCGCCCAGGTGGGGCGGCGCAGGGCTTCGAGCCCGAAGCGCCAGCTGCCGAGGACGCCCGTCAGCTCCGCGCCCGCCTGCCGCGCCGTGAGGGCCGCGTCGGCGAGCAGCACGGAGGCGGCGATCAGCAACTCGGCGTCCGTCCCTCCGGGTTCCGGCGGGACCGCGGTCCCGTTCTTCTCTGCGGCCTTCGGCCTCGGCCGCTCGGGACGGCGCCGTGTCGCTTCGTCGACCACCTGAGGGGTCACTTCCCCGCCTCTCGTCCGTGCGCTGATGTCTCTTGATCGCGCACGCATGGTGGCACCGAACGGGGCCCGGGGATCGCCGCGGCGGCGCCGCACACCCCCGCGCGCCCGCGCAGGGGTGTGCGGGGGGCCGCGTACCCCCGGGGCGGTCGGCCGCCCGCGGCGCCGGCGGCACCCGATGGGCGGGCGAGGGTGAGCACGCCGTCCCCGTGTTGACACGGGCCTCCGGGCGGCGTCCCGATGGCCCGCCGCACCGGCCGGTGCTTCACTGGGAGGCATGCCATTCGACCACTACGGCGTACTGGCCGGGACGCTGTCGCAGCACTTCCGCGACACCCCGGACGACGAGGGCGCGTGGTTCCACGTGAACCTCAGGGTGGACGCGCCGGACGGGCGGTACAGGTGCGCCGTGGACGTGGACAGCCACGACTCGGCGACGGGGGTGCAGTGGCGGGCCTTCACCGTGGACGCCCCGATGCTCGGCCCGGTGACGGCACTGGCGCAGGGCTACCACGAACTGGCCCGCTCGTCCTCGTCCGGCGCGCTCGACTACCTGCGCCACCCCGCCCTGCGGGACCGCCCGGCGTGGCCCGCGTGGCTGCCGCAGGCGCTGCGGGACCTCCTCGACCGGTGGGTGCGGCCGACGCGGCCCTGGCAGTCGGGCTCCAATCTGGACGCGGCCCTGGCCCTCGAGCAGATCCTGGTCGTCGGACGGCCGATCCTGGTCTTCGGCGAGCCCTTCGACGCCGGTCTCGGCATGCACAACGTCCACCAGAACCAGGGCGACCCGTACGGGAGCGCCTGGTGGCCCCAGAACGGCATCTGGCAGGACGGCGCGACCCTGACCCGGCGGCCCGACGGGCGCTGGGACGTGTTCCTGAACCGGTTCACCAGTCAGAAGGACCACACCGACTCCGACGGGCACCCCGTCTAGTGCTGTGCCACTGTTTCCTCATGACCGAAGGTTCGGCACCGTACATGCACCCGGCGCGGGTCACCGTCCTGGGGGTCCAGCGCGCCAACCCGCCCTTCCGCATCGTGGAGGTCGACGGGGAGTTCGTCGGCAGGGCGACGTCCATGACGGACGTGCTGCTGATCGCCTCGGAGTTCGGCATCACCATCCACGACCTGGACAACCCCGACGAGGTCCGGTGGGTCGCGGGCGGCAAGTTCACGTGGACTCCGCACTGATCCTGCGGGGCCCTCAGCCCAGACGGGCCGGGGAGGACGCCCCCGGGGCCAGCAGGCGCGGGCTGCCGCTGCCGTCGGCGGGGACGGTCCACAGGTCGGTGCTCTCGGTGGCGCCCTCGGTGGGCAGGCCGTAGGCGAGGGTCCGGTCGTCGAGCCAGGCCGCCTGGTCGTCCACGCTGCGCTTCTCCGCGAGCGGCTGTTCACGCAGGGTCTTCAGGTCGAGGACGTGTTCGCGCCACAGCGAAGCCCCGCGCTGCACGCGCTTCTTGTAGGCGACGCGGGTCTCGTCCGGGGACAGGGACGGGCATTCGACGTTCTGCGCGAGGGTGGTGACGGTCCGCCCGGAGATCGATCCCCTGACCAGGTGGGTCTGGCCGGCGGTGGCGAGGGTGGCGTAGAAGGTGTCGTCG
The DNA here is from genome assembly GCF_044541755.1 of Streptomyces sp. NPDC085524. Lineage (NCBI taxonomy): Bacteria > Bacillati > Actinomycetota > Actinomycetes > Kitasatosporales > Streptomycetaceae > Streptomyces > Streptomyces sp. NPDC085524. Next base: position 198,161 of record NZ_JBITTH010000001.1, read on the forward strand.
TCCTTGGAGAAGGTCACGCCCCAGAAGTTCACGTCGCCCGCGGTGTACTTCTTGCCGTCCATGAGCACCGTGAACTTCTCCAGGTCCGGCTCGAGCTGCCAGGTGCCGGTGTCGACGATGCTGGTGCGGGTGGAGAAGAACGCGGCGCCGTAGGACTCCCCCGCGACGAAGACCGTCCAGGCGGCGAACCGGCCGCTCGGGGAGACACGGGCCCGGCTCGGGGTGCCCGCGAGGGGGAAGCTGTGGCGGGTCTTCAGGTCGGAGCCGACGATCAGGGCCTGGTTGTCCTGGGCGAGGGCGCCGGGTGTGGAGCGCAGGCACACGCCGGTGCCGGCGGCGGCGTAGAACCGCTGGCAGCCGAGGTCCGAGGCGGTGCGTTCGCCCCCGGGGTCGTCGGCGGGGACGGAGGCGAGGGTGCCGCGGTGCGGGCCCGGGGCCGTGTTGAGCAGCACCAGCGTGCCCGGGCGGCCCAGCGTGACCGGGCCGGCGGCGATGCCGGGGCCGCCCTGCCGGGGCTGCTCGGCGCGGTCGGCGGCGCGCAGCACCATCGCGGTGGCGGCGCCCCCGAGGAGCAGCACCGCCACCGCGAGGACGAGCAGGCGGCGCTTAGGAGACAGCGTCATCAGGGGGTCCTCACGGGCGTCGGGCCGGCTCGGCAGGGGGTGCGGCCTGCGGACGGGCGGGGGAGGTGGCGCGCGGGTCGCGCAGTACGAAGCCCGCGACGGTCGCGCAGCACAGCAGTCCGGCCGCCGCGGCGGCGAGTGCCGGGCCGGGGCCCCAGAGGGTCCAGGCCCCGCCGAAGGCCAGGGAGCAGGCGACCCGGGCCAGGGCCTGGCCGGTGCCGACGAGGGCGAGGCCGGTGCCCCGCAGTTCCCCGGGGACGGTGGTGGCGACGGCGGCGGGCAGGACGCCGTCGGTGGCCGCGTAGAAGAGCCCGTGCAGCGCGAGGACGAGGTGGGGCAGGGCGGGCAGGGCGGGCGCCCAGAGGAGCAGTCCGTACCCGGCGAGGAGGAGGGCGTGCCCGGCGAGGAACACCGTGCGCCGCCCGATCCGGTCGGCCAGTGCCCCGGCGGGTACGGCCAGCAGGAGGAACACCGTGGCGGTGCCGAGCGGCAGCAGCGGGAACCAGCGTGCGTCGAGGCCGGTGCGGTCCTGCAGGAGCAGGTAGACGAAGGCGTCGCTGACGGTGGTCAGGCCCAGCAGGGCGGCGCAGAGCACGAGGGCGCGCAGCCGGGGCACGCGCAGCAGTGCCAGGGCCTCGCGCAGGCCGACGGCGGGTGCGGTCGGGCCCCCCTCGTGCGGGGCCTGCGCGGGGACGGCTGCCGCGGCGGCGCCCCGCGCGGCACGGCCCGGTACGAAGAGGATCAGTACGACCACGCCGAGCGCGGCCACGCAGGCGCTGACCCCGAAGACGGCGTCGTAGCCGCCCACCGCCGCGCTCAGGATGAAGAATGCGGCCAGGGGGCCGAGCAGCGCCCCGGTGGTGTCCATGGCCCGGTGCACACCGAAGGCGCGCCCCTGCTGTTCGGCGGGGGTGGACAGGGAGATCAGCGCGTCGCGCGGGGCCGTGCGCAGGCCCTTGCCGGTGCGTTCCAGGGCGAGGACCAGGCCGATCGGGCCCGCGCTGTGGGCGAGCAGCAGCAGCGGCTTGCACAGGGCGGACAGGCCGTAGCCGAGCCCGGCGATCAGCTTGTGGTTGCGGATCCGGTCGGCGAGGTGCCCGCCGGTGAGCCGGACGAGGGCGCTGACCCCGTTCCAGACGCCGTCGAGGGCGCCGAAGCCGAGGGGGCTCAGGCCGAGGCCCGCGATCAGGTAGAGCGGCAGGACCGCGGTGACCATCTCGGAGGAGATGTCGGTGATCAGGCTGACCGCGCCCAGGGCGAGGACGGCCGGGGCCACCGCGGGGGTCCGTCCGGGGCCGGCGCCCGGCGCCGTCTTCTCCCCGGCGGGGGCGGAGCGGTCCGCGAGGTACATGGTCAGGCGCTCCCCTGCCGGCTGCTCTCGTCCCGCAGCCAGGTGGAGAAGTCCCCGTCCCTGATGGCCTTGCGGGATCCCCGGCGGGCGGCGAGGGCCGCCACGACGAACACCACGGCCCCGGGCAGCAGCCCCGGCCGCTCCCGCACGACGGAACGCAGATCGCCCGTGCCGGTGCGTGCGGACGGCGCGGGCGGCTCCTCCCCGGTGCGCCCGGCCGCCTGTACGCGTTCCAGCTCGGCGGAGGAGGTCGAGGCGCGGATCTTCCGCTTGATCAGGTCGGACCAGGTGCGGGGCGGCCGGACGACGACCCTCGCCGCCTCGACCACGCTCCGCTCACCCGGCCCGAAGGCCAGCGAGGCGGCCAGGTCGTCCGCCATGAGCGGCGGCAGCGCGGCGATCCGCTCGTGCCCCGCCTCGGTCACGGCGATGACCCCCCGGCCGAAGAGGCCCTCGCGGACGGCCGGCAGCCGCTGCCACACCCGGTAGTACGCCCGGACCGGCCAGGCGCACCCGGTCAGCGGGATGTCCCGGCCGGGGGCGGCGGCGAGGAGCTGCGGGTTCGCGTCGAGGGCGGCGGTCAGGGCCCGTACGTCGGCGGCCCCGAGGATGACGTCGGCGTCCACGTAGAGCCGGGGGAAGCCCCGTGCGTGCTCGTCGCCGACCCGGAGTGCCGTGTGTTTGGAGGGAGTCGGGATGTCGACCACCCGTACGCGGGGGCCGCGCGCGGCCGCGACCCGCGCGGTGTCGTCCGTACAGCCGTTGCAGACGACCACGATGTCGCCGTCTCCGGGGTCCCTGTCTGCGGTATCGGCCAGGAGTGCGTCGAGGAGTCGGCCGATGACCATGCCCTCGTTGTGGGCCGGTATCACGATGCTGGTCACCCGGGCAGTATGCACGTTCGATCAACGGACTCGGGTGATTCCCCCAACTCTCCCCAGGCATAGGCAAGGTGGTCTAGATTGAGCGCGCTGTAGCGGTTCGGTCGCCTGGGGGAACAAGCGGCCGGTCCGGGGGGCGGAAGCACGCGGTTTACGCAGCATCGGTTGTGGGGGGCCATCGCCGTTGAGCAGGTCATGCACGGGTCGCGCAGGCGTCCGGGCTGCCCTCGATGGCGCGTCCCTCCATCACACGCGTCCCGGCCATGAGTTGTCGTCACGCCGTCAGGTGTGCACGGAGGGAAGGGGAACGCTGTGAAGGACACCGCGGAGAACGCGGGGCGGGACGCCGTCGCCGCCGGCCGGGAGCCCGGGGCTCCGTTAGGCGTCGCCGTGGTCGGCGCGGGCTACTGGGGCCCCAATCTCGTCCGCAACTTCCAGTCCAGCCCGGGGTTCCGGCTGCGCTGGCTCTGCGACCTGAACGTGGACCGGGCCCGGCAGGTGCTCGGCGCGTACTCCACCGTCCAGGCCACCGCGGACTACGCGGCGGTCCTCGCCGACCCGGAGGTCGACGCGGTCGCCGTGGCCACCCCCGCCGGGACGCACCTGGACGTGGCGCTGGCCGCGCTGCGCGCCGGGAAGCACGTGCTCGTGGAGAAGCCCCTCGCCGCCACCTACGAGGACGGGCTGAAGCTCGTGCGGGAGGCCGAGGAGCGCGGCCTGACCCTGATGTGCGACCACACGTACTGCTACACGCCGGCGGTGGCCCGGATCCGCGACATGGTCCGCTCCGGGGAACTCGGCGACATCCAGTTCGTCGACTCGGTCCGGATCAACCTGGGGCTGGTCCAGAAGGACATCGACGTCCTGTGGGACCTGGCCCCGCACGACCTGTCGGTGCTCGACTTCATCCTCCCGGAGCACGTCCAGCCCGTCGCGGTCGCCGCCCACGGAGCCGACCCGATCGGGGCCGGGCAGTCCTGCGTCGCCTATCTGACCCTCCAGCTCAGCACCGGCGCCATCGCCCACGTCCACGTCAACTGGCTCTCCCCGACGAAGGTCCGCACCACGATGGTCGGCGGGTCCAAGCGCACGCTGGTCTGGGACGACCTCAACCCCACCCAGCGCGTTGCGGTGTTCGACCGCGGGGTGGACCTGACGGCGCCGCAGGAGATCGGCGTGGACGAGCGCCGCGACATGCTCGTCTCCTACCGCACCGGCGACATGGTGGCGCCCGCGATCGGCGAGAAGGAGGCCCTGCGCAGCATGGTCGAGGAGTTCGCCGAGGCCATCGGGACGGGGCGGCCCCCGCTGACCGACGGCCGGGCGGGGCTGAAGGTGCTCGACATCCTCGAAGCGGCCTCGCGGAGCCTGGAGTTCCGCGGCGCGGTGGTCGGACTGCGCACCGGGCGCTGACCGTTGGCCGGGCTTCGGCCGGGCCGTTCGCACGACAGACGATGAACGATTCAGTGGGGGCAGGGCGTTGAGCAGCGTACGAGGCAAGAGGATTCTGGTCACCGGCGGGGCGGGGACCATCGGTTCGCACGTGGTGGACCTCCTGGTGGACAACGGGGCGCGCGAGGTCGTCGTGCTCGACAACTTCGTGCGGGGGCGCACGGCCAACCTGGCCCGCGCCCTGCCGAGCGGTGTGGTGGAGCTCGTCGAGGGCGACATCCGCGACGTGGCCGCCGTGCGCAAGGCGACGGACGGTGCCGACCTGGTGTTCCACCTCGCCGCGATCCGGATCACGCAGTGCGCGGAGGAACCGCGGCTGGCGAACGAGGTGATGGTGGACGGCACGTTCAACGTGCTGGAGGCGGCGGCCGCGGCCGGGGTGGGCAAGGTGATCGCCTCGTCCTCGGCCTCGGTCTACGGGCTGGCGGAGTCCTTCCCGACCACCGAGCGCCACCACCCTTACAACAACGACACCTTCTACGGCGCGGCGAAGGCCTTCAACGAGGGGATGCTGCGCAGCTTCCACTCGATGTACGGGCTGGACTACGTCGCACTGCGCTACTTCAACGTCTACGGGCCCCGGATGGACATCCACGGCCTGTACACCGAGGTGCTGATCCGCTGGATGGAGCGGATCGCGGCGGGCGAGCCGCCGCTGATCCTCGGCGACGGCACCCAGACCATGGACTTCGTCGACGTCAGGGACATCGCGCGCGCCAACCTGCTGGCCGCCGAGTCCGACCTGACCGACGAGGTCTTCAACATCGCGAGCTCCACCGAGACCAGCCTGCTCCAGCTCGCCCAGGGCCTGCTGGAGGCGATGGACGCGGACGGCCTGGACCCTGAGCACGGGCCGGCCCGGGCCGTGAACGGGGTGACCCGGCGGCTCGCGGACACCTCGCGGGCCCGGGAGCGCCTCGGCTTCACCCCGGAGATCGACCTGCGCACCGGGCTGCGGGACCTGGTGGAGTGGTGGCGGGCCGAGCGCACCGCCGGTTCCTCCAACGGGGCGGCGGAGGCGGGCCGATGAGCGCGCCCGAGCGGATCCCCGTCATGGTGCCGTGGCTGGGCGAGGAGGAGGCGAAGGCCGCGGCCGACGCGGTGCTCTCCGGCTGGGTGGCCCAGGGGCCCCGGGTCGCCGAGTTCGAGCGGGCCTTCGCGGAGCGCGTGGGCGCCGCGCACGGCATCGCGGTGAGCTCGTGCACCACCGCCCTGCACCTGGCGCTGATCGCGCTGGAGCTCGCCCCGGGCGACGAGGTGGTCGTCCCCTCGCTGTCGTTCATCGCCACGGCCAACGCGGTGCGCTACGTGGGGGCGACCCCGGTGTTCGCGGACGTCGAGGAGGCCACCGGCAACCTGACCCCGCAGACCGTCGACGCGGTCCGCACCCCCCGCACCAGGGCCGTACTGGCGGTGCACCAGGGCGGGGTGCCGGCCGACGTGCACGCGCTGCGCGCGGCCTGCGCCGACTGGGACCTCGCACTGGTGGAGGACGCGGCCTGCGGCATCGGCGCGACCGTCGGCGGCAAGTCGGTGGGCCACGGGGCGCTGATCGCGGCCTGGTCCTTCCACCCGCGCAAGGTGATCACCACCGGCGAGGGCGGCATGATCACCACGGACGACGCCGAGTGGGCCGCGCGGCTGCGGCGGCTGCGCGAGCACGGGATGAACGTGTCGGCGGCGGACCGGCACGCGAGCGGCAAACCGATCGTCGAGAGCTATCTGGAAGTCGGCTACAACTACCGGATGACCGACATCCAGGCCGCGGTCGGCCTGGTGCAGCTCGGCAGGCTGGACGAGATCGTGGCCCGGCGCCGCGGGCTGGCGGCGCGCTACACGGAGCTGCTGGCCGGGGTGCCCGGCCTCACGCCGGTCCGGGACCCCGCGTACGGCGAGGGCAACTTCCAGTCGTACTGGGTGCTGCCGGCCACGGACTTCCCGGTCGGGCGCGACGCGCTGCTCGCCGCGCTCTCCGAGGCCGGGATCTCGGCCCGGCGCGGGATCATGGCCTCGCACCTGGAGCCTGCGTACGCGGGCCACGGCGCCGCGCCGCTGCCGGTGACGGAGCGGATCAGCCGCGACTCGCTGATCCTGCCGCTGTTCCACACCATGACCGAGGCCCAGCAGGACCGGGTGGTGGCGGTGCTCCGCGAACGGGCCGGCGCATGAGCGGCGGGTGGCCGGACACCGAGGACCTGGTGATCGTCGGCGCCGGCGGGTTCGCGCGGGAGACCGCTCAGGCGGTACGGGACGTGGCCGCCGCGGACCTCGCGTGGGGCCGGTCCCCGCGCTGGCGGCTCGCCGGGCACCTCGACGACGACCCTGCCCTGCAGGGCCGCGAGGTGGGCGGGGTGCCGGTGCTGGGCGGCTGCGAGGAGGTGCACCGGCTGGGTGGCGCCCGGGTGGTGGTCTGCGTGGGCAGTCCGCGCGACTACGCGGTCCGCGCCCGGCTGGTGCGGCGCCTGGGGCTGCCGGCGAACCGGTACGCGACGGTGGTCCACCCGACGGCGGTGGTGTCGGACAACTCGATGCTCGGGGTGGGCACGGTGCTGCTGGCGCACACCGTGCTGACCGCGTCCGTCCGGGTCGGATCGCACGTGGCGGTGATGCCGCAGACGGTGCTCACCCACGACGACGTGGTCGGGGACTTCGCCACGCTCGCCTCCGGCGTGCGTCTCGGCGGCGGGGTACGGCTGGGGCGCGGCGCCTATGTGGGTGCGGGATCGCTGGTCCGCGAGTACACGTCGGTCGGCGCCTGGTCGCTGACCGGTATGGGGAGCACGGTCCTGGCGGACGTGCCGCCCGGCGAGGTGTGGGCCGGCAGCCCGGCCCGCCGGCTGCGGGCCGCGGACGGCCCGGCCCTCGACGAACTGCGGGCCGATGGGGAGGGTACCGGCCGGTGGCCGGAGACACGGATGGGGAGTCACGTCGCATGAACCAGATACCGCTCGTCGACCTGAAGGCGGCGCACGCCGAGGTCGCCGACGAAGTGCGCGCCGGGTTCGACCGGGTGCTGGCCGGCACCGCCTTCATCGGCGGTGAGGAGGTCGCCGCGTTCGAGCGCGAGTACGCGGAGTTCGCCGGGGTGCGGCACTGCGTGGGCGTCGCGAACGGCACCGACGCCCTGGAGCTGGCCCTGCGCGCGAGCGGGGTGGGCGTGGGCGACGAGGTGGTGCTGCCCGCCAACACCTTCATCGCCACCGCGGGCGCCGTCGCCCGGATCGGGGCCCGCCCGGTGCTGGTCGACTGCCTCCCGGACACGCTGCTGATGGACCCGGAGGCCGCGCTGCGCGCGGTCGGGGAGGCCACCCGTGCGGTGGTCCCGGTCCACCTGTACGGGCAGTGCGCCGACACCGCCGCGCTGGCCGCGCGGCTGCCCGCGCACGTCCGTGTCGTCGAGGACGCCGCGCAGAGCCAGGGCGCGACCCGCGAGGGCCGCTCCCCCGGCAGCGGCGGGATCGCCGCGACCAGCTTCTACCCGGGCAAGAACCTGGGCGCGTACGGGGACGCGGGCGCCGTGGTCACCGACGACGAGGAGACGGCCGCCCGGGTGCGGGCTCTGGCCAACCACGGCGGCGTCGCCAAGTACCGGCACGACGTGGCCGGGTTCAACAGCCGGCTCGACGGTCTGCAGGCCGTGGTCCTGCGGGCGAAGCTGGCCCGGCTGGCCGACGGGAACGCGGCCCGCCGGGCCGCCGCCGAACGGTACGACGCCCTGCTGGCCGAGCTCGCGGCGGCCGGCCGGATCACCCTGCCGGTCACGGCGGCGGGCAACGTCCACGTGTGGCACCTGTACGTCGTACGGGTCTCCGGGGCGGACCGGGACGCCGTGGTCGGCAAGCTCAACGCGGAGGGCATCGGGGCGGGCGTGCACTATCCCGCCCCGGTCCACCTGACCCCCGCTTATCGTCACCTCGGTCACGGCCGCGGCGACTTCCCCCACGCCGAGCGGGCTGCGGACGGGATGCTCTCCCTTCCGCTGTTCCCACAGATCACCGCTGCCCAACAGCAGCGGGTCGTCGACGCGCTCGCCAACGCCCTGCGCTGACGCAAGAAGAGGTACAGATGAACAGACGGAGAAGGCTACTCCGGTACGGTCTCTTCACCGTGGTCGCCGCCCTCATGGCCACGGTCCTCCCGCCGTCGGTGGCCAGTGCCGCCGACCCGTGCGGCCCCGGGTCCAATGCCATCGTGTGCGAGAACTCCAAGCCGGGCACGCCCATGTCCGACTGGTTCGCGCCCAGCGCCTACGGCGACATCAAGGGCTTCCCGGCCCAGACGAGCGTCCAGGCCGGCGAGACCGTGCAGTTCAAGATCCAGTCGTCGACCGCGTACCACGTCTCGGTCTACCGGCTGGGCCACTACGGGGGCAACGGGGCCCGCCTGATGTCGACCGCGGCCCAGGCCGCGCAGACGTATCCGGCGAACTTCGCGCAGGGCGGCAATCCCAAGAGCTGTACGACCAAGGCCTCCACGGGTCTGGTCGACTGCGGGAACTGGCCCGTCACCGCGACGTGGACCGTGCCGGCCGACGCCGTCTCCGGTCTGTACATCGTCAACTTCGACCAGGCGGACGGCAACGGCGTGATGCCCTATCCGTTCGTCGTCCGCAACGACTCCGGCCACTCCGACATCGTGGTGCAGACCAGCGACCAGACCTGGCAGGCGTACAACAACTACGGCGGCCAGGACCTGTACGACGGCACCGGCCCCGCCCCCGACGGGCGTGCGTACGAGGTCAGTTACAACCGGCCGATGGACATCGGCGGGGAGAACGGCATCTACGGCTCCGAGTACCAGATGGTCGCGTGGCTGGAGCGCAACGGGTACGACGTGAGCTACATGTCGGGGATCGACGTGTCGACGCGGGGTGCCGCGCAGCTGCAGAACCACAAGGTCTTCATGTCCTCGGGACACGACGAGTACTGGACGCAGGACCAGTTCACCAACGCGCTGAACGCCCGGCGCGCCGGGGTCCACCAGACCTACTTCAGCGGCAACGAGGTCTTCTGGAAGACCCGCCTCGCCCCGAGCATCGACGGCGCGAACACCGCGAACCGGACACTGGTCTGCTACAAGGAGACCAAGCTGTCCTTCCCGGTGCCGAACGGCGTACCCGACCCGAGCGGGATCTGGACGGGCACCTGGATGGACCCGGCCAGCGGCACCAACGGGCGCACCTACCAGCCGCAGAACCAGCTGACCGGCACGCTCTTCAGCGTGAACGGCTACCGCGCCGACGCGATCACCGTGCCGGGCTCCTTCGCCAAGATGCGGCTGTGGCGGGGCACGACCGTCGCGGCCCTGACCCCCTCCCAGACCGCCACGTTCCCGGTCGGCACCCTCGGCTACGAATGGGACAGCGACGTGGAGGACGGCTACCGGCCGCCGGGGCAGATCGCCATGTCCTCGACCACGGTGGACATCACCGACGGCAAGCTCCGGCTCGACTACGGGAACAACTACGGCAACGGCACCGCGACGCACAGCCTGGTCGCCTTCCGCGACCAGACCTCCCACGCCCTGGTGTTCGGGGCGGGCACGGTGCAGTGGTCCTGGGGCCTGACGAACATGCCCACCGGCAATCCGGACGACGCGGTGGTCACCGAGGACAAGCGGATGCAGCAGGCCACGGTGAACGTGTTCGCGGACATGGGCGTCCAGCCCAAGTCCCTGCAGGGCAACCTGGTCGCGGCGACGGCCTCGACGGACACCACCGGGCCCTCCGTCACGGTGACCAGCCCGGCGGCGAACGCCACCGTGCCGGCCCTGAAGCCCGTGACCATCAAGGGCACGGCGACGGACACCGGCGGCGGCGTGGTGGCCCGCGTGGAGGTCTCCACCGACGGCGGGACCACCTGGAAGGCGACCACGGGCATCGGCTCCTGGACGTACACGTGGACGCCCACCGCCCCGGGCGCGGCCCAGATCAAGGTGCGCGCGGTGGACGACAGCGTGAACATCGGCGCCACCACCACCGTGCCGGTGACCGTCGGCCCGCAGCAGTGCCCGTGCACCGTCTGGCCGGCCGCGACCGTGCCCGGCACGGTCAACGGCGGTGACGGCGGCGCGGTCGAGCTCGGCGTGAAGATCCGCTCGTCGGTGCCCGGCTCCATCACCGGCGTCCGCTTCTACAAGTCCCCCGCCAACACCGGCACCCACACCGGCAGCCTGTGGAGCAGCACCGGCCAGCGCCTGGCCACCGGCACCTTCACCAACGAGACGGCGTCCGGCTGGCAGCAGCTGAACTTCTCCTCCCCGGTGCCGGTCAAGCCCAACACCACCTACATCGCCTCCTACTTCGCACCGCACGGCGGCTACTCCTACGACACCACCTTCGCCTCGTCCGACGCCGGCCTGGCCCCGCTCACCGCACTGAAGAACGGCACCGACGGCGGCAACGGCGTCTACCGCTACGCGGCCGCGGGCGGGTTCCCGAACAACGCCTCCTCGGGCAGCAACTACTGGGTGGACGCGGTCCTGGACACCGCCACGGCCAGTACGACGCCGCCCACGGTCACGGGCATCTCGCCGCAGTCCGCGGCGACCGGCACCGCGATCACGGCGACGGTCTCGGCGACCTTCAGCGGGGCCATCGACGCGGACACGCTGGTGTTCACGCTGAAGGACTCCGGCGGCAACTCCGTACCGGGCACGAAGGTGCTGGGGGCTTCGAACAGCGCCACCTTCACCCCGGCCGGCGAGCTCGCGCTGAGCACGACCTACACGGCGTCCGTGCAGGCCTCCGACCTGTGGGGCAACGCCATGACGGCGCCGGTGACGTGGAACTTCACCACCAGCACGACACCGCCGACGGTCAACTGCCCCTGCACGCTGTGGACCGGCACGACGACCCCGAGCACCGCCAACGTGGGTGACGACACCAATTCGGTGGAGCTGGGCACCCGCTTCCAGTCGGCGGTGAACGGCTACATCACCGGCGTCACCTTCTACAAGGGACCGAACAACACCGGCACCCACACCGGCAGCCTCTGGGCCGCCGACGGCACGCTCCTGGCCACCGGCACCTTCGGCAGCGAAACGCTCACCGGCTGGCAGCAGCTCCAGTTCGCCAACCCGGTGCCCGTCACCGCGGGCACCTCCTACGTGGCCTCCTACCACGCACCGAACGGCAACTACTCGGTGGACGGCGGCTACTTCACGGCGGCGCACCGCTCCTACCCGCTGGTCGCACCGGCCGACGGCACGGGCGGGGCCAACGGCCTCTACAAGTACGGCACGTCCACCGCCTTCCCCAACAACACGTTCGGCTCGGTGAACTACTGGGTCGGCCCGATCTTCACCACCAACCCGCCCGCGCTCGCCCAGTCGGCCGCCGCCTCGGAGGTGTCCGGCCAGTGAGCACGGTCAGCGTGGTGATCCCCTGCTACAAGTACGGCCACTTCCTGGCCGACTGCGTCAAGAGCGTCCTGGACGAACAGGAGGGCGTCGACGTCCGGGTGCTGATCATCGACGACGCCTCGCCCGACGACTCCGCGGACGTGGCGCGGGCCCTGGCCGCGAAGGACCCGCGGATCGAGGTGCGGGTCCACGAGCAGAACCGGGGCCACATCGCCACCTACAACGAGGGCCTGCTGGAGTGGGCCGACGGGGACTACGTCGCCCTGCTCTCGGCGGACGACCGGCTGGTCCCCGGGGCCCTGGTGCGCGCCGCCGCGCTGCTCGACGCCCATCCGGAGGCGGGCTTCGCCTACGGCAGACCGCTGCGGTTCCGGCACGGCGGGCCGCTGCCCGCCGCCCGGACCCGGTCCACCGGGTCGGTGGTCTACCCGGGCCACTGGTGGCTGGAGCGCCGCTTCCGGGAGGGGACCGGGTGCATCACCTCGCCCGAGGTGGTGGTGCGTACGAGTCTCCAGCGCAAGGTGGGGGGCTACGATCCGGAGCTCCCGCACGCCGGTGACATCGAGATGTGGATGCGGCTCGCGGCCCACGCCGACGTCGGCTACGTCCGCGGCGCCGATCAGGCGTTCTACCGCGTCCACGGCAACAACATGTCCACCACGGACTTCGGCGGACAGCTCGACGACCTCCGCCAGCGCCTCGTCGCCTTCGACTCGGTGCTGGAGAAGTGCGGCGGGCTGCTCCCGGACACCGAGCGGCTGTCACGGGCGGCGCGCACCCGGCTCGCCCGGTACGCGTTGCGGCGTGCCTACCGGGCGTACGACCGGGGGCGCACCGGGGTCGTTCCGGTGGACGAGCTCGTCGGCTTCGCCGCCGAGTGCCTGCCCGGCGGCTACACCGGGCTCGGCGAGTACCGGGCGCTGCGCCTGCGCCGGCGGATCGGGGCGCGGACGATGCCGTACCTCCAGCCGCTGGTGCTGTCCGCCGTAGCCGACCGGGGCCGCGAGTGGCTGTGGTGGCGGTCCTGGAAGCGCCGAGGGATCTGATGCACCGTCTGTTCCACTCAGCTGCTCGCCCGTCGGGTCCGGCGGGCGAGCAGCTGGTCGGTCCACAGGGCCGCCGCCACCCCGGTCACCAGGGCGAGGAGCGCCGCACCGGCCAGCCCTCGGCTCTTGGTGCCGGTCTGCGCCACGGAGTTCGGCGGCACGAGGAGCGTGACGGTCATCCGCGCGGCTTCGGGTATCCCCTGCTTCGTCTGCAGGTCCGTCAGGTGCTTCGAGTAGACGTCGATGATCTTCTTCACGGTCGCGTCGGCGGCGGCCGGCGCGGGCTGCTCCGCCTGGATCTGCAGGGAGGGGATCAGGTAGCGGGGGGTCACGCTGGTGCCGCTGTTCCGCGGGATCAGCCGGTACGTGCCCTCGACCCCCGCGGCGCGCAGTTCGTCGGTCCCGGCGCGCGACTCCAGCTGGCTGACGGCCGCGTAGGAGACGGCGGCCAGCGGCGGCTGCAGATTGGCGAGCTGGTTCGGCTGGGTGCCGGTCACCGGGGGTTTGAGCACGACGATCGCCGAGCTCAGGTACGTCGGGCTGGGGCGCAGCACCTGGAGGGCTCCTACGGCCGCCAGCGCCATCGCGACGGCCAGGACGTACCAGCGCCGGAGCAGCGCTCGGACCAACTCACCAGGCGACACACGATTCCTTCCGTTCCCCACGTCGTGATCGATCCTGTCAGGACACGTGTCGGCGCGCCATCAAATCCGGTAGCTCTCGGGGGCGTTCGTGACCATCGGTGAAATCCTCGCGGTGCTCCGGCGGCGCTGGTACGTGATGGTGCCGATGCTGCTGGTCGGGGTGCTCGCGGCCGGCCACCTGTACCGGTCGGTCCCGGTGTCGTACCAGTCGCAGAGCTCGGTGGCGCTGACCGACTCCAAGGCGGTGGCCGAGCTGGCCCCCTCGTTCGGCAATCCCATCGCCAACGCGGGCGGCACGCTGGTCGTGACCGCGGACGTGCTGATCAGGACCCTGTCGGGGGCGGACGCGGCGCGGGACCTGCACGGCCTCGGGGTGACGGACCCGTACACGGTGTCCTTCGCCGCGGGTGCCTCGGGCCCGATCCTCACGCTGACCGTCACGGGCACCGACCGGGAGAAGGTCCTGCGGGAGACCACCATCCTCACCAATTTCGCCGGGGAGCAGCTGGGTGCGCTCCAGGCGGCGGCGAAGGTGGCTCCCGCGTTCTTCGTGCAGACCACGCCCGTGGTGCTGCCGCAGATCCCGCGACCCCAGCTCAAGACCCGCTACCAGCAGGTGCTGAGCGTCCTCATCCTCTGCACCACGGCCGGGTTCGCGCTGTCCTTCGTGACGGAGACCCTGGTGGTGGCGGTGCGCCGCAGGCGTGCGGCCGGGTCCGGCGGCGCGGTGCGCGCATGGCGGGACCGCAGGCGGGCCCGGGGCCGTCAGCTGGACGCGGTGACGCTGCTCACCGGCTATCTGGTGCTGGCCTTCTTCATCCCGTCGAACCTGACGCTGCCGGGGATGGGCGGTGTGGGGACGCCGGCCAACGTGTTCGCGCTGCTGGGCCTGTTCTGGTACCTGGCGGCCTGGATCACCGGGCGGATCCGGCCCGCGCCGGGCACCCGGCTGCCGCGGGTGATCATGTGGCTGCTGGCGGTCGCGGTGCTGGCCTCGTACCTGGCGAACGCGACCCGGGGCGCCTCCCGCAAGGAGGTCCTCGGGGCGGACCGCGGACTGATCGCGCTGCTGGTGTGGGTGTCCCTGGTGGTGCTGGTCTCCGCGGCGGTCCAGGACCGGCCGCGGCTCGACACGCTGCTGCGGCGGGCCGTGGTGATGGCGTCGGTGGTGGCCGCGATCGGCTACTACGACTTCTTCGCCGCCACGAACGTCGCCGACCAGATCAGCATCCCCGGGCTCTCGTCGAGCGTCCCGCAGCTGGCCGCCATGGACCGCGGGGCCTTCACCCGTCCGCGCTCCACGACGGCGCACCCCCTGGAGTTCGGCGGGATGCTCGCCCTGCTGCTGCCGTTCGCCATCCAGCAGGCGTTCGACCCGGTGCGGGCGCACCTGAAGTGGTGGCGGCGCTGGCTGCCGGTGGTGCTGGTGGGCGGCTCGCTGCCGCTGACGGTGTCGCGGACGTCGATCATCGGTGCGTTCATCGTGGTGCTGGTGATGGTGCCGCGGTGGAAGCCGCAGCGGCGGTGGACCGCGATCGGTCTGCTGCTGGGTTCGGTGGCCGGCTTCAAGGTCATCATCCCCGGGCTGATCGGGACCATCACCACCCTGTTCGGGTCCTTCTTCGCCAACTCCGACAGCAGCACCCAGGCCCGTACGGTCAAGTACAGCGCGATCGTCCCCTATCTCGAGGGGCGGCCCCTGTTCGGGCAGGGTCTGGGCACCTTCATCCCCGAGCTCTACTTCTTCACCGACAACCAGTACATGCTGACGCTGGCGGAGATGGGCTTCCTCGGGCTGATCGCCCTCCTGGCCCTCTTCCTGACCGGGATCCACCAGGGCGGCGCCATCCGCCGGCTGGCCCGTGACGAGTCCGACCGGGAGCTCGGGCAGGCGTTCTTCGCCTCCGCCCTCGTCGCCCTGGTCAGCAGCGCCACCTTCGACGCCCTCAGCTTCCCGATGTTCGCCGGGATGTTCTTCCTGACGATCGCCGCCGGAGGCAGTTACCTCGGCTTCATCAGGCGCGCGGCGCCGAAGCCCCAGACCATGGAGTCCTCATGCGGTTCGACAGCCCAGCCTCCCGCAGCCAGAGCAGCGGTACCGGTCCCGTAGCCGTCCTCGTCGTCACCTGGAACAGTGCCGCGGTCCTCCCGGACTTCATCTCCTCCCTGCCGGAGGCCATGGAGGGACTCGACTGGCGGCTGGTCGTCGCCGACAACGACTCGGCCGACGACACCGTGGACGTGATCCGCTCGCTGGCTCCGGACGCGACGGTCGTCCAGACCGGCCGCAACGCCGGGTACGCGGCCGGGGTGAACGCCGCCCTCGGGGCCACCGCCGACTGGGAGGACGGGCCCCGGGCGGCACTCGTGTGCAACCCGGACATCCGGATGCGGCGGGGCTGCGCCAAGCTGCTCGTGGACGGGCTCGGCGCGCCCGTGGGCGACGGCGACCGCGTCGGGATCAGCGTGCCGCTGCTGTACGAGGAGGACGGCCGCACGCTCGTGCACTCGCTGCGCCGGGAGTCGAGCGTCACCCGCGCCCTCGGCGAGGCCGTCATCGGCAACCGCCGGGCCGGGCGCTTCCCCCACCTGAGCGAACTGGTCACCGACCCCGGTGCGTACGCGCGGCCCACGTCCGCGGACTGGGCGACGGGAGCGCTGATGGCCCTCTCCGCCGACTGCCTGGCCGCGTGCGGCCCGTGGGACGAATCGTTCTTCCTCTACTCGGAGGAGACGGAGTACTGCCTGCGGGCCCGTGACCGCGGCTTCGCGACCCGGCTGGAGCCGGCCGCCGCGGCCACCCACCTGGGCGGGGAGTCGCAGGTCTCGCCGCGCCTGTGGACCCTGCTGACGCTGAACCGCGTACGGCTCTACGAGCGGCGGCACGGTCCGGTGGCGACGGCGGCCTTCCGTGCCGCCGTCCTGCTCCGGGAGACCTCGCGGGCCGCGCTGGGCCGCCCGGCCGCCCGTGCGGCCGCGGCCGCACTCGCCCGGCCGGGCGCCCTGCGCGTCACTCCGGGGCCCTGAGCTCCGGGACGGTCTGAGCTCCGGGACGGCCTGAGACTGCCTAGTGCCCGCCGCGGGGGCGGCAGACCATGGCGATGAAGTCGTGCCCCACTTCCGGGAGTGCGGCGTCCTCCGCGGCGAAGCACTGGTCCAGCAGCGCCAGCGTCTCCGGCTGCCGGTCCCGGAAGTTGTGCGCGATCCCCGAGAACGCGATGTGCAGCACCGTGCCCCCGTAGGGCCGTTCCTCGACGACCTCGAAGTGGCGCCGCAGGCCCGGCAGCAGTGCGGCCGCGTCGACCGCCTCCGACGGGTCGTCGAGCACCATCGACAGCCGGCTGGGCCGTACGACGCGGTGCTTGATCCGGCCGTCGGCCAGGCGCCGCCGCTCCTCGGGGAGCCGGGCCAGCAGCGCGTTCGCCGCGTCCAGCTGGGCGTCGGACCACTGGAAGCGGGTGGGGCCGACGAACTCGTCGATCACGAACGTCCCGCCGGGCTCGATCAGTTGCGACAGCCGCGGCAGGGTCTCGTCGAGGTTGTCGAAGTGGTGCAGCGACTGCAGGCCCAGCAGCACGTCGAAGCGCTCCCCGTCGCCGGCCATCCGGTTGACGTCGGTGACGCGGAAGCGCAGGACGTCGGAGAGGCCCTCGTCGGCGGCGGACTGCGTGGCGAAGTCGATGCGCTGCTGCGCCACGTCCACGCCCTCCAGGAGGCCGAACGCGCCGGTCTTCGCCCAGAGCAGTTCGTTCCCCCCGGTGCCGCAGCCGAGGGAGAGGCCGCGCAGATCGGTGCGCGGCGCGAAGTGCTCGGCTGCCACGAACTGCGGGAAGGAGGTGTCCGCGTCGCCGGTCATCAGCAGGTTCCAGCGCTTGATGACTTCCGGGATCGCCCACCATTCGGTCAGCGACGGGTCGACCTGGGACCAGTGCTGGACCACGCGCGCGCCGCCGCGCACCCGCAGCTTGGCCAGCACCGGGTCGAGTTCCAGCCGGCGCACCTTGCGCAGCAGCCGGTCCGCATCGTGTCGGTTGATCAGGTTGTTCAGCATGCGCGCTCCGTTCGTACGGCGGTCAGCGACTTCGTGACACCGAGCACCCGCTCGCTGAGGAGCACCGACCCGGGGAACAGGTAGCTCATTTCGGCGCGGCCCAGCAGCTCGATGTTGACCACGGCGTTCATGGCCGACTCGGGGCTGTCGGGACGGCTGTGGACCAGGGGCCAGTGCCGTACCAGTCGGGTCCTGGCGGCCAGCGGCAGGAACTGGAAGCCGGGTGCGACGAAGTGCGGCTCGACCGGGAAGTAGCGGTACGGCGTCTGGATCCAGTGCAGGGGCGCCAGCTGCTCGACGGCGGCGACGAACCGCCGGCGCTGGCTGTGGCCGCCCACGTGCTCGATGGTCGAGTTGGAGAAGACCAGGTCGTAGCCGCCCTGGTCGCTCAGTTCGGCGGCGACCTCCGGGTCGGTGACGTCGGCGGTCTCCGCGGTGATCCAGTCGGGCAGTTCGGCGGGATGTTGCTCGAGGTTGATGAGGTGGACGTGCTTGGCGCGCACGGGTGCGCGCAGCCACATCTCGGCGGTCCCGCCCAGGTCCACGACGCGCATGTTCTCGATGCCGGGGAAGCAGCGCCGGAAGCGTTCCCAGCGGGCGATGCGCAGTCGTTCTCCCAGGGAGCCGGGTGCGTCGACGAACTTGTTTCGGAGGGCCCGGGATCGGGGCATCGGATCAACCACCTGTGGTCGGAGCGGAAGAGAGGCGGGCTTCGACTTCAACTGGACTGTCGCCATCGGGTGTAGAAGCTCGCCGGGTTCATGAGGTAGCGGACGGTGGGGTGCGGCACGTGGCGCACCCGGTGCCGGCGGCCGTACCGGCGGATCAGCTCCCAGTCCTCGCGGGGCAGCACCTCCGGCGTCCGGCGCAGACGGCTGAAGTGAAGGGAGCGGTTGCGGCGGGCGACGAAGGCGTTGGTGTCCAGGAAGGCCTCGCGCGCGGCGCGGCGCCGGTCGAAGGGCACCGACAGGACGTCCTGCTCGCTGCCGTCGGGCAGGACGCGGCGCAGCGCCGTGTAGACG
Organism: Streptomyces sp. NPDC085524; assembly: GCF_044541755.1. Lineage (NCBI taxonomy): Bacteria > Bacillati > Actinomycetota > Actinomycetes > Kitasatosporales > Streptomycetaceae > Streptomyces > Streptomyces sp. NPDC085524. Next base: position 216,593 of record NZ_JBITTH010000001.1, read on the forward strand.
CCGTCGGGCCCGTCGGCGGGTTCGAGGACCGCCAGGGTCCGTTCCAGATGGTCGGGTTCCCACAGGTTGTCGTCGTCCAGGAAGGCGACGTACCGGGAGCGGGTGAGGCGGATGCCGACGTTGCGCACGATGCCCGCCACACCGGTGTTGCGCGCCAGTGATACGGCGAACAGCCGTGGGTCTTGCGGGAGTTCGGGCAGTCCGGCGCCGTCGTCGACCACGATCACGACCTGGTCGCGGACGGTCTGGTCCAGCGCCGAGCGCACCGCGGCACGCAGCTCCACGGGGCGCCGGTGGGTGGCGATCACCGTGGCGACCAGCGCCGAGGGCGGCGACTCCAGGACGCGGGCCAGCCTGCGGGTCTCGGCGTCCTCCGTCCGGCGCAGCCGCACCGCGGTGGGGGCCAGCAGGACCTTGTTCCTGGCCTCGAAGAGCACCAGCCAGCCGAACAGCGCCTTGAGGAGCGTCCAGGGCGCCCGCGCCATACGGCGCACGGGGCCGCTCACGGGGCCGCTCACTGGGCCGGCTCGGGCTGGATCGGGCGGCCGTCGGACATCCGGTTGCCCCGCCACACGTTTCCGGCGCCGCTGTGGTTCCAGTGGGCGACCACGCCGTATCCGCCGGCGGCCGGATGGTACTCGGTCGAGAAGACGTTGTCGGTGACCTTGATCCCGGTGGCCCCGGTGCTGCCGCCGTACAGGGCGTAGGCGCCGCCGGCGATCCAGTTGTCGTCGACGGTGACGTTGCGGACCACCCCCGTGTCCGCGAACAGGCCGATGCTGCCCGAGGCGCCCTCCTTGAGGCCGGTCGGGTTCAGCAGGGTGTTGTGGCGGATGATCAGCTCACCCGTGTTGCCGCCGCCGCTGATCACCGCGTTGGTGTGCTGCCACTCGCCGCCCAGGTTGACGAACGGGACGATGTCGTGGACGTAGTTGTCGTGCAGGTTGCCCTGTCCCATGGAGAGGGCGTCGCCGAACACGGAGACGTCGCACCAGCCGACCTCGATGGAGCTGCCGCCCATGTTGGAGACCGCGTAGTCGACACCGCCGTTGTCCGGGCCCTTGCCGGGCACGGCCGTGATGGTGGAGTGCAGGACCCGCAGGCCGCTGAAGCCGGGGCGCAGGTTGATGCCCCACCAGCTGTCCGAGGTGATCTTGCTGTCGATGACGGTGACGTCGTTCGCGTAGACGTCGAGCGCGCCGGTGATGTCCCAGCCCCGGATGACGAGCCCGTTCTCCCGGACGGCCATGTACCCGGTCTTGTGGGGCGTGAGCGGGATCCGCGGACCGGTGGTGGAGGCGTCCGGGAAGCCGCAGGCGCTGAACGAGGCGCAGGCGGCCTGGGCCGCGGGTGCGCCCGAGGGGGTCTGGGGGGCCGCCGTCGCGGTGGGCTTCGCCGTCGGGGTGCCGGAGGCTGCGGGGCTGGCCGTCGTCGGGCCGCCCGCGGTCGCAGCGGCGGGGCCCGGCGACGCCGGGGAGCCGCTCGCGGGGCAGGTGCGCGCGGAATCCGGGCAGTCCGGCAGCGCGGACCGGTCCGGTCCGGAGCAGGCCACGCCCATGACCGCGAGGAGGGCCAAGAAGAGCAGTCCGGCGAGCGGGTTTCGGCTGGTGCGCCGTGGCATCGGGTTCACCTCGTGTCCTGTGGGGTGGGCCGGGCCGGTGCGGGCGTCCGGCGCCGGCCGTGGCGGGGCCCGTCGCCGCGCGGCCCGTCACTGCGGGGGCCGTCACCGCGGGGCCGGTCGCCGCCGTCGGTGCCGCGCAGGAAGCCGCGGCTGGGCAGTACGCACAGCGTGTAGGCGGCCAGGGCGGTCGTGCCGGTGGCCGCGAGCGCGAGCGGGCCGTCGCCGAGCAGGCGCTCCAGGCCCAGGATGGTCGCGGCCATCACGGCGCCGCCGAGGAAGGGCCACGCGCACGCCTTCGCCACCCAGCCGACCCCGATCCCGCCCCGGCTGAGGGCGTACAGGAACACGGGCACCACCAGGCCGCCGGCTACCAGGACATGGGCCTGGGAGGCTCCGACGATGCCGTTCAGCCGGGCGCCGACGAGGAGCACCGGGATCAGGGCCACCAGCCACAGACCCTGCACCACGAAGAGCGAGCGGCGCTGGCCGACCGCGATCAGGCAGTCGTAGGCGAGCTCACTGCCGATGCGGATCAGGCCGAGGGCCATCAGCCAGGGCAGGGCCGGTGCGGCGGCCGTCCACTGGCTCCCGTAGATCAGCTCGATGGCCGGCGCTGCGAAGCCGGCCAGCAGGACGCACAGCGGGACGGTGCCGGTGACCACCACGCCCAGGGCGCGGCTGAAGCCCCGGGCGAGCGCCTGCGGCGACTCGGCCAGCCGGGAGAAGCCGGCGAAGGTGACCCTGCGGGCGGCCTCGGAGATGATCCGCACGGGCCAGCCGGAGATGTTGAAGGCGAGGACGTAGAAGCCGAGGGCCACGTCGCCCACCGTCGCCCCGACCAGCATGGTGTCGACGTTGACCACCGCGAGGGCCAGCAGGCTCGCCCCCGCCAGCGGAAGCCCGAACCTCAGGAGCTCCCTGGCGTGCCCGTGGTCCCAGCCGTACTTCAGGGTGCCCGGTACCGCCAGGCAGCACCCGATCAGCGTCACGGTGTTCCCCGCCACGGCCCCCCAGGCGAAGCTCATCGCCCCCCAGCCCGCGAAGGCCAGCAGCAGCGTGACCGAGGTGCTGACCACGAAGTTGAGTCCGTCTATGACCATCCGCTTGCCCTGGGCGAACTCGCGGGTGAGGAACTGGCCGGGCACCGCCGCCACCCCGCCGATCAGCACGCACAGGCACATCACCCGCAGGACACCGGTGGCGTCCGGCGAGCCGAGCAGGCCCGCCACCGTCGGTGCCGCCGCGAACAGCGCCACGTACAGCACGCCGCTGGAGAGGGTGCTGAGGGTCAGCACGGTCGGCGCGAACCGTCGCGGGTCCCCCTCCCAGCGCACGATGGCCAGGCTCACGCCCAGCTCGTTCGCGGACAGCAGGACCAGCAGCACGGTCTGTGCGACGCCGTAGACGCCCCATTCCGCCGGGCCCAGCGCGAAGCGCGCCAGGACGATACCGGTCGCGAAGTTGCCCAGGCGCAGGACCAGGGTGTTGATCAGGCTCCACCGGGCCGCCGAACGGACCTTCCGGCCGAGGGCGGGAGGAACGGTGTCTGCGGGCGGGGGCGGAGCGGGGGCTCCGCCCGGCGCACCGGTCTCACTGTCCGGTGTGCGGACGGTGTCCATGGGTCGGCTCCTCGTCGAGCGGCTCGGCGGTGGTCGGCGCGGCCATGACGGGCTGTGGCGCCTCGGGCTGCGCGGCCGCCGGCCCGTTCTGGCCGGACCGGGCCCAGGAGGGCGGCCGACGGATGCCGAGCGTCCGTTCCACGGCGGGTTCCTCGGTCCGGGAGACGGGGGCGGCCGGTCGCTCCTCCGGCTCGGGCGCCCGGGCCTCCGGCCCGTCCCCCTGGTCCTCGCCGGTGTCGGGCCGGTGCCTGCCGGGGCCCCGCCGCTTGCGGGCCTCCACGAAGAAGGTGGCGACCAGGCTGAGCACGAAGCCCAGTGCGCCCGCCATGACGAGGAACTGGATCCGGGACTTGGTCTGGGCCTCCGGCTGCTGGGGAGGCACGATCGTGTCCATCCTGATCATCGCATCGGGGGCCACCGACTGCTGGGTCTGGAACTCCTTCAGCCTCTTCTCCGCGTACTCGGTGAAGATCTGGTCCGACTTGAGCACCGCCGCGGGGTTGCTGCCGCTGACGGTCAGCCACATGAACGGCCCCAGGGCGTTGTCGGCGATCTTGGCCTCGGGCGTGCCGGTGACGCCCAGGGCCTTCAGGTCGGCGATCGCACCGTCGGAGTTCAGGTTGCGGGCCAGGGCGTCGGCCATCCCGGTGAGGGAGGTCTGGGTGCTCAGGAAGGGGTTGCCGTCGAAGGCCTTGGTGGCCTTCTCCGAGTTGAGGAGGGTCACCGTGCTCTGCGACCGGTACTCCACGGGGACGAGGAAATGCACGGCGGCGGCCAGCACCGCCGTGATCACCAGCCCGGGTATCAGGACGTACCAGCGCCTGCGCATGACCCGCCAGATTTCGGCGAGATCCAAGGTCTTCCCCTTCTCTGAACTACCTGGTTGCCGCGTTGCCGCGCTATTGCGGGACGAGATCGGTGGGCCGGGGCCGGGTGTGCCTGCTCCCGCCGTCCAGCAGGACCTCGGCGATGCGCTCGCTCGCCCTGCCGTCCCAGAGTTCGGGGCAGCGGGGCGCGGGCGGATCGTCGAGCACCCGGTTCACGGTGGCCACGACGCGGTCGGGGTCCGTGCCGGCGAGGACGTTGGTCCCCTGCTCCACCGTGACGGGCCGCTCGGTGTTCTCCCGCAGGGTCACGCAGGGCACGCCCAGCGCGGTGGTCTCCTCCTGGACGCCGCCCGAGTCGGTGAGCACCAGGCGGGCGGAGTCCTGCAGGGCGATGAAGTCGAGGTATCCGGCGGCCGGTACGAGCCTGATGCCGCCGGGTACGCCCAGTTCGGCCAGCCGCTCGGCGGCCCTCGGGTGCACGGGCAGCAGCAGCGGGCAGCGGTCCGCGATCTCGCCCAGGGCCTTGAGCAGGCCGCGCAGGGCCGCGGGGTCGTCCACGTTGGCCGGCCGGTGCAGGGTGACCAGGCCGTATCCGCCCCGGGTCAGGCCGTGGCGGTCGAGCACGTCGGACTGCCGGGCCCGCTCCAGGTTGGCGCGCAGGGTGTCGATCATGACGTTGCCGACGACGTGGATCTGGTCCTCCCGGTACCCCTCGGCCCGCAGGTTCGCGGCGGCGTCGGGCGAGGGGGCCAGCAGGTAGTCGCTGAGCCGGTCGGTGGCGACCCGGTTGACCTCCTCGGGCATGGACCAGTCGCGGCTGCGCAGGCCGGCCTCCACGTGGGCCAGGAGCGGGCCGGCCTTCGCGGTGACCAGGGCGCAGGCCAGCGTGGAGTTGATGTCGCCGACCACCACCACGGCGTCCGGGGCCAGTTCGTCCACCAGCGGCTCGAACGCGGCCATCACCCGGCCGGTCTGCTCGGCGTGGGAGCCGGATCCGGCACCGAGGTACCGGTCGGGTTTCCGGATGCCGAGGTCGCGGAAGAACACGTCGTTCATGGACTCGTCGTAGTGCTGGCCGGTGTGGACCAGGACCACTTCGGCGCCGCGGCGCTCCAGTGCGTCCATCACCGGTTTGATCTTCATGTAGTTGGGCCGCGCTCCGGCGACGCAGATGATCCTCTTCGGGCTGCCCACGGCTCAGAGCACCTCCACGTTGGGCCCCGACAGCCGGTTGCGGCAGTCCAGTACGTACGAGGCGTGTTCGGCGACCAGCTTGTAGTCGAAGGAGTCGTGGTCGGTGATCAGGACCACGACGTCGGCGTTGGCGATCTCCTTGCGGGTGGGTTCGACGCGGACCAGCCGCGCGTCCACCGCGATGCTCTCGACCACGTGGGGGTCGGCCGCCCGCACCTTGGCACCCATGTCGATGAGCAGCTGGGAGATGCGCACCGCCGGCGATTCACGGGCGTCGCCGGTGTTCTTCTTGTAGGCGAGACCGAGCAGCAGCACCCGGGAGCCGTTGACGGAGCGGCGTTTGGTGTTGAGCGCGTCGATGACGCGGCGTGCCACGTACTCCGGCATGTGGCTGTTGATGTCGTTGGCGAGCTCGACGAAGCGGAAGTTCTGGCCGAGTTCCCGCTGTACGCGCCAGGACAGGTAGGAGGGGTCGATGGGCAGGCAGTGCCCGCCGACCCCGGGGCCGGGGGTGAACTTCATGAAGCCGAAGGGCTTGCTGGAGGCCGCCTCGATGGCCTGCCACACGTCGATGTCGAGGTGGCGGGCGAACATGGCTATCTCGTTGACCAGCGCGATGTTCACGTGCCGGAAGGTGTTCTCCAGCAGTTTGGCCAGCTCGGCCTCCTTGGGCGAGCTCACCGGCACGGTGGTGTCGACGAGTTCCCCGTAGAAGGCCTCGACGGCCTTGAGCGAGGCCGCGTCGACGCCGGAGACCACCTTGGGGGTCTGCTGGAAGCCCCAGACGGCGTTCCCCGGGTCGATGCGTTCGGGGCTGTAGCCGAGGTGGAAGTCGGCGCCCGCGGTGAGCCCGGAGCCGTCCTCCAGGATCGGTGCGAACAGTTCCTCGGTGGTGCCCGGGTAGGTGGTGGACTCCAGGATGACCGTGGCGCCCGGCCGCAGGAACCGGGCCAGGGTGCGGGCCGACTCCTCGATGTAGCGCAGGTCGGGCGTGCCCTCCCGCAGGGGGGTCGGGACGGTGACGACGGCGACGTCGAAACCGCCGCAGTCCCGGGCGAGTTCGCTGGGCCGGTAGCTGCCGCGCTCCAGCGCGCGGGCGATCCGCTCCGAGGTGACGTCCTCCACGAAGGACTCGCCGGCGGCGAGGCTCTTGACCCGGCGGGAGTCCACGTCGTACCCGATCACCTGGTGGCCGACCTCGGCGGCGCGGATGGCGAGCGGCAGCCCGACGTATCCCTGTCCCACGACGACGACGCGCATCAGTGACTCCTGTTCGCAAGGCCGGCAGGCGGTGTGCGGCGGACGAGTTCCCGGGCCGTCATGGCGAGGAAGGCGGCGTTGGTGGTGAAGTAGCGCTTGGCGAGCCGGCGGGGCTCCTGGAGGGTGCGGTAGAACCATTCGAGCCCCATCCGCTGCCAGACCAGCGGTGCCCGCTTGGTGATCCCGGCGAGGATGTCGAAGGAGCCGCCCACCCCGTGCACGACGTGGACGCCGGTGCGCTTGCCGTAACCGGCGGTGAAGATCTCCTTCTTGGGCGAGGTCATGCCGAGGAACAGCAGCCCGGCGCGGCTGTCGGCGACGGCATCGGCGACCGACTCCTGGTCGGAGTCGTCGAAGTAGCCGTTGCGGCTGCCCGCCACGTACAGCTTCGGGAACCGTTCGGAGATCTGCCGGAGCATCTGCTCCAGGACGTCCTGCCGGGCGCCGAGCAGGTAGACGGGGATGTCCGCCACCTCGGCGGCGGCGAGCAGCCGCATGAACAGGTCGATGCCCGCGACCCGTTCGGGCAGCCGGACGCCCAGGACGCGGCCGGCCCAGACCACCGCCTGGCCGTCGGCGAGGACGAGGTCGCAGCCGGACACGGCCTCGGCGAGACGGGGGTCGCGCCGCATGTTGACGAGCTTCGCGGCGTTGACCATGCCGATCTCGATCTGCTCGCCGCGCCGCACGGCGTCCAGGCAGCGCTGGACGGTCTCGTCCATGGTCAGGGGGTCGAGTCCGACCCCGAAGAGATACTGTCGTCGGCTCATCTCAGCGGCCCCCCGAGCCAGGCGTACAGCATCCAGCCGAACTCGTACGGGCGGCACTCGCGGTCCACCGCGAGCGGCCTGAAGAGCCCGTCGAGGGGTGCCAGCCGGGCGCGCGGCGCGACCCGGGTGGTGAGGCCGCGGGCCGCCCGGACGGCCTTCTTCGGGTCGCCGCGGTAGACCTTGCGCCAGGTGACGCCGAGCTCCTCGCGGATCATCGGCTCGCGCGGGGTGCCGGCGGGCCCCGCGATCTCGGGGACCTCCGTCATCCAGCGCAGTCCGCGGCGGATGTCCGCGCCGAAGTCCGTCCCGCCCGCCTCGGCCAGGTCGAACAGCGCGGTCGGGGCCATCGCGTGCTGGTGGACGCTGTAGACGGGGTAGCCCTCGACGACCGTGCCGTGCCGGGCGTCGTAGTGCCACCACCACTGTCCGCCGTCCCCCTGCAGGGCGCAGATGCGGGCGGCGCAGGCGTCGGCGGCGGCGAGGGCCTCGTGGTCCTCGCCGCTCGCGTGCAGCCGGGCCAGGGCCTGGAGCGGATACGTCTGGTCGGCGAAGCAGGCCACGTGGGACCGGTAGCCGGGCACCAGTCCCGGTGCGGTGGCGTGCGGGAACAGCGGGCTGTCCGCGGCCCTGGCCGCGAGCAGGCGGTCGCGGGCGGCCGGGATCCGGTCCTCCACGTCCACCGCGGCGCGGGCGGCCGCGAGGGCGGAGAGCACCCAGGCCGCCTCGACCGTGTACTGCGGCCGTCCCGGCCGGTCCAGGTCGGCCACGCGGTCGAGGGCGTCGGACAGCTTGGCGTGGCCGGTCTCGGCGGCGGCCCAGGCGATGAGCGCGGCGTCGCCGAGGTTGACCACCCCGGGCAGCCGCTGCACGAGCAGTCCGGTGAACTCCTCGGCGGTGCGCCCGCCGAACAGGGCCCGCTGGCGCTCCTCGGGCAGGAACCGGGCCCCGAGCGCGGTGATCGCCGCGTACCGGGTGCTGGTCCCCCGCTGTTCCAGCCCGCGGGTGCCGTCGGGCGACACCTTGCCCACCCGGGTGAACACGAAGGTCTCTTCCCCGGGCAGGTACATCGCGGGCAGACCCGCCTCGGCCAGTGCGAGCAGCCGCTCGGCGAGGGCGTGCAGCGCCGGGTCCCCGTGAGCCAGTGCTCCTAATCGTTTGGTGGTCATCGGGTCCCCACCCCGACTTCCCGGGTGCTCCTCGCACCCCGCATGTCCGAGCCGTAGCGCTCCAACACACCTATCCCCTCTGATCGCTCGGCGGAGGGGGATCGTGCATGACGACGTCCCGGCCCGCGGCGGCGTGCGCCGTGGCCAGAACCGTCCGGCGGCTGCGTCTGGAACCCCCCAGCGATGCCGCGGACCGGGGCACACGGATCGGCAGTGTCCCGTCCGGCGCGGTGGCGCCGCGTCCGGACATGACACTGTCCCGGTGCCTCGTCGTGTACAACCCCCCACTGGGCATGGCCTGTTGCCTGCTCAGATCCCGTTGTGCAGGGACACGGTATGCCCACGGATGTTCGTTGATTGTGGTTTTGAGGAAATGCCGTTGCCTCAAATTGCCGACATGTCGTCAGCCGGCCTCGGCCAGCGCGCCGTCCTTCTCCTCGTACAGCGCGCCGGTGCTCGGGCACTCCCAGACGCCGGGCTTCCCCTCGGCCTCCACCAGGCGGACTCCGGCCTTCCCCACCCAGCCGATCCGCCGGGCCGGCACTCCGGCGACGAGGGCGAAGTCGGCCACGTCCCGGGAGACCACGGCCCCGGCCGCGACCAGTGCCCAGCGGCCGATCCGCACCCCGGCCACGCAGACGGACCGGGCCCCGAGCGAGGCGCCCTCGGCGACCACGACGCCGGCGGCCTCCCAGTCGCCGTCGCGCTTCAGCTTGCCGTCGGGGTCGACCGCGCGCGGGTAGAAGTCGTTGGTGAGCACGGCCGCCGGGCCGATGAACACGCCGTCGCCGAGTACGGCCGGTTCGTAGACGAGCGCGTAGTTCTGCAGCTTGACGTGGTCGCCGATGCGCACGCCGGGCCCCACGTACGCCCCGCGCCCCACGATGCAGCCGCGCCCGAGCCGGGCCTCCTCGCGTATCTGTGCCAGATCCCAGATGGTGGTCCCCTCGCCCAGCTCGGCCGTCTCGTCGACCTGGGAGGAGGGTTGGATGCGGACGCTCACGGCTCGTTTCCCCTTACGGTTCGCGAGGCCCCCCGGACGCGCGGGCCTACCTGCGGAGCATATGCGCCGCCGTCCCGCCGCACCCGGGGATCAACCCACTGTTCTCCCAACGGACTCGGGCCATCCCGACCGGGCCCGCCCGGACCGGTGAGCGGCCCGCCCCCGGCCCGTCGTAGCCTTCTTGACCAGCGGATTCACCGAATGACCGAACGATGCGGGGGCAGTTCATGACATACCGACGCGCGGCGATACCGGCACTGGCGGGAGGGCTGGTGATCACGGCGCTCCTCTGGTGGGCCGGGGCGAGTACCGAGGCCCTGCACCTGGCGGGCAGCAACGGTGTGTTCGGCATCGAGGTCGCCGCGGAGCTCGGCCGCTGGCTGGCCCCCTGGTCGTACGAGCCCACGCCGATCGTGCCGCTCGGCGACGCCGGACAGCCCGGCGGGACCGGGGGCGACTACCTCTCGCTGTACACGACCGCGGCGCAGGTCCGGTTCGCCGCGCTCTTCGCCTTCTTCGCGCTCGGCGCACTGCCCCTGATCCGCCGACTGCCGCCCGTACAGGGCCGGATGACGGTCTCTCTGCTCATGGTGTGGGCCTGGGGGACGGTGGCCGGGATGCTGGCGATGACCGTCTCGGCGCCCTGGCTGATCGCCTCGATGGGCCACGGCAGCTACCGCGTCCTGCCCCAGCTGTCGAACGTGATCGCCTCGGGGCGGCAGATGCCGGTGGTGGCCGCGCTGGTGGCGGCGGCGGTGACCGTGCTCGTGGCGCGCATGGCGGCCGAGGGCGCCGGTCCGGTGCCGCAGAACATCGTCCCCGAGCGCGCCACCCGGCTGGCGGCCACCGTCGGCACCACGGTGATCGCCGTGTCGCTGGTGGTCCTCTCGTACCAGCCGGTCGCCGCGGAGATCCAGATGTTCTCCCCGTTCGACGGGATGTTCTCCGAGCCGGGCGAACTCCTGCGCCAGTGGCTTCTGCTGGGCTACTGGGACGTCCCGGGCAGCGGGCAGATCGGCAGGTGGCTGCTCTACCGGACGGCGGACGTGCTGCTGCTCGCCGTGGTGTGGGTGGCGCTGCGGCGGCTGCCGGTGCTGCTCACCCGGACCACCCTCCCGGCGATGGCGCTGGGCGCGGTGGGCGCGACCGTCCTCGGTCTGCTGGCGAGCCGGCTGCTGCGGATCGCGATGGACGCCTCGGACGCGCCGTACGGGGTGCCTCAGCTCTTCGGCAGTCTCGGCACCGGGATCCCGGCCGCCGTGCTCTTCGGGCTGGCGGCGGGAGCCGCGGCCACCGTGGCGCTGCGCAAGGCGGTGGGCCGCGCGGAGGCCGCCGGCGTCGCGGCCGCCCGGCCGGCCCCGTCCGGATCCTGAGGGGGCCGCGCGTCAGCCCGCGGCGGCCCGTTCCAGGACTTCCAGCACCGTGTCGCGGAACAGGGTCGCCTTGTAGCCGGTCTGCGGCAGCGGGCGGCAGCGGGTGAGGACCGCCGCGGCCGCCGCGGCGAGGAGTCCGGGGGTGGCCTCGCGGCCGATCAGGGCGGCCTCCACCTCCGTGAGCCGCAGCGGGACGCGGGCCACTCCGCCCGCGGCGACGGCGGCGTGCGTGACGGTGGCGCCGTCGAGCGCGATCCGGGCGGTCGCTTCGACGAGGGGCCATTCGGCGTGCGCCCTGCTGATGGCCCGGTGGTAGGCGGCGCGTTCGCCGGGCAGGGGTGCGGGCAGCCTGACCGCGGTGAGGATGCGGTCCGGCGGCAGCAGGTGGTCCGTCCGGAAGAGCCGGTCGCCGTCCCCGTACAAGTCGGCCACGCTGCGCGGGGATTCGCCGTGGATCTCGGCTTCGGCGTCGTGGGCGAGCAGGGCCATGGCGAGGGTGGACGGGTGCGGGGTGATGCACGGACCGCTGCCGCTGACCACGCCGAAGTGGTGGTCGCCCTCCTGCGCGGGGCAGCCGGCGCCGCCCTTCTGGAAGCAGCTGACGTGCGGACTGCGGTAGTACCAGCAGCGGTTGCGCTGGAGCAGGTTGCCGCCGATGGTGCCGGCGGCGCGGATCTGCGGGGTCGCCGCGGCCCCGGCCGAGAGTGCCAGGGCCGGCCAGCCTGCGCGCACCTGTGGATCGGCGGCGAGCTCCGCGAGGGTGGTCAGGGCGCCGACCCGCAGCCCGCCGCCGGGCAGCGGGGTGCAGCCGCGCAGGCGGACGGCGCCGCCGAGGTCGGTGAACGGGCCCGGGGAGAGGCCGCTGCGCTGCCGGGCGGTGGTGTCGGTGCCGCCGGCGCGCAGCTCGCCGCCGCGGGTGCGGACGGCGGCCGACAGGTCGGTGAGGGCGGGCTCGGTGGTCACGTACCCAGTCCTTCCAGGAGCCGGTCGGGGCGGATGGGCAGGTCGTACGGGCGCCAGCCGGTGGCGTCGTGGACCGCGTTGGCCAGGCACGCCGCGGTGGGCAGGGTCGCGATCTCGCCGAGGCCGACACCGCCGCCGGGGACGTGCTCGAAGCCCTCTTCATGGAAGTGGACGGTGATCTCGGGGGTGTCGCCGATGCCGGGGAGGCGGTAGTCCTCCAGGTTGTCGGTCAGCACCCGGCCGGTGACCGGGTCGACGCGCCGCTCCTCGAACAGCGCGTAGCCGATGCCCTGGACCACGGCGCCCTCGCACTGGCTGCGGGCCAGCATGTCCTCGTGGATGCGGCCCGCGGCGATGCCGCTCCACACGCGCAGCGGTCGGATCCGGCCGAGCCGGGTGTCCACCTCTACCTCGGCGACCTGCACCGATCCGGTGAAGCCGCGGCCGATCGCCACTCCTCCCATGGTCAGGCCGAAGGGGGTCACGAAGCCCCGGTGGTCGCGGGGGCGCCTGCCGGTGGCCCGTACGCCGTGCGCCGTGTCCAGCCGGGCGGCGACGTCGCCGCCGCCGAGCGCTTCGCGCAGCCGGGCGGCGGCCTCGGCGGCGGCGGGCGCGAGGGAGGGGGTGGTGCGGCTGCCGCCGGAGGTGGGGCCGTGGACGGTGTCGCTGCCGCCGATCTCGGCGCGCACCCGGTCGAGCGGCAGGCCGAGTTCCGCGGCGACGGCCCGGCGCAGCACGCTGCGGGCGCCGGTGCCGATGTCCTGCACGGCGCAGCGGGCGACGACGATGCCGTCCTCGACGGTGAGTTCGACCTCGGTGGCGGGGTCGAGGAAGTACAGCCAGTTGGCGGCCGCGACGCCGACGCCCCGGCGGAAGCGTCCGCTGCCGCCGCGGGGGCCGGCCCAGAACGGGAGGGCCCGGGCGAGGTCGTAGAGGGCGTGCCGCTTGGCGTTGCCGTCCCAGCGGCGGCGCAGGGCGATCGGCTCCTCGCCGAGCCGGTGGGCCATCTCGTCGACGGCCTGCTCCAGGGCCCAGCACAGCGGGGGTCCGCCCGGGCCGCGGAAGGGGGCTCCCGGAGGCCGGTGCGTGACGGTGTCGAAGTCGCGGAGCCGGCGGGGGGCCTTGCCGTACATGAACCGGGCCTGGGCGGCCACGGAGGCGCCGACGGAGATCCCGCCGTCGCTGTCGGCGTCCATGGCCAGCGCGCTCAGGTCGCCGGCCTCGTCCGCGACCATCGCGACCCGGATCCGGGTGCCGGGCCGGTATCCGCCGTCGGTGAGCTCCTCGTCGCGGTCGAGCACCACCCGCACGGGGGCGTTGTGCAGCCGGGCCAGCTCCACGGCGGCGACGACGTCGGTGGTCAGACCCATCTTGCAGCCGAAGCCGCCGCCCACGTGGATGGCCTTCGCCACGACCCGTTCGGCGGGGACGCCCCAGCGCTCTGCGGCGAGGCTGGCCACGTGCTTCAGCGACTGCGTGGACACCTCGAGGTGGAGGGCGCCGTCGGCCCACCGGGCCAGGCAGGCGTGCGGTTCGAGCGGGGTGTGGGTCTGCGCCGCGGTGGTGAACTCGCCTTCGACGACCCGTTCGGGGTTGCGGCTGCGGGCCTCGGTGATGCGGCGCACGGCCGTGGCGGGGCGCTTGCTCATGGCGGACGGGCCGCGCAGGTTGCCGCGCCAGCGGGCGGGCAGCAGCTGGGGGGTCTCGCCGGAGCCGGGCGCCCGCTTGCGGGCCGCCTTGTCCTCGTAGACGAGCGGGCCCTCGCCGGCCCGGGCCAGGCGGGCGTCCAGGGCCGCCGGCAGCACCTCGTAGTCGACGGTGACCCGCGCGGCCGCCGCCCGGGCGGCGGCCCGGCCGGGCGCCGCGACCGCCGCGACCGGCTGGCCGACGTACCGCACCACGCCGTCGGGCGGCAGCAGCGGGACGATCGGGACGTCCCCGGCCTCGAGGGACCGTACGTGGGCGTGCGCGTGCGGGGAACGGATGATCACCCCTTCGAGCAGGCCCTCGGGGCGCAGGTCGGTGGTGTAGCGGGCCGAGCCGTCGATCTTCTCCGGGGCCTCGGCGCGCGGTACGGCCCGCTCCTCCCCGTCGGCCCTCTCGTCGTCGTAGTCGCCCGTGCAGGCGGCGGCCACCGCGCTGAAGATCCCCTCGTAGGCGCCGCACCGGCACAGGTGGCCCGCCAGCGCGTCCGCGATCTGCTCCCGTCCCGGCCGGGCGGTGCCGTGCTCGGCCCGCCACCGGTCGTGGAACGCGGCAGCCTCGACGACGAACCCCGGGGTGCAGTAGCCGCACTGGAGGGCGTCCTCGCCGGCGAAGGCGCGGGTCACCGGGTGGCCGGTCAGGCCCTCCACGGTGGTGATCCGGCGGCCGGCCAGCACGACGGCCGGTGTCAGGCAGGACACCCGGGGCTCGCCGTCGACCTGGATCGTGCAGGCGCCGCACACGCCGCCCGAGCAGACCAGCTTGGTGCCGGTCAGGCCCAGCCGGTCGCGGACCACCTCCACGGCTGCCGGGTCGTCGTCCACGTCCACCTCGCGCCGGGCGCCATTGACCTCGAACTCCACGAGACGTACTCCTCAGCCGTGGGGTGGCGACCGCCGGGGGCCCGCGCTCACCTTCACGTCCTTGATATCCCGCTTCCGGGGGCGGCGCAGTTCGGCGCGCGCCGCCCCCGGCGTGTCACAGGCCCGCGTCGCGGTGGGTCGGGGTGCCGTCCAGGACGGTGAGCAGCACGGGCAGCCGGGTCAGGTCGGTGGCGGGGGTGGTGAGGGGGTTGTCGGCCAGGACGGTGAGGTCGGCGCGGTGGCCGACGGCGATCCGGCCGGCCTCGTGCTCCTCGCCCGCCGCGTAGGCCGCGCCCACGGTCATGCCCTGCAGGGCTTCCAGGGCGGTGAGGGCCTGTTCGGGGCCGTGCGGGGGCTGCGTCAGGTCGCGGGAGGGGCGGCGGTGGCGGGCGCCCGCCATGACGCCCAGCGGCGGGTACGGGGCGATGGGCCAGTCGGAGCCGAGGACGACGGCGGCCCCGGCGTCCTGCAGGTCGCGGCAGCGCCAGGCGCGGGAGGCGCGCTCCTCGCCGAGGCGGCGGGACCAGTTGTCGGTGTGGTCGGCGCGGGTGAAGTCGCAGCAGTGGGTCGGCTGCATGGAGGCGACGACCCCGAGCTCCGCGAAGCGGCGCAGCGTGTCGTCGGGCACGGTCTCGATGTGCTCGACCCGGTGCCGGACCCCGCGCACGCCTCCGGCCTGCGCCTTCTCCACCGAGTCGAGGACGTGCCGTACGGCCGCGTCGCCGATCGCGTGGGTGGCGGTGGGCACGCCGGCCCGGTGGAACTCGCCGATGATCCGGGTGTAGGCCTCGGGGTCGGGCCAGAAGGCGTGCGTGGACTCGCCGTGGCAGTCGGGGCGTTCCAGCCAGGCCGTGCCGTTGTCGATGGTGCCGTCCATGAACAGCTTGACCCCGTCGGTCCGCCACAGCGCGCCGCCCGCGCCCTGCTGGCCGATCAGCGCGCGCAGCGCCTCGGCGTCGGCGCCGGGCTGGCACCAGGGGGCGACCCGCAGGCGCAGCGGGAGCTCGCCGGCCGCATCGAGTTCGGCGTAGAAGGCGAGGCTGTCGCCGTTCGCGTCCATGGCGTGGCCGCCCGTGAGCCCGGCGGCGGCCATGGCGCGCAGCGCTTCGGCGAGCCGGGCGCGGCGCTCCTCGCGGGTGGGCTGCGGGGCGACGCGCTCGACGAGTTCGCAGGCGGCGTCCTCCAGGAGCAGCCCGGTGGGCCTGCCGTCGGCGTCGCAGACGACCTCGGAGGCCTGGTCGAAGGTCCGCGGCCCGTCGACGCCGGCGAGTTCCAGCGCGCGGCGGCTGGCGAGCATCGAGTGGGCGTCGAAGAGCAGCAGGAGGGCCGGGACCCCGTCGAGCACGGCGTCGAACGGGGCGGTCTCGACGGGCCGGTCACCGAAGGCGTTCGGGTCGAGGCCCCAGCCGTGCAGCCACTGCCCGGGCGCGAGGCGCCGCACCTCTCCGGCCAGGGCGGCGCGCACCTGGTCCACGTCCGTGCAGCCGGACAGGTCGAGGCCGTGGGTCAGTTCGGCGCCGGAGACGGGGTGCAGGTGTCCGTCGACCAGGCCGGGGGTGACCACCGCCCCCTTGAGGTCGATCACCGTCGTCCCGGAGTCCGCGAGCGCGCGGATCCCGCGGTCGTCGCCCAGGGCGGCGATCCGCCCCCCGGACGCGGCGAGCGCCGTCTCCGGGAGGAGGGCTCCCGTCACCGGGTCGAGCAGACGGGCGGAGAGCAGGACGAGACTGGTGCGCACGGGGACTCCTGGGTGGAACGGTGGGGAAGGGCGAGGCTGCGGGGGCGGGGCCGAGGCCGTGCCCCGGGGGCCGGGGCCGGAGCCCGGGGGCCAAGGACCGGGGCCGGAGCCCTGGGGCCAAGGGCCGGGGCCGGAGCCCGGGGGCCGAGGCCGGGATCCGGGCTGCCGCCGTGCCCGTCGCCGGGGTCCGGGCTGCCGGCCGGGGCCGCCGGGGTCAGGGGCTGCCCCCGGGGCCGTGCCCGGGGTCGTCGAGGGCTCCGGCGGCCAGGCCGAGTTCCCGTTCCGCCGTGGTGACGGCCATGCGGGTCACCGCGCGGGGGCGGCCGCTGGTGTCGGTGTTGGCGTGGACGCCGAGGCCGTCGAGTACGACCAGGATCTGGATGGCCGTCACGCGCGGGTCCTCCGTACGGAACTCCCCGCTCGCGACGCCCTCCCGGATGACGCCCTCGATGCGCCCGCGCCAGGCCGACTCCTGCTCGGCGACCCGGTCGCGGAGGACGGGCCGGTAGCGGCTGAGATGGCGGGCGTTGATCCAGAGCCGACTGATGTCGTCGTACGTTTCCCCGGTGGCGTGTGCGAAGAACCGTGCCAGATGACGCGTCGGAGCGTCACCGTCCGCGGTCTCCGGGAGGAGTCGGTCTAGTTCGGCGGTCGCGGCATCGCCGAACGCCTCGGCCACCAGATCCTCCACGGACGGGAAGTAGTGGCTGATCAGACCGGGCCGGACGGCGAGCTCGTCGGCGATCCGGCGAAGCGTGACGCACTCCAGCCCTTCGGTCAGGGCGATGGCCGCCCCCGCCTCGACGATCTCCGCCCGGCGGGCTTCGGGTGATTTGCGAACTCGTTTGCGCTGGACGCTTGACGACATACCGAGGATGCTATTGAGTGTGCGACCAATAAGCAAGCAGGTGGGTTCGCCCAGCACCGGAGGTCCGCATGGCATCGACGTTTCCCGACCCGCACCCGGGCGCCCCGGCCGTCCCCGCCACCCCGGCCGCCGAGGACCGTCCCGGCCGGATCGAGGTCCACGGCGTCGACCACATCCCCGACGCGGAACGCCACGGCCACCCGCGCGAGCTGTTCTCCGTCTGGGCGGCGGCGAACGTCAACTACCTCAGCCTGGTCATCGGCGGCGCACTCGTCCTCATGGGACTCACCCTCTGGCAGGCCCTCGCAGTGATCGTCGTGGGCAACCTGTTCTGGGTGCTCACCGGACTGCTCGCCACCTCCGGGCCCGCCGCCGGCGCCCCCAGCGAAGTGATCACGCGGGCGATGTACGGAGTGATCGGCAACCGCGTCAACAACGCGGTCCTCGGCTGGCTGGTCTCCGTCTGCTACTTCGCGCTGAACCTCGCGGCCGCCGCCACCGCGGCCTTCGCCCTGGTCGAGATGGCCGGCCTGACCCCCGGCACCGGCGTCAAGACCGCCGTCGTCCTGGTCATCGCCGCGCTCACCCTGGCCATCAGCGTCTACGGCCATGCGCTGATCGTGCGGCTCTACCTCCCGATCACGCTGGTGCTCACCGCCGCCTTCGCCGTCGTGGCCTTCGCGGTGCTCGGACACGCGGACTTCGGGTACGCCCCCGCCGAGCCGCTCGCCGGCACCAGGCTGTGGGCAGCCCTCGCCGCAGGCGTCAGCCTGATCGCAGCGGGCCCGCTCTCCTACACCACCAGCGCCGACTTCTCCCGCTACCTGCCCCGGACCTCCTCGCCCGAGGCCGTGCTGGGCTGGACCGCCGCGGGCGCGTTCGTGCCCAGCGTCGTCGTCACCTCGCTCGGCGCGTTCGCCGCGACCGCGGTGGACATGGCCGACCCGGAGACCGCGCTCCGCGCGCTGCTGCCCGGCTGGTTCCACCCCGTCTTCCTGCTGGCCCTGGTCCTCGGCACCATCGCCATCAACGCCCTCACCGCCTACAGCGCAGGCCTCGCCCTCCAGGCGGTCGGGATCCGCATCCGCCGCTCCGTGAGCGTGCTCTTCGACGGAGCCGTCGCCGTCGCCCTGACCCTGTACGGGCTGCTGTTCTCGAGCCTCCTCGACACCGTCAGCAACGTCCTGCAGCTGACCGTCGTACTGATCGGCCCGGCCATGGCGGTGTACGCCGCCGACATCGTGCTGCGCCTGGGCCGCTACGACGGCCCCGCGCTCATGGACGAGACCCCGAGCAGCCCCTTCTGGTACACGGCGGGCGTCAACTGGGCGGGGGCCCTCGCGCTCTGCGCGGGTGTGGCCGCGTCGGCGGTCTGCGTCAACACGCTCTACACGGGCCCGGTCGCGGCCGCCCTGGGCGGCCTGGACCTGGCGCTTCCGGCCGGCATGGTCGTGTCCGCGGCCCTGTACGCGGCCCTGATGCGCCGCTCCCCCACCGTGCGCGAGGCCCGCGGTACGGCATGAGGGACGGGGGCCACCGGATCCGGTCCGGCGGCCCCCTCAAGGCCTGTGACGGGAAGACCTACGGGCCGCTCAGCCCAGCAGGCCCTTCATCCTGTCGATCTCGGCGGTCTGCGAGCTGATGATCGCGTCGGCCATGGCCTTGGCCTCCGGGAAGGCGCCGTCCGCCTTCTCCGTGCGGGCCATCGCCACCGCGCCGTCGTGGTGCTTGATCATCAGCTGCATGAAGGCGGTGTCGAAGTCCTTGCCGGAAGCCTTCTCCAGCCGGTCCATCTCCTCGGCCGTCATCATCCCGCCCGTGCCGCCCGCACCGTGCCCGGAGTGGTCCATGGCGCCCTCGGCGGGCACCTGCTCACCCCAGGAGGCCAGCCACCCGGACAGGGTCTTGATCTCCGGGTCCTGGGCCTTCTTGATCTGCTCGGCGAGCTGCTTGACCTCGGCCGACCCGGCCCGGGAGGCGGCGAGGTCCGCCATCTCCACGGCCTGCCGGTGGTGCGGGATCATCCCCTTGGCGAAGGCCACGTCGGCGGCGTTCTGCTGCCCCTTCGGAGCTGCCGCCGAGGCGGATGCGGAGGACGGGGCCGCCGGGGTCGGGGCGCCGTGGCCGCCGTGCCCGGCGGTGTCGTCCTTGCCCGACCCGCAGGCGACGAGGACGACCGAGGCGGCGGCCGCGGCCACGACTGCGGCGGTACGGCGGATGAGGGAACGGTTCGTGCTCATGGTGGTGCGATCTCCTTGTCCGGAATTGAGGATGCGACGGAGCGCGGCGGCCCTCGGGGCCCCCGGCGCGGGTCGTCCTAGATCCGCAGGAGTTGC
This sequence comes from Streptomyces sp. NPDC085524, assembly GCF_044541755.1. Classification (NCBI taxonomy): domain Bacteria; kingdom Bacillati; phylum Actinomycetota; class Actinomycetes; order Kitasatosporales; family Streptomycetaceae; genus Streptomyces; species Streptomyces sp. NPDC085524. Next base: position 235,898 of record NZ_JBITTH010000001.1, read on the forward strand.
AGTTCCGCCAGGTCCGGCGGCGCCCGTCCGCTCTGCGCCGCCGCCGTGGCGACGGCGTGGGGGGCACCGGCCGCGGAGACCGCGCCGTCGAGGGCGGCGGCCGGGGCCGGCGGTGCGTACGGCGTGCCGATGCCGGTCGCCGCGCAGGTGGCGTCGGCGTGGTGCGTGTGGTCCGGTCCTCCCGCGGTGTGCGAGCAGCCCTCGGCCGTGAGCGCCACGGGCCGGGCCGGTGCGCGATGGCCCGCCTCCATGACGTGGCCGTCCGGCATGACGTGGCCGGCCTCCATGACGCGGCCCGCCTCCCCGGCCCGGGCGGCGGCCGTCGCGTGGGCCCGCACGGAGGCGGGCCCGGGGCCCAGACCGTGCATGGCCAGCACGCCGGCCAGCACGGCGAGGACGAGCAGCACGAAGCCGCGCCCGGCCGGGCGGCGGCGCGGTGGCTGCACGCGGGAGATCATGGAGGCATCGTACGTAACCTCCGGCCCCGATGCCCCACCGGGGTATCCGAAAGGGGGACGCCCCGTCCGTGGGCCCGCCCGCTTGCACATCCGGCCCGGAGGGAGTTGCGTGGGTTCTGTCTCCCCAGGACGGGGGTGAGCCGAGGTGTTCTTCACCGATCGCGCCGACGCGGGTCGGCGGCTGGCCGCGGCGCTGCGGCACGTGGCGACGGAGGATCCCGTCGTCCTCGGGCTGCCCCGGGGCGGGGTACCCGTGGCCTTCGAGGTGGCCCGGGAGCTCGGCGCCCCGCTCGACGTGATCGTCGTGCGCAAGCTCGGGGTCCCCTACCACCAGGAGCTGGGCTTCGGCGCCATCGGGGAGGGCGGCGTACGCATCATCAGCGAGGACATCGTCCGGCAGGCCCGGGTCGCCGGCGAGGACGTCGCGGCGGTCGAGCGGGCCGCGCAGGAGGCGCTCGGACGGCAGGCGCACCGCCTGCGCGAGGGCCGGCCGCGGGTCCCGCTCACCGGACGCACCGCGATCGTGGTCGACGACGGGATCGCGACCGGCGCCACGGCTGCCGCCGCGTGCGAGGTCGTACGCGCCCAGGGCGCGTCCCGGGTGGTGCTCGCCGCACCGGTGGCTCCGCCGGACGCCGTGGCGTGGCTGCGCACCGAGGCGGACGAGGTGGTGTGCCTGTCGACGCCGCGCGCCTTCCGGGCCGTCGGCGAGTGGTACCAGGACTTCTCCCAGACCCCCGACGAGGAGGTCGTCGCGCTGCTGGCCGAGGCGACCGCCGCCCCCGCGCCCGCCCCTCGCTCCACCGCGGCCGAGGTGGCGGTGGAGGTGGACGCGGGCTCGCTGCGGCTGGCGGGTGACCTCACCCTGCCGCGGGGACCCGGCGGTGCCGGAGCGGTGGTGATGTTCGCGCACGGATCCGGCAGCAGCCGGCTCAGCCCCCGCAACCGCGCCGTGGCGGCCGCGCTGAACCGGGCGGGCCTGGGCACGCTCCTCTTCGACCTGCTCACACCGGACGAGGAGGCCGACCGGTCGAACGTGTTCGCCGTCGAGCCCCTGGCCGGACGGCTCTCGGACGCCACGCGCTGGCTGCGGAGCCGGTACGCCCCCGCGGCCGTCGGCTACTTCGGGGCCAGTACAGGAGCCGCGGCGGCGCTGCTGGCCGCGGCGGACCCGGAGGCGGACATCGGCGCCGTGGTCTCCCGCGGCGGCCGCCCCGACCTGGCCGGGCCGCGGCTGGGCGACGTACGGGCACCCACCCTGCTCATCGTGGGAGGCCGCGACACGACGGTGCTGGAGCTCAACCGGCAGGCGCAGGCGGAACTGCGCTGCGAGAACCACCTCGACGTCGTCCCGGGTGCCACGCACCTCTTCGAGGAGCCGGGAGCCCTCGACGAGGTGGCGGAACTGGCCCGGGACTGGTTCACCCACCACCTGTCCGCGAAGGGGCGCACGTAGCGGTCGAACGCGGCAAGATAACAGCCTTTGGCGGGCCCGCCCCATTGTTTGTCCAAGGGTGATGGTCCACGCGCAGCGGCACCACGAGTGGCCTAGCGTCCCGTGACACCCACGGAGCGAGGAGGCACTGTGCTGTCACTGCGGTGGCGATCCATCAACAGCCTGTCGGTGGCGACGCGGCACACGATCGCGAACGGCATCGTCATCACCGCCCTTGCCGTCACCCTGATCGCGCTGCTGGTCCCGGTGTCGGGATTCGGCGACCGGGCCGCGGCCAGGCCGACGGCCGGGCTCCCGGCGGCCGATGACGACGGCGCCGGGACCATGAGCACGGCGTACGGGCCGCTGACCGCCGCGGACCGGGACTTCGTCCGCAAGGTCCGGCTGGCCGGGCTGTGGGAGCTTCCCGCGGGCCGGCAGGCCCAGCAGCGCGGGACGCGCCCCGCGGTGCGCACGGCCGGGGAGCACCTCGTCGAGGGCCACACCGACCTGGACCAGCAGGTCATCCGCGTCGGCCAGGCCCTCGGTGTCGATCTGCCCAATCAGCCGAGCGCACAGCAGCAGGAGTGGCTGAGCCAGCTGACGCAGGCTCAAGGAGACGCGTACGAGCGGCTGTTCGTGCAGCTGCTGCGGCGGGCGCACGGGAAGGTGTTCGCACTGCTGGCCGGGATACGGGCGCAGACCCGCAACTCCATGGTCCGCGCCCTGGCCACCTCGGCCAATGCCACGGTCCTGGACCACATCACGGTCCTGGAGGAGAGCGGGCTGGTCGACTTCGACTCGCTCGCCGACGCGGCACCGGCCCCGGCACAGGTTCCCTCCTCCCCGGCGCTCTCCTCTCCCGCTCCTCCGATCCCATCGAGGAAGAAGTGATCGCATGAGTCGACAGGGCCATGAACGCCGCCGGCCGACGGTCAAACTGGCGGCCCTGATCTCCGCAGTGGTGCTGGGCGCCGGCGGGGTCGCCGTCGTCGCCGGCAACGCCTCCGCAGGACAGGACGGCGGGCGGGCGCAGCAGTTGACGTCCACGATCGACTGCCCCGACGTGGGGGAACGCCTCACCAGCGTCCCCGACCAGGCGAAGGCCGAGGTCGACGAGAGCCTCGCCGAGCTGGACGGCCAGGTGGCCGACGCCTATCGGCGGCTCGCCGCCGCCGAGGCGCAGGACAAGGGACAGGCCCAGGCACAGGGCGAGGCCCTCCTCGGCGAGCTCGGCCGGAAACGCGGCACCACCATCGGCCGGATGTCCGACGCGATCGCCCGGTCCGCCGCCCGGCCCGAGCAGCTCAAGGACCTGAGCGGATGCCGGATGATGAAGGCGCCCGCGGAGGACGCGGCGGCCGAGGGGCCCGGTCTCGCCCGCAAGGGCGGTCCGGCGCGCAGCGACTTCGTCTCCATCACCAAGGTCCGCCCCAACGTACGCACCCCCGCGCCCTCGGCGAACGCCTCCAAGGGCTCCTTCACCTCGAAGTGCGGCCGCAACGAGAACCAGCACTTCAACCCGGACAACGTGATCGTGGCGCCCGGCGTCTCCAACGGCGCCCACCACATGCACGACTACGTGGGCAACGAGTCCACGGACGCCTTCTCCACCAACAACAGCCTCGCCGCCGCCGGCACCACCTGCGGCAACGGCGACCAGTCCACCTACTACTGGCCGGTGCTGCGGCTGCGCGACGGCAAGGCCGAGCAGGATGCGAAGGCCCCCGGCGGCGGCCAGGACGGCAACGTCGGCACGATCCTGCGCCCCAAGCAGGTCACCATCACCTTCCAGGGCAGTCCCGTCGGCCGGGTCACGGCCATGCCCCGCTTCCTGAGGGTCATCACGGGCGACGCCAAGGCCTTCACCAACGGCACGGCCAACGCCAACGCCTCGTGGAGCTGCACCGGTTTCGAGGACCGCCAGCTGAAGGACAAGTACCCGGTCTGCCCGAAGGGCAGCGACGTGGTCCGCACCTTCACCTTCCAGAGCTGCTGGGACGGCCGGAACACCGACAGCGCCAACCACCGTACGCACATGGCCTTCGCGGACCGTGCGGGCCGCTGCCCCAAGGGCTTCACCGCCGTGCCGCAGCTGGTGCAGAAGATCACCTACGGCATCGCGCCCGGAGCCCGCTTCGCGGTGGACAGCTTCCCCGAGCAGCTGCACAAGCCGGTGACCGACCACGGTGACTTCATCAACGTGATGTCGCCCGGGCTGATGGCCAGGGCCACGGACTGCATCAACTCCGGCCGCAGCTGCCGCTGAGCCCCCGCGCCGGGCGCCCCCTCCCCTACCGCCGCGCCCGACCCGGGAAGAAGTGCCGGCCCGAAGCCTGAGGCTTCGGGCCGGCACCGCTTTTCCCTTCTTTGTACGACGGTGTCCTACAGGCCGTTGACGCGGGCCATCCGGCCGACGACGACGGGGGTGAAGTCCGCCGTGACCACCCGCGCCGCCCTGCGGGTCACCCGCGAGTGCTGGCGGCGCACTTGGGCCATGAGCCGGCGGCTGCGCAGGGCCATCTCCAGTTCGAACCGGGTGCGGGGGTCCCTCAGCCCGGTGCCGAAGAGCTTCTCCAGCTGCCGCATGCGGTAGCGGACGGTCTGGGGGTGGACGCTGAGGGCCTTGGCGGCCTCGGGTGCCCCGCCTCCTTCCAGCCAGGCGAGCAGGGTCACCTCCAGCCGCTCGCTCTGGCGGGGGGTCAGATCCGCCAGCGGGCGCAGCCACCGGGCGGCCAGCGCGTGGGCCAGGGGCTCGTCCTGGAGCAGCAGGAGGGTGGAGAGGTGGTCGTCCACGAAGACGGTCCGGGCTTCCAGGCCGCCCCGGGCGGGGGTCAGGGCGTGCAGGCGCAGTGCCCAGCGCAGCGAGGAGGCGGCATCGCGGAGGGGTACGGCGTGGCCGACGGCGGCGCAGCGGCCGCGCAGCGCGAGTTCCAGGGGGGTGCGGGCGTCCGGGTCGGCGGTCGGGACCAGGAGGCAGGGGCGGCCCGCGAACACGCCGGCGAGGGCGTCGTCGTGCAGGGCTGCCAGTTGCTGCGTGTCGGCGGGGGTGGCGAGCGCGATGGCCCGTACAACATCGGGGAGGGGCCAGTCGGCTGCCTGGGCCAGCTCGGCGAGGGAACCCGCCGATGCGGTACGGCCGTCGGTGAGGGCGTTGAAGAGGTCGTGCCGCGCCTGGTCCGCTATCCGTCCGTGCTCCGGTTCGGGCTCGGGCCCGATGCCGGGCACGGGTATGCGTGGGGGTGCGGGTATGCGTGGGGGTGCGGGTATGCGTGGGGGTGCGGGTACCGGTACGGGCCCGGGTGCAGGCACGGGTACCGCCTCGGGTGCAGGTACGCGTACGGGCACGGGTGCGGCCCCGGGTTCAGGTGCGGGCGCGGCCCCGGGCAGGGGTTCCGCGTCGGCGTCGGCTTCCGCGCCGGCGCAGGCCGGTTCGCGGTAGCCGAGGGTGGTAAGGAGTGCCTCTTCCACCTTCTCTCTGAGCAGTTCGTCGTCAATGGCATCGTTGTCATCGACAAGGGCGGAAAGTTCCGGATTTGCATGCAGAAGCTCCTCCACTATCTCGGCCGCCAGCGCGGGGAGTTCCCGGCGCAGGACGCGGGTCCACTCGCCGCGCGGGCGGGACCAGATGCGGTTCAGAAGTTCGCACATCGTTACCTCGATCGTGCCGGTGAGGTCTTGACGAAGGGGAGTCTTCCGGTCTTGTTCGATGCGCCGGAGAGCCGGTGCGAGAAATTATCACGGTTGGATAAATCCCGTGGAGGTGCTGCACAGGTCCACGATGCTTCTGCACTCCGACCCCAAGACCCAGCTGTCGGCTCGGAGTTCACAGGAGAACCGGATGCCCTTGCCCCAGCCGCACCTTCCCCGCTCGCACCGGGCGCGCCGCCGACATCCCGGCATGCTCAGCGCCGGGGCCGCCGCTCTCGTCTCGGCCGTCGTGGCGGCCCGCGCGGGCGTCCTGACGCACCTCTGGGAGTTCCTCGACTTCGGGGCGGGCGTCCTCTCGCTCGTCTCGCTCACCGCCACCGTCCTGTGGGGGCTGACGGCCACCGACCGGCTCCTGCTGGAGCCGGGCAGCAGGCTGCTCGCCCAAGGGGTGCACCGCGGCCTGGCGGTGGCCGGACTCGGCTTCCTCGTCCTCCACATCTGGGTCAAGGTGGCGGAGGGCCGTACGAGCCCCGGCGCGGCGGCGGTTCCGTTCACGGACGGGGACCGGCCGCTGGTGATCGGGCTCGGCACGCTGGCCGGGTACCTCTTCGTGGCCGTCGCGGTGTCCGGCGGGGTGCGCAGCGCGTTCGCGACCCGGAGCCGCTCGCTCTGGTGGCGGGCGCTGCACATCGGCGCCTATCCCGCCTGGGGCGCCTGCCTGGTGCACGGGCTGAAGGCGGGCCGCCCGGCGGCCGGGTGGGTGACGGCGGCCTACGCCCTGTGCCTGGCCGGGGTGGCCGCCGTGCTCGTGCTCCGCCTGAGGTCCACGCTGCGCGGGGTGGCTGCGCCGCCGATCGTCCCGCCCGCCGCCGTCCGGCCCCCCGCCGGGAGCCGGACGGCGCGCCGGACGTCCCTGCGCCGGACGTCCGTGCGCCGGACCGTCGTGCGGGCCCCCCGGGTGGAGCAGCTCGCCGGCCGGGAGCGGTGGCGGTGAGCGGGCCGCGCCCCGGCCTCGGCTGCGTGGGAGCCCCCCGGCTGCTGGCCGGGCTCGACCGGGCCGCCCGGCTCGACCGGGAGGTCCATCTCGCCGTGCACGGCCCGCTCCCCCGGTGCCACCCGGACGAACTCGTCGCCCTCGCCGACGACATCGATCTGCGGGGCCGGGGCGGGGCGGGCTTCCCGTTCGCCCGCAAGATGCGGGCGGTCATCCGCTCGGCCCGCGGGCGGGCCGACGGCGTCACCGCCGTCGTGGTCAACGGCAGTGAGGGCGAACCCAGTTGCCTGAAGGACACCGCGCTGCTGCTGCACGCCCCCCATCTGGTGCTCGACGGGGCGCTGCTGGCCGCCGCCGCGCTGGGCGCGGAGGAGGTGGCCGTGGCCGTGACCCGGGCCGACGTGGAGCAGTCGGTGCGGGAGGCCGTCGCCGAACGCGGTCCGGCGGGCCGCCGGGTGCGCGTGGCGAGACTGCCCGAGCGGTTCGTGACGGGTGAGGGCACGGCCCTGGTGGACGGTCTGAACGGCGGTCCGACGCTGCCGTCCGGGCAGAAGGTGCGCACCAGCGAGCGGGGCCTGGGCGGCATGCCCACCCTGCTGTCGAACACGGAGACCTTCGCCCAGCTTGCCGTCGCGGCCCGGCTCGGCGCGCAGGAGTACTGCTCGGCCGGCCTGTCGGCCGAGCCGGGAACCGTGCTGCTGACCGTCGCGGGTTCCACCGTGGTCGAGACCCCGTCGGGGACCTCGCTGCCGTACGTCCTCCAGCTGTGCGGCACCGAGCCCGGTCAGGGCGTGCTGGTCGGCGGCTACCACGGGAAGTGGCTGGACCCGGGGTCCGCGCGCGCCGCGCAGGTGTCCCGGCAGTCCCTCGCCGCCCTCGGGGCGAGGCTGGGAGCGGGCGCGGTGCTGCCCCTGCCCGAGGACACCTGTCCGGCCGGGGAGGTGGCGCGGGTCGCCCGGTGGATGGCGAGGGAGTCCGCGGGCCAGTGCGGGCCGTGCGTACGGGGACTGCCCGCGCTGGCCGACGTACTGGACGACGCGGTGCGGGGCGGGGGCCGGGCGGCCCTCGAGGCCGTGGAGGCGCGCATGCGCTCGGTCCTGGGCCGGGGGGCGTGCAGCCATCCGGACGGGACCTCGCAGTTCGTCGCCTCGGCGCTGTCCGCGTTCCCGGACGAGTTCCAGGACCACGCCCTCGGCAGCGGGTGCGGGCGCCGGGTGCTGGGGGCGCTGCCGCTGCCCGAGGACGAGAACCCGGAGCGGCTGGTCGTGGACTGGACCCTGTGCCGGGGGCACGGGCTGTGCGTGGACGTACTGCCCGATGTCGTACGGCTCGACGCGGACGGCTACCCGGCGGAGGCGTCCATGGCGGTGCCCGGGCACCTGCGGCCGAAGGCGCTGCGGGCGGTGCGGCGCTGCCCGGCGCTCGCGCTGCGGATTCAGGGCTGAGCCGGTTCTTGGCGTGATCGGACAAATTCCGGTCCGAATTCACCGCCGCCGCTCCTTTCCCCGTATCAATGTCGAAAGCGAAACACGGATACACGGATACACGGAAACACGGACCGAACGAACGTGAAGGAGCGATCGATCGTGAAACGAATCCGACAGGGGATATACGCGGGGTCGGCCGTCGCAGTTCTGCTGCTGACGGCCGGGTGCGGCTCCGGCGGTGAATACGCGAGCAAATCGGGCGGGGTCAAGCCGGTGTCCGACAGCCAGAAGATCGGCTCCGCATACGGCGGGAGCGCCGACGGCTACGGAAGCGACTCCGGCAGCGGCAGCGGGAACAACCCCGCCGGCGATCCCGGGACGGCCACGGCACGCGCGGCGGGCCAGTTGAAGCTGCGGGACATCCCGGCCGTGGGCTCCGCCGTCACCGACGGGCAGGGCATGACCCTCTACCGGTTCGACAAGGACACGGCCAAGCCTCCCCGGTCCAACTGCGACGGGGAGTGCGCCAAGGCCTGGCCACCGGTGGTGGCGGACGAGGCCACGGCCGGGGAGGGCATCGAGGCGGGCCTGCTCGGATCGGTGATGCGGGCCGACGGCACCCGGCAGCTGACCCTCGCCGGCTGGCCCGTGTACCGCTACGCCAAGGACACCGCGCCGGGCGAGGCGCTCGGCGAGGGCGTCGCCGGGACGTGGCACGCGCTGGGGGCCGACGGGAAGCCCGCGGGCGCCCCGCCGACCGGGACGAAGAAGGGCGGCGCGGAGCTCTCCGTCGTGCAGAACGCCACGCTCGGCGGCATTCTCGCGGACGCGGAGGGCCGCACCCTGTACCGCTTCGACAAGGACAGTGCGTGGCCGATGAAATTCGGCTGCCTGGATTCCTGTCTGGACACCTGGAAGCCGGCGAGCCCTGTCGACAAGTCCGACAAGGCGAAGATCTCGGGAATCGCCGCCGAATTGGTCGGATCGGTGAAACGCCCTGATGGCACGGAGCAGTTGACGATCGACTGCTGGCCGGTCTATTCGTTCACCGGCGACAAAGAGCCGGGCGACATCAACGGGCAGGGAAAGCAGGGCCTCTGGTTCGCGGTGACGGACAAGGGGAAGAAGGCGAAGCCATCCGCATAGCAACGGCTCCCGCGGCGGCCGGTATCGCCGCGGCGGCGGCCGCCGCACTGCTGTGCGGCGGCTGCGGCGCGAGCCCCGGGAACGCCTCCGCGAAGGCCCCCGCGACGCGCTCCGTCTCGATCGAGGAGATCGCCACGGCCATCGGCTGCACCCCCGAAGTGAACGTGGAGGCGGAGGAGTTGCGGGAGGGCGGCTGTGAGACCGCGCAGGGCGCCTACCGCATGGCCACCTTCGCCGCCGACGGCGGGCTGCGCTCCTGGCTGGCCGAGGCCCGGGCCTACGGCGGCAGCTACCTGGTGGGGAACCGGTGGGTGGTCACCGCCCGGCCGGCCGATGCCCTGGGCGGCCTGCGCGACCGCCTCGGCGGCTCCCTGGACACCGGCAGCTCCCATGCCCACCACCAGCCCTAGATTTGGGAGGTGCAGCCCCGTGGATCACGTCGCGGACGGCAGCTCCGTCCGCGACGTGATCCGGAAACCGTCATGGAGTCCGGCCGGAGCCCGGCCCGGCACCCGGCCCGGATCGCGCCCGGCTACGCGGGCTCGTCGGCCGCGGCCCGCAGCGGCTCCCGGTTCAGGACGCTCTGCTCCCGCTCCGTGAGCTGCGGTCCGTCGAGCAGGGGCCGGCGCAGGCCGCGGGCCGCTGCGAAGAGGACGTCGGGGCTGCCGAGGACCGTGGCGGGCTTCTTCATCGCCATCACCTCCGTCAGTGCCCGGACGACGAGGAAGTTGCCGATCGCGGTGCGGTTCAGTCGCTGGACGTACCGGGCCGCGAGCCTGTCGCCCAGGCTGGGCGCCTTGCCGACCGCGTCCGGGTAGAAGCGGTCCTGGCCCACGGCCAGGAGCCAGGCCGCGGAGGCCGGGCCGGCGATCGCCTTCTGGGCCTGCCGGGCGAACTTCGGCGCGCCGACCGGGGTCTTCGCCGCGGTGTCGCGCAGGGCCAGGGCGCCGAGCGCCGCAGCGGACATGCCGTGCCCGTAGACCGGGTTCAGGCTGGTCGCCGCGTCACCGAGGACGACGAACCCCGTGGGCATCGCGGCCTTCTCGTACCGCCGCTGCCGGTTGGCCGTACGGCCGTAGACGGCTACCTCGCCGATCGGCTCGGCGCGGGCCAGGAAGTCGGCGGCCAGCGGGTGGCGCACGCCCCGGGCGAACTCCTCGAAGAGCTGCTCGTCGCCGCTCGGCTCCCCGCCGCGGGTGCCGGAGAGGCTGACGTGCCACTGGCCGTCTTCGATGGGGATGACCGAAACCACCTGGCCGGGCGTGCCCAGCCGCGGGTCCGCCTGGATGTTGACGACCGGCCAGTCCGACGCGGTGCCTTCCGGCGCCCGGTAGCGGCGGCTGGCGTAGCGCACGCCGGCGTCCACGACGGTCTCCTCGACCGCGGGCCCGCCGATGGCGGCGAGCCACTCCGGGGCCTTGGAGTCGCGGCCCGTCGCATCGACCACGAGGTCCGCGTCGAGGACGTCCTCCCGGCGGTCCCCGTCGAGGATCCGGACGCCCGTCACCCGGGATCCGTCGCCGGCCAGCCCCGTGATCCTCACCCCGGTACGGGTCCGTACGTTCGGGTGTGCGGCCCGGAGTGCGGTGCGCACCCCCCAGTCGACGAGGTCGCGGCTGGCTCCGATCAGGTAGTGCGTCTCGGTCCAGCGCCGGAACCAGCCCGCCGGGGAGTACGAGACCATCCCGTTGGGGATCGGTATCCGGTGGGCGCCGGCCTCCAGCCAGGTGGCGGTGGTGCCGGGGAGCAGTTCCTCGATGGCGTCGGCCCCGCCCGACCACAGCATGTGGGCGTGGGCGGCCTGCGGCAGCCGTGGCCGGGGGGCCGCGGTCTCCGGAAGCACGGTGTCCCGTTCGACGACGAGGACGTCCGCCACGTACGGCGCCAGGGCCGCGGCGGCGAGGGTGCCCGCCAGCCCGCCGCCGAGGACCACGGCCCGGAGGCTGCCGGAAGGGTTCTGGGTCATCGTGCACTGCTCTCTAGTACGGCGGCTTCACGGGTGGCTCGGACGATCGGGGACCTCGACAGGGCCCGGGACAGCCGCACGAGCCCGACGGTGCTGTTGGCGGAGGCCAGCAGCGGGCCGTCACCGGCCTGCTCCGCGGGCGGGTCGGCCTGTTCGGCCACGTGCCTGGCCCACATGACCACGGCGTGCGCCAGCACGGCGGCATCGGCGATGACGGCCGCCTCCTCCTCCGACGGGGCCGTCTTGAGCGCCTCGGCCAGGGACAGTTCCCGCACCTCGGGGCTGAGGAAGGGATGGACGCTGAGGATCCCGTCGTAGATGTCGGATTCGATCTGCGTCACCCGCACTTCGATGGGTGTGGAGATCCCGCCGGCCAGGTTGATGCTGTGCCGGGTCGCCGCCCGCAGCTCGCGCCAGGCGGGCTGCAGCTGGTGGTAGCGGCGCCACATCCCCACGTAGTTCATGAGGCGCTGCGACAGCAGCGGCAGGACGAAGCCGATGCCGATGAGCAGGGCGGAGACGGCGGCGATCGGCGGGGCGATCGGCCAGCTCAGCCGGTCGAGGTCGTGGCCGGTCCAGCGGGCGCCGAGCGCGGTGAACTTGAGCGCGTCGTACACCAGGTTGAGGATGTAGCCGATGACGATGAGGACCAGTCCGGCCCGCAGCGGGCCGTGCACCACGCGCGCCCAGCGAGCGCAGAGCACGGTCATCGTGACGGCGGCGGTGGTGTGCGCCACCAGGTACAGGACGATCATCTCGCGGATGTAGGGCGTGTTCGCGTAGTACGTGTCGAGGTCGACCAGCCGTTCCACGGGGGCGTCGCCCAGTGCGAAGAGCCCGTTGATCGCGGCGATGACTGCCACGGTCGCCCAGTTGCAGCGGCGGGACCACCGGGCGGCCCGTTCCGCGTCCTCGGGCCCGCTGCTCCAGCGGATGATGAGCACCAGGTTGGCCCCGGAGAACGCGGTCAGGATCGTGTACACGACCGGCGCGGCCGCGTTCGGCGTCCCGGTGATCCGGTTGATGGCGGCGATGGACGGGACCGCGGCGGTGGCGAAGACACCGGCGGCCACGAAGAGCAGCACGCACACGGAGCGCAGCAGTTCGTCCTTGGGATTGCGCCACAGCGGGGGCAGCTTCAGGAAGCCGGCGAGCAGCAGCAGCGCCCCCGGGATGTAGAAGGCGGCGCCATTGGGATTGCTCATGCCGCGGCCCTGCGCACTCTGGCGGTGGCGCCGGTGCCCGGTCGTCCGGGCCGAAGGCTGTTCATGCGGATGTCTTCCTCACTAGGCGGCAGCCACGGTGTGGCGGCGTAGGGCACCGTGCCGGCGGGAGCGGCATGCGTTTCCGGACCGTTCATCAGGCGTCCGTGGCGCCGAGAGAGGCCTGGATGCGTGCTGCCGTCCCTTCCAGGACCCGCTGAGCGGGGTCGAACTCCACCAGGTGGCGGAACCGGCGGCCGAGCATGTGGCCGTACCTCTCCGCCTCGGCTTCGTCACCGGGGACCGTGTGGGTCCGCGCGGCGACGGCGCGTACGGCTTCGCCCAGTTCTCCGGCGGTCAGCTCGTCGTCACCGAGCAGGCGGGTGGCGGCCTGCGCCCCGAGGACGTGGGTTCCGCAGTGGCCGCGGACCATGTGCCAGATCTCGTGGCCGAGGATGACCAGGGCGTGGAACGGGCTGGTGTTCCTGGTGACCACGATGACGTCCTCGGTCTCGCGGTCGAGCCAGAGGCCGGAGACGGGGACGGCGCCGAGGCCCTGCGGGAAGGTGCGGCGCAGGATGCGCACCGGGCGGCCGCGGTGGTGGGTGAGATGCCCGGCCATGCGCGCGATCACCGTGTCTATGTCGCCGGGCGCGTGCCCGCCCATGGCCGTGTCCAGCTCGTCGCAGAGCCGGACCATCTGCTCCTCCAGCTGCCGCTCCCGGCGTCGCCGGCTCCTCAAGGTCCCCACCCCCTCGCTCCCGATCACTTCTGCTGGTCGTCGCTCATGATGAAATCCAGCAGGTCCCGCATCTTGGCCAGTGTTTCCGGAGCGCCCCGGAACGCGATCGACCGGAGCTGGAACCTCTCCTTGAGCTCGCGCAGGTCCTCGAGTTGCCGGGCCTGCTCGCTCGCCAGCCGTTCCTCGAGCGCACGGTTGAGCGCCTGGGACGGCGTCGCGGTGAGGAAGCCGCGCGGAACCTTGAAGAAGTCCTCGATGCGGGCGGCCAGTTCCAGGCTGGGCACCTTGCGGCCCTTGAGGAGTTCGCCGACCCACTGGGGCGTCACACCGGCGCCGTCGGCGATTTCGGCCTGGGAGTACTGGAGGCCGTCGGGGCGGCGGCGGGTCTCCCGGAGGAAGTCGAGCCGCTGCGCCACCTGCTGCTGGAAGTCGGTCTCGTGCAGGGCCTGGCGGCCGAGGCCCGCGCGCACGACGCTCTCGGGCAGGCCGGTGCTCAGCGACAGCGGTGCCGGGTCGAGGACCGCCGCCCGGTCGAGGTCGGCCTTCTCGATCAGCTCTTCGAGGAGTCCCAGGCTCTTCAGGTGCGGGGCACCCTCGTCGGTCACGGATCCTCCCCGGCGGTGCGTGACTGCGGTCCCCGCGCGGCGGCTTGCGGACAGCACTGTGACCGGACCCAGTGCCCGGACCTGCGAAACCTTAGATCAGAATGACGATCGATTCCACAGTTGAAACGATCGTTTGCCCTCGGCCCGTCCGCTTCGGCCGGCGGTCCGGGGGTACGGCCCGCACAGGGCACCATGCTCCGCGTGTCGGCCAGTTGTCCTGATTTCGGCTCGTTCGTGAGGAGCACAAGGTCCCGCCCTTCGGGATGATTCGCCCCGCCCTCCAACTGCAACAAGGTGGTGGGGCAAGCGACTTCATCCTCCGCACCGAAGGGAAGGAACGGCCACGTGCGCATGAAACGCCTCGCACCGCTTCTCGCCTCTGCCGCTCTCCTCGCCACCACCGCGCCCCTCCTCTCCGCGACCGGCGCCTCCGCCGCCCCGGCGCAGGAGTACGGGCAGCAGAAGCCCGACTGGCACCGTTGCAGTCCCGAGCAGCCGGCCTCGTACGAGTGCGCCACGCTCAAGGTCCCGCTCGACCACCGGCGTCCCCAGGGGCGCACCATCGACCTCGCGATATCCCGCATCAAGAGCGAGAGCCCCGCGAAACGGCACGGCGTCCTGCTGATCAACCCGGGCGGCCCGGGCGGGTCCGGGCTGGACATGCCGCTGATGATGAACGAGGGGATGCCGAAGGACGTACGCGACCAGTACGACCTGATCGGCTTCGATCCGCGCGGGGTCGGGGCCAGCAGCCCCGTCTCCTGCGGACTGACCCGGGACGAGGGGGTCGTCGACCGGCCCTACCACCCGGAGGGCTTCCCCTCCGACGTGGCGTGGGCCCGGACGGTCGCCGAGAAGTGCCGCGAGAAGGCCGGTGACGTACTGCCGTACATCACCACCCGCAACACGGCCCGCGACATGGACGCGATCCGCGCGGCGCTGGGCGAGCGCAAGCTCTCGTACGTGGGCTACTCGTACGGGACCTACCTCGGCGCGGTGTACTCGCAGATGTTCCCGCAGCGCACCGACCGCTTCGTCCTCGACAGCGGGGTGGACCCGCAGAAGATCTGGCGGGGCATGCTCCAGGAGTGGGCCTCGCAGTCCGAGCCCGCCTTCGCCCGGTGGACGCGGTGGGCGGCGGAGCGTTCGGCCGAGTACGGGCTCGGCGACAGCCCGGAGTCGGTGTCCGGCACCTTCTGGGGGCTGGTGGCGCGCGCCGACCGGGAGCCGTTCGAATTCGACGGCATGAAGGTCACGGGCGACGTCATCCGGTCCGCGCGGGCGGTGTTCTTCTACCCGGCCCAGGCCACCCCGATGGTCGCGGCCCTCAAGGCGGCGGCCGAGGGCCGGCCGCTCCCGGCGGGCACGTCGGCCCCGGAGGTGAAGCAGCTGCTGACGGGCGGGCGGAGCGACGGACCGGCCGCGGACAACGGCATCTCGGTGTTCTGGTCCGTGGTGTGCGGGGACACGGGCACCTGGCCGCGCTACGCGGAGCAGTACGAGCGGGACGCGGCGCGGGACAAGGCGAAGTACCCGCTGTACGGGGACTTCTCGTCCAACATCAAGCCGTGCGCCTTCTGGGACCGGCCCGTGGAGGCTGCCACGCCCATGCGGACGCGGGCGGACGTGCTGACCGTGCAGAACGAGTGGGACTCGCAGACCCCGCTCTCCAGCGGCCAGGGCCTGCACCGCGCCCTGAAGGGCTCGCGGATGGTGCTGGTGGAGGGCGGTGAGGGCCACGGCGTGTACCTGGCGGACCCGAACTCCTGCGCCAACGCGCACGTGAACGCGTACCTGGCCTCGGGCCGGCTGCCCGACCGGGACGTGACCTGCCGGAACCAGAACCCGCCGCCGGCCGCTAAGGCCCGGCCCGGGTCCCCGGTTCCGTCGGGTCCACTGCCCTTCCCCGCCGGACCCGGCCGGTTCTGACCCGGCCCGGCGCGTACGGACCCTGCTGTGCGGCGGCCCGGCCGCCGCGCAGCGGGGTCAGCAGCGCCCCGCCGAGGATCAGCAGGCACAGCGCGCCGCCGCCGAGGCTGATCGCGGGGACGCCGTGGCGGGCGGCCAGCGCCGTGAGCACGGCCACGCCGACGGGGCCCGAGGCGTTGTGCACCGTCCAGAAGGCGGAGGTGACCCGGCCCAGCAGGTGGTCCGGGGTGACCTCCTGACGCAGGGTCATGGTGCACACGCCGCCGAGGGTGGTCCCGAACATGAACACCGCGGACAGCGCGGCGATCACCGGCACGCTCCGGCTGAGGCCGATGCCCGCGACCGAGACGGCGATCAGGGCCAGCGAGGCGGGCCAGCAGACGGCGATGCCGAAGAGCCGGCGCAGCCGCCCCGCGGCGAGGGCCGCGACGGCGGACCCTCCCCCGCCCGCGGCGACGACGTAGCCGAGGGTGACGGAGTCCCGGCCGAGGTCCTCCTCCACGTGGAAGATCAGCAGGTCGGTGGCGCCCATGGTGACGAAGGTCAGTACGGTCAGCTGGATGGTCAGCGGGCGCAGCAGCGGGTGGCTCCACAGGAAGCGGAAGCCCACCACGAACATCTCCCGGAGCACCTGGGCTCCGCCCGGCGCCCGCTCCCCGGACGGCTCCGCCGCCCCTGCCGCCCCTGCCGGCCTTTCCGGCTCGGACGGCCTTTCCGGCTCGGACGGGCGGTGGAAGGTCACCC
Source organism: Streptomyces sp. NPDC085524 (assembly GCF_044541755.1). NCBI lineage: Bacteria > Bacillati > Actinomycetota > Actinomycetes > Kitasatosporales > Streptomycetaceae > Streptomyces > Streptomyces sp. NPDC085524. Next base: position 252,197 of record NZ_JBITTH010000001.1, read on the forward strand.
AGCGGAGGCTGACCGCGGAGACCAGGAAGGTGCCCCCGTCGACGGCGAGGGCCCAGTCGGGGCCGACCGCGGCGGCGATGAACCCGGCCGCGGCGGGCCCGATCAGGGTCCCGAGGGCGAAGGTGCTGAACAGCCGGCCGTTGGCGGTGGTGAGGTCCTCGGCGGGCACCAGTCGGGGCACCGCCGTCACGTAGGCCACGTCGAAGAGCGTCTTCAGTACGGCGACGACCGCGGTCAGTACGTAGAGCACCCAGATCCGGGGCCCGGCCAGCCAGACCAGCGGCAGCGCGCCGAGCAGCACCGCCCGCGTCAGATCGCAGACGATCATGAGCCGGCGCCGGTCCACCCGGTCCACCACGTACCCGGCGAAGACTCCCGTGCCGATGGCGGTGGCGCCCGAGACGACGGTGACGAGGCCCATCTGGACGAGGGACCCCGTGGCGTCGAGGACGAGCAGCGGCAGCGCGAGCAGCGAGATGGAGCCGCCGAGGACGGACAGCGCCTGGCCGAGCCAGAAGACGTTGAAGTTCCTGTTGCCGCGCACACCGGGACGGTAGAGGCCGGATCCCGGGCTGTCACCCGCTTTTTGCCCGGTGTGCGGGGCCGGTCTAGCCGAGCAGCGCGTAGACGGTGGAGGCCGTGGCGGCGGGCTCTTCGGAGCCCTCGGGGGTCAGGGTGATGTCGGCGAAGGCCATCCGCTTGCCGAGCTTGGTGACCCGTACGCGGATGATCACGTCGGTGCCGACCACGGGGCGCTGGAAGCTGGTCGACTGCTGGACGGTGGTCATCGGCCCGTACGCCCCGCGCGCGGCGGAGATCGCGATGACGGTGGCGGTGTCGGCGGCCGCCATCATGGCCTGGCCGGAGAGGCCGCCGCCGTCCCGGGCCAGTTCGTCGGACCAGGGCAGCCGCAGCACGGCGTGCCGCTCGCCCGTCTCCTGGACGGTGAGGCCGAGGGCGAGCACCCAGGGGGCGAAGTGATGGCTGAGGATCTTGTCTGCGTCAGCGGGAGAGAACGTCACCGGGCGATTGTGGCGGCCCTGCCGGGCCGCCACAATCCCCCTTCGGCCATTGCCGGGTCAGAGCGTGGCGGCCAGTTCCGTGCCCTGGCGGATGGCCCGCTTGGCGTCGAGTTCGGCGGCCACGTCGGCGCCGCCGATCAGGTGCGCCTCGACGCCGGCCGCGCGCAGCGCCTCGTACAGGTCGCGGCGCGGCTCCTGCCCGGTGCACAGGACCACCGTGTCGGCGGGTACGAGGTGCTGCTCCTCGCCGACGGTGATGTGCAGGCCCTCGTCGTCGATGCGGTCGTACGCGGCTCCGGCGACGGAGACGACGCCGCGGTGCTTCATCTCGGCACGGTGGATCCACCCGGTGGTGGTGCCGAGTCCGGCGCCGACCTTGGTGGTCTTGCGCTGGAGCAGGTGGACCTGGCGCGGCGGCGCGGGACGCTCGGCCTTGGCGAGCCCGCCGGGCCCGGCGTAGGAGGTGTCCACGCCCCAGTGGCGGAAGTAGACCTCGGGGTCCTGGGAGGCGCCCTCGCCGCTGTCGGTGAGGAACTCGGCCACGTCGAAGCCGATGCCGCCGGCGCCGACGACGGCCACGCGCTCGCCGACGGGGGCGCCGTCGCGGAGCACGTCGAGGTAGCTGACGACCTTGGGGTGGTCCACGCCCTCGATCGCGGGGGTGCGGGGGGTGACTCCGGTGGCGACGACGACCTCGTCGTAGCCCTGGAGGGTCTCGACGTCGGCGCGGGTGTTCAGCCGGACCTCGACGCCGCTCTCGGCGAGCTGGGTGCCGAAGTAGCGGATGGTCTCCTCGAACTCCTCCTTGCCCGGGACCCGGCGGGCGATGTCGAGCTGGCCGCCGATGTGGCCGGAGGCCTCGAAGAGGGTGACGGCGTGGCCGCGGCCGGCGGCGGAGACGGCGCAGGCGAGACCGGCCGGGCCGGCGCCGACGACGGCGACGCGCTTCTTCAGCTTCGTCGGGGAGAGCACGAGTTCGGTCTCGTGGCAGGCGCGCGGGTTGACCAGGCAGCTGGTGATCTTGCCGCTGAAGGTGTGGTCGAGGCAGGCCTGGTTGCAGCCGATGCAGGTGTTGATGGTCTCGGAACGCCCGGCGGCGGCCTTGGCCACGAAGTCGGCGTCGGCCAGGAAGGGCCGGGCCAGCGACACCAGGTCGGCGCGCCCGTCGGCGAGGAGTTCCTCGGCGATCTCGGGGGTGTTGATGCGGTTGCTGGTGACGAGGGGGACGGACACCGCGCCCATCAGCCGCTTGGTGACCCAGGTGTAGGCGCCGCGCGGGACGGAGGTGGCGATGGTGGGGATGCGGGCCTCGTGCCAGCCGATGCCGGTATTGATGATGGTGGCGCCGGCGGCCTCGATCTCCTTGGCGAGGCGGACGACCTCTTCGAGGGTGGAGCCGCCGGGGATCAGGTCGAGCATGGAGAGGCGGTAGATGAGGATGAAGTCCTCGCCGACGGCCGCGCGGGTGCGGCGGACGATCTCCAGCGGGAAGCGCGTGCGGTTCTCGTAGGCGCCGCCCCAGCGGTCGGTGCGCCGGTTGGTCGCGCCGGCGATGAACTCGTTGATCAGGTAGCCCTCGGAGCCCATGATCTCGACGCCGTCGTACCCGGCGAGCTTGGCGAGGCGGGCGGCCCGGACGAAGTCCTCCACCGTCTGCTCGACCTCGGCGTCGGTGAGCTCGTTCGGGACGAAGGGGCTGATGGGGGCCTGGAGGGCGCTCGGCGCGACCAGGTCCTTGTGGTAGGCGTAGCGCCCGAAGTGGAGGATCTGCATGGCGATCCGGCCGCCCTCGGCGTGCACGGCGTCCGTGATCACCCGGTGCTCGGCGGCTTCGTCCTCGGTGGTGAGCCGGGAGCCGCCCTCGAAGGGCCGGCCCGCGTCGTTGGGCGCGATGCCGCCGGTGACGATGAGCCCGGCCCCGCCGCGGGCGCGCTCGGCGTAGAAGGCCGCGAGGCGCTCGAAGCCGCCCTCGTGCTCTTCGAGGCCGGTGTGCATGGACCCCATGATCACGCGGTTCGGCAGGGTGGTGAAACCGAGGTCCAGGGGGCTCAGCAGGTGCGGGTACCGGCTCTGGGAACTCATGAGGGGCGCCTCCTCGCGCGGGGGTGATGAACCTGTTCTAGCGAGGGGCGCCCTGTTTTGCAACTAAGTGCAAAACCGCGACGGCCCGCCTCCCCCGGATTCCCCGGGAGGGCGGACCCCTGCTGTGGCGGAGTTCACGCCTCCTGCATCGCCGAGAGCCGGCGGACGAGGACGACGGCCAGTACCGCCGCGACGACGAAGAGCAGATCCGACGCGGCACCGGCCAGCGCCGCGTCGCGCACCCCGGCCAGGATCCGGGAGCCCTGGGCGAGCCGGTCACGACGGGTGCGGTGCGGCTGCGCGTACTGTCTGGCGGATGACAGAGCACCGCTCCCTGAGCGTGAACGGCGTCCGGCTGGCGTACCAGGTGGCCGGCCCGGCCGGCGGCGATCCGCTGCTCCTGCTGCCGGCCCTGGGCGAGACCGCGGACGACTGGGCCCTCGTACGGGACGAACTCGCGCGGGACCGCCGGGTGTACGCGCTCGATCTGCGGGGCCACGGCCGCAGCGGGCGCACCCCCGCGTACTCGCTGGAGCTGATGCGCGACGACGTGCTCGGCTTCCTGGACGCCGTCGGCCTGGACCGCGTGGACCTGGTCGGCCACTCGATGGGCGGCGTGGTCGCGCACCTGGTCGCGCAGCACAGCCCGTGGCGGGTGGTGCGGCTGGTGCTGGAGGACGCCCCGCCGCCGCTCCCCCGCGAGCCGGTGGCTCCGGTCCGGCCCGCTGGCGAGCTCGACTTCGACTGGGCGATGGTGCTCGCGGTCCGGCCGCAGCTGGACCGCCCCGACCCGTCCTGGCTGGAGGGCCTGTCCCGGATCACGGCCCCCACCCTGGTGGTGGCGGGCGGCCCGGACAGCCACGTCCCGCAGGACGCCATCGCCGAGCTGGTCCGCCGGATCCCGGACGCCCGGCTCACCACGATCCCGGTCGGGCACCTGGTGCACGCCGCCGCCCCCGGGGAGTTCACCGGGGCGGTCACCGCCTTCCTGGCCGAGGTACCGGACGGCGAGATCGCCCGGCGCTGGCTCGCCGAGGACGGCATCACCCAGACCGGGCCGGACGCCTGGTACGACGCGGAGCCGCCCGCCGGGACCCTCACCCGCGAGGACGTGTGCAACGGGCTGGGTTCCATGGCCTTCACCGACGAAGGACTCGACCTGGCGGGCAGGCTCCGGGTGGCCCTCGGGCTGATGGATCTGCTCGGCGGGCACTTCCTGGTGACCTCGCAGGTCCACTCGGCCCACCTCGGGCCCGAGGGACCGCTGCCGCCGGAGCTGCTCTGGGGCGGCTACCGCCGCAGGCTCGAAGCCGTCCGGGAGTACCCGGCGATCACCGACTCGCTCTGGTTCGACTGGTTCGAGGTCTGGCACACCGCCGCGGAGGCCTTCGCCGAGGTCCTCGGCAACGACCGCGACCGGCTGCTGCCCGGCGCCCCGGAGCCGCTGCTGCGCCGGGCGCGCCGGGTCCTGGGGCGTTCGGGCCCGGTGCCGTGGGAGGCCAAGGCCGCCACCTACGGGGCTGCGGCCCGGGTGCCCGAGTTGCACCCGGCCGTCTTCCGGGCCGTGCTGACGAGCTATCACGACGTCTACGGAAACCTCGAACCGGAGCCCGCACTCGCCCTGCTGGACCGGCTGGAGCTGCCGGCCGGCACCGAGCACCTGGCCGCCCTGCGGCGGGTGCTCGCTGCCGGGCACAGCCATCACCACCGCAGCCCCGAGGCCTGGACGGCGGCCTCGGCGGAGCCCGACGCGTAGCCGGCGGGTCAGGCGCGGCGGAGGCGGACCGTGACGATCTGGAACGGTCGCAGGGTGAGGGGGACAGCACCGTCCGGGGTCGCGGTCCCCACGGCCGTGCCCTCCGAGGGGCGTTCCAGCAGGTCGCTCTCCATGGCCGCCGCGACCGGGAAGTCCGCCGTGAGGACGGCCCTGGCCCGGCCGCCCCGGGATTCGTAGAGGCGGACGACGACGTCGCCGCACCGGTCCTCGGCGAGTTTGACCGACTCGACGACGACCGCTTCGTTGTCGACGCAGAGCAGCGGGGCCACCGCACCCGCGCCCCGGACCGGGCGCTCCGGCAGGTTCAGCGCGTGGCCCTCGCGGACCGCGTCGCCGATGCCGGCGCCCGGAGCGAGGGAGAACCGCAGGGTGTGCCGGCCATGGTCGGTCTGCGGGTCCGGGTAGCGCGGGGCCCGGAGGAGGGAGAGGCGGATCGTGGTGGTCTGGCCGCCGTCGGCCCGTACGTCGCGGGTGACGTCGTGGCCGTACGTGGAGTCGTTGAGCACCGCCACGCCCCAGCCGGGCTCCTCCGCGTGGATCCAGCGGTGGGCGCAGATCTCGAACTTGACGGCCTCCCACGAGGTGTTGGTGTGGGTGGCCCGGTACACGTGCCCGAACTGGGTCTCGGAGGCGGTGCGTTCGGCCTTCACGTCCAGTGGGAAGGCCGCCTTCAGGAACTTCTCCGTCTCGTGCCAGTCCACGTCCGTGACGATGTCCACCGTCTTGGCACCCGCCCGCAGGGTGACCGTCTGCACCACCGACGAGGAGCCGAAGGAGCGGGTGACCGTCACGGACGCGGAGGCCGGGCCCGCGTCCGCGAGCTCCAGGGAATCCACGCCCACGAGGTCGGTGACCTTGTTGCGGTAGAACTCGTCGATGTCCCACGCGTCCCACATGTTCGGGAAGTCGGGGTGGATCTGGAGCAGGTTGGCCGCGGCGCCCGGGGCGAGCGATTCCCGGCCCGCTTCGAGGTCGTACGCCGAGACGATCAGGCCGCGGCCGTCGATCTCCACGAGCAGCCGCCCGTTCGCCAGGACGTGCCCGCCGCCGGGCCGTTCCCCGGCCGTGACGGGCTGCCGGGCCCCGTCCGCCGGGCGGCCCGCACCGCCGGCCGGAATCCCGCGCCGGGTGTGCGGGGCGCAGTTGAAGACCAGTTCCTCCGCGCCCTCCCCCGCGAGCGCCTGCTGTGCGGCGAGGGTGATGCCCTGGAGCTCCTCCCGTACCTTCTCGTACGTCTCGCGGGCCTCGCGGTGCACCCAGGCGATGGAGGAGCCCGGCAGGATGTCGTGGAACTGGTGCAGCAGGACCGTCTTCCAGATCCGCTCCAGGTCCTCGTAGGGGTAGGCGAAGCCCGGGACGCGCGTCGCGGCCGTCGCCGACCACAACTCGGCCTCGCGCAGGAGGGATTCGCTGCGCCGGTTGCCCTGCTTGGTCTTGGCCTGGGAGGTGTACGTGCCGCGGTGCAGCTCCAGGTAGAGCTCGCCGGCCCAGACGGGCGCGTCCCCGTACTCCGCGCGGGCCTTCTCGAAGAAGGCGTCCGGCCGCTCGATCTCCACCCGCGGGGAGCCTTCGAGGTCCCGCTGCCGCTCGGCCCGCGCGAGGTGCTCACGGGTGGGCCCGCCACCGCCGTCGCCCCAGCCGAAGGGCACGAGCGAGCGCGAACCCCGTCCCTTCTCGCGGTAGTTGCGGGCGGCGTGCGCCATCTGCGCCGGGCCGAGGTCGGAGTTGTACGTGTCGACGGGCGGGAAGTGCGTGAAGACCCGGGTGCCGTCGATGCCCTCCCACCAGAAGGTGTGGTGGGGGAAGCGGTTCACCTGGGACCAGGAGATCTTCTGCGTCAGGAACCACCGGGAGCCGGAGAGCCGGACGATCTGCGGCAGTGCGGCGGTGTAGCCGAAGGAGTCCGGCAGCCACACGGTGCGCGACTCGATCCCGAACTCCTCCAGGAAGAACCTCTTGCCGTAGAGGAACTGGCGGACCATGGCCTCGCCGCCGACCATGTTGGTGTCGGACTCCACCCACATGCCGCCGACCGGCACGAACCGGCCCTCCGCGATCCTCTTCTTGACGCGTTCGAAGAGCCCGGGCCGATGAGTCTTGAGCCAGTCGAGCTGCTGCGCCTGCGACATGGCGAAGACGAACCCGGGGTGTTCGTCCATCAGGTCCACCACGTTGGAGCAGGTGCGGGCGACCTTGCGTACCGTCTCGCGCAGCGGCCACAGCCACGCGGAGTCGATGTGGGCGTGGCCGACCGCGCTGATCCGGTGCGCGGAGGCGCCGGCCGGTGCGGCGAGCACTCCGGCGAGCCGGCCGCGGGCGGCGGCCGCCGTGCCGGGCACGTCCGCGAGGTCCACCTCGTCGAGCGCGGAGCCGATGGCGCGCAGGATCCCGTACCTCCGGGCGTCCTTGGTGTCGAGCTCCGTCATCAGGCCGTAGAGCACTTCGAGGTCCTGGACCAGTTCCCAGACACCGGTCTCGAAGACGGCGAGGTCCATCCGTCCGAGCCGGTAGAGCGGCTGCTCGCCGCTGGTCCGCCGGTCGCCCTCGTACGTGGCCGTCTGCTGGACCAGGACCGGGTTGGAGGCGCCCTCCACGTACCACTCGATCCGCTCCCCGCCCGCCGCCCGACCGGCGACGCGCACCCAGTCGCTGAAGGGGTTCAGCCCCTTGACCTCGCTTCCGTCGGCCCGGTGGACCAGGCCCTCGCACTGGAAGCCGGGCATCATCCGGTCGAAGCCGAGGTCGAGCACGGCCTCCACGGTGCGGCCGGCCCACTCGGCGGGGACGGTGCCGGTGACCTTGAACCAGGTGGTGCCCCAGGCCGGCCCCCACGGGTCGCCGCTCGCGCAGGGCCCGTACGCGGCCGCCAGCCCCTCGGCCACGGGCACGGGCTCGCCGGGGGCGTCCCAGCGCTCGACGGTCAGCGGAACGCGGGATGAATGGACGGCGGGCCGGATGCGCTCGCCCAGGACCCGGCGGAGGCGGTGTTCGATGATGCCGCGGTCGTCATGCATGACGGCTGCTCCAGGGGAGGGGTGGTCGGTCAGTCGTCGTCGGCCGGATTCTCCCGCACGTCGTCGGGGAAGGGCGGCAGCGGCGGGTCGGGCAGCCCGCCCATGCCCATGGGGCCGTCCAGCCGAGGTCGCTCGGGAAAGGTGCCGGCGGCGTGCGGGTGGACCTTCGAGTGCCTGAGGAACTGCTGGGCTGCCGCCTCCACGACCTGCGGCAGCACCTGGCCGAAGCTCTCCATGGTGGCCACCCCCTGCGCGGCCGCCCGGCAGGCGACGCGGCCCTGTCCCATCAGGACCGGCAGACTCTCTTCCATCCGCCGGACCAGCTCGCCCTCCCTAGCCCGGTTCTGGTGGTCGTACCGGTTCCACGGCACCACGACCTTGACCCACGGACGGTTCTCCAGGTCGAAGGCCGCCAGGCGCCTTCGCCGGTGTTCGTCCTCCATCGCCCACCGGTCGACGATGAGGATCTCCGGCCGGTCCGGCGGCCGTTTGGCGTCGAGGAAGACGATCTCGTCGTCGAACGACCGCAGCTCCACCTGGTAGTTGAGGTTTCTGGCCAGGTCCTCGGCGACGTACCCGATGGGCCGCCGGGAGACCGGGTGGTACGGGTTCCAGTCCAGTGCGGTGTCCCCGTAGTACTCGGGGCTGCGCCCCTTCGGCAGGTCCCGCCGGGAAGCGGCCGCCACCGTGACCTGGAGGGTGCGGGAGGGGCCTGCGGCGGGACTCCCGGCGGGGCCGAAGGCACTGGGGACGCTCCGGTGGTCCACGGGACGGGCCGGGGCGGGGGCCGCGTTCTCGCCGACCCGGACGATGCGCCGGGCGAGCTCGTAGACGGCCCGTTCGTAGTGTTCCGCGTAGCTGCGCAGTTTGATCAGCCCGTACAGTCCGTCGGTTGCGTATCGTCCGCCGAAGGCGTTGTGGTCGAACTGCAACCGTTCTACGGGCAGCGGAAGTTGGTACGGCGGCACCGGCACCCACAACGCGGGCACGATGGCCTGCACCGGCTGGTCGGTCACCGCACTGTGCTGCACCTCACGGTCGGCGAAGGCGTACCACTCCTTCCCGCACGTCTCGCTGGCGAAGTAGCGCGGCGAGAGCAGGGGGACGAAGGTCCGGCAGCCGCCGAGCGCCGCGGCGTGCCGTTCCGACCAGCCCTCACCGCTGCGCATCTCCCGGTCCATGAACCCGACCGGATAGCCGGCGGGCAGATCCGTCATCGCCATGACATGACCGCAGAGATCGCGGAAGAGTCGTTCCACCCACATGTCCGGGTCCGGTCCCCCCGGCCCGAACCTGGGTGTGTGCGCGTAGCTGAGGAAGAAATAGGGCTCCCCCCGCCCGCTGAGGACGCGCCCGGGGCCCTTGTCCACGCGCGGGGGCGCCGCGACCGGCTTCACCGCGGGGGGAGCCGACGGCGGCACCGCCGGGCCGGGCGCGGGCCGGACGGTTCGCCTGCCCTCGGCCAGACGCTCCGCGTAGTGCGGCAGGCGCTCGCGCAGCAGCCGCACGTCCCGCACCCCGAGGGATGACCGGAGGTGCTCACGGACACCGCTGCGGAAGCGCAGCGTGGTCGGCTCGTCGCCGGCCACGGCGAAGAGTCCGCTGACGAGGATCTCGGCGAGGTCGGCCGGGGTGGCGGCCGGTTCGAAACTCCACGACATCGCTCTGAGCTGCGCCAGGTCGAGTTGTCCGTACGCCGCGCACAGGACGGCCAGTCTGGCCGCCCGGGGCGATGCGAGCAGCAGGTACGAATCGGCCAGGGAGGCTGCTGTGGGCGGTGGTCCGGGCGGCCGGGGCGGGCTCCACGCGGCGGGACCGGGCACCAGCAGTGCGTCGCACCCCTCGTAGGACGACCGTGACGTCAGCGTCCCGGCCCATTGCCGCAGGGCGGGGCCGGTCAGGGTGAGCACCGGCAGCGGGAGCCAGGAGGGTGCCTCCGGTCCACCGCCGGGCAGGGTGTCGAGGAGCGGCGGCGGCCGGAAGGGAAGGTCGGCGTTGCCCGCCGACCGGCTCCGGGGTGGTCCGACGCGCACGGCCGGCAGGTCGAGGCCGACGCGGCGCCAGAGTTTCGGTGGCAGCGGATTGATCAGCGCGGCGGACGAGCGGTGGAGCTGCGGGTACAGCTCCTGCCACCAGACCGGTCTGCGCCACTGCGGGGAGGCGCAGTCCGACACGAGGATCAGCATCCGGTCCTCGGACGGGGGGACGGGGCCGGGCGGGGACCAGGCTTCCCCGTCCCCGATCCCCGGCAGGTCGCCGGTCCGGACGCGGAACGCCCTGAGATCGTTCAGAGCCCGGGTGAGGATGTCGATGTCCTTGCGCCACACGGCCATGGTCGGCGACCTGTCGACGAGCACCTGGGCGTGGAATCTGCGCAGGTCGCTGTCGTACCACTGGTCCCGGAAGGGCCTCAAGGCATCGCGAATCCAGCGGTCGGCACCGTACCGGCGACCCTCGCCGCTCATACCGGCTCCGTTCCGGTGTCCGATGTCCTGAGCCGGTTGCAAAAGGCCAGCCAGTCCCGGTCGTCCCAGACCAGTCGGAGCACGGCGATGTCCTGGCCCGGGGCGCCGCTCCATTCGCACCGGTAGCTGTCGAGGAGGCTGTCGGGCAGGGTGCGCCAGTGGTCGTCGAGCTGACCGTGGAGTGAGGGCCCGAATCCGGTGGCGCTTTGCGGCCAGACCAGTACCGGCGTGTAGGCGAGCAGCAGGTCCAGGAGGCCCCCCTTGTCGGCGGCCGGGCGGCGGACCAGGCCCATGCCTCCCGTCCTGAGTTGGCCCCGGGCCAGGCGGGCGCCCAGGGCCCGGGGGTCGGCGGTCTCCTGTTCCGACAGCCAGTCCAGCGGTGCCGACGCCGCGGTGTGCTGCTCGATCGCCGTCCAGCGGGCGCTGACCGCCGCCTCGGTGAGCCTCAGCAGAAGGGACGGCGCCAGGCGTTCGCTCCAGTGCATGACGACGTCGTGGTGGACTCCGAGCAGCAGGGCGGATCCGGATTCCTCGGGACGCCAGGTGGCGAGCAGGGCACTGGGGACCGCCACGTGGATCCGGGTCAGGGGCAGTTCCAGCTTCTCCGCCTCGGAACGGGCCCACAGCACGGCACCCTCGAGGGCCTCCTCCACGCTCTCGCGGTCCGCGGGACACCCGGTCGCCGCCGGCGGAAGGCAGCTGAAGGTGTTGCGCCCGGACACCTCCCCGTCCAGGAGCATCCACGTCTCCAGTGTCTGCGGCCAGTCGCCCGCGACCGACGCGTGGAGGCTCGCGACCAGGGACAGCCGCTGCCCGTCGTGCCTGCTCCGGGCGTACTCGACGGCGTCGTTGAGTTCCTGGCGGGCCTTGATCTCCTCCGCCCACCGGACCAGTGCGGGATCCTGGTCACTGCGGCCCGCCGCGCGGGCGAGGACCAGGACGAACCGGGTGACCCACGGCCGGCAGTCGTCGTGCGCGACGGGGTGGTCGAAGGCGAGGTAGTCGAGGACTTCCACGTCCGTGCCGCACGACGCCGGGGTGCCGCGGGACGACCGCCGCTCGCTCGCGAGCAGGGAGCAGAGCGCGCGGCGGATCCGCGGGGTCGTCAGTTCCGAGCCGATCCACTCCCGCAGGAACTCCACCGTGCGGACCGCCACGTGCAGATGGTCGGCCGCTTCCCATGCCCGTTCCCAGGCACCGTCCGACCGGTCCGCCCCGAGGTCTTCCAAGTGGCGTACCAGAGCACGTACGGCCGCCGTGTCGCGCACTCTCGGAACGGCCACCGGCGGACGCAGTCCGCCCAGCGCGGCGGCGAGTTCCTCGGCGGCCAGCGGCCCGCTGAGGACACCCGGCGAGGAGCCGCGGTGGCGGGCGTTGCGGGCGAGCCAGAGCGGTTCGTCGGCCAGGGGGTCGCCGTCGTGGTGCGCGAAGGTGACGTCCTGGCCCTTCACGTACCTGCGTAGCTCCTGGGCGACGCGGGTCACCGACAGGGCCTCTTCGTCGACGGGGACGCCGCGGCGCAGCAGTGAGGTGAGTTCGCGGGACAGGGTCAGGTCGTAGGCGAGCTGGCTGCTGGAGGACGCCATGAGCAGCGACAGCCGGGTACGGCCGTTGCGGCTGCCCCTGGTGATCTCGGACGCGGCCGGTATCGCTCCGGCCGCATGGCAGGTGTCGATGATGCCGATCAGTCCGCCCACGCCGTGGTGGTCGGCCGCCATGGCGAGCAGCGCACTCACGTCCAGGGCTTTGCGGCGCACCTCCTCTTCCGAGTCGTCCGCCATGAGGCGGAGGGTGCCGGTGCTGCCGACCGCGAACCCGTGTCCGAGCACGGCCAGGACGAGCACCGCATTGTGGTCGGCGGCGTGCTCGACCGCCCGCTCCACCAGGTCCAGGATCTGGCCGCTGGTCAGGCCCTCCCCGGCGAACAGCGACTCCCCGCCGGGCAGGCCCGCGGCGCAGCCGCCCAGCGCGCCGTCCCTGAGCACCTTGTCGAGGTCGAGCGCGGCCGGTTCCAGGGATTCCAGCCGGGGCATCGACCGGCACTGCGGAGCGATGACCAGCGCGTGTCTGCGGGGGTTCGGACCGGCCGTCACGGGGCCGCCGCCGCATCGGCGCGCAGGACCGCGGCGACGGGCCCCGCGACCCCCGGCTGGGCGAGGTACTTCAGCACCGGATGGACCCAGATGCCGTCGGAGTCCACACGGCTGCTGAGCGGGACCACTCCCCTCGCGTTGGGCGCCACGTCCCGTTCCAGCCGGGGCCGTACGGCGATCAGGTCGTCGCGGTCCCAGAAGTTCAGCCAGCTCCGCACGCAGGCCGGCGCGGCCGGCGGGCGGGGCCGCAGCCGGGGCCAGACGGCCGCGCGCATCGAGAGCGGCGAGCCGAGCGTGACGAACAGGGGCACGTCACCCGCGTACTCGTGGAGCGCTTCCATGGCCACGACCGTTCCGAGGGAGTGGGCGACGACCACGCTCGGGCCGTCCCCGAGTGCTTCGAGCACCCTGGCTCTGATCCGTTCGTCCAGGCTCCCGCCCGCCGCCCCCTGTTCTCCGCGGGAGAGGTAGCGGGCCACTTGGGCCAGTTCGCGCACCATCAGCTTGGGAGCCACCCACGTCCCGACGGAGCGCCACGGCCGCAGTTCCAGCAGCGTGGTGGCGACGTCCAGGGCCTTGCGCAGGATTTCGCCGCTGCCCTGCGACTGGGTCCGGCGCTCCGTCAGGGCCCGGGCATGGTCCAGGACCTGCCGCTCGGCGCGCCTGCGCCCAGGATCGGTCTCCTCTGCGTTCTCCGCGACCAGTGACTCCACGACGTCGTCGAGCAGCCGGGCCAGGACGGCGGCCTCTTCCTCGCCGGGACTCCACACCCCTTCGCCCTGGGCCCGGGGCGCGGCGAAGAGGTCCCCGTAGTAGGCGAATGCCTTGCCGACCGAACTCCCCGCCGTCAGGCGCGCCGCCTGGTCGGCGTGGCCGGCAGCGTGCATTCCGGCGGCCAGGGCCTCGGACCACCGGCCGAGTTCCCCGGCGGGCTCGCGGGGGCCGCCGATACCGTGCACGAACACCACGCGTAATGCCATCGCGACCTCCCCGGCCCCCGTGCCCTGTCCCCGTCGTGACGTTACACAGCCGCGGTCGGACCGTGCCCGCGAATGCCGAGGATCACACCGGCCGGAGCGGCATCGCGGCATTAGGATCACGGGACGGCGTGTAGCTCAGCAGCCAGAGCACCGACCTGCACAGTCGGAGGGCGCAGGGGCAGAACCTGCCACGCCGGCCATGGACACCACCGATCCCCTCGTGGACCTGCCCCCCGCCGAGGTCTTCGCCCACTGCCTCACGGACGAAGGCCTCGCGCGGCTGCGCTCGTTGCTGGACAGCGGGCGCTACGAGGTGCGCGCGCCCGAGGAGGCCGCGCTGCTCGTCGTGGCCTGGCTGCTGCGTGCCGGGGAGGCCGACGCTGCGGCCGGACTCGTCGAGGAGCTGCGGCCCCACGCCCACGAGGTGCGGTTCGCCCCTCGGCCCGCGGGGCTCCCCTCCCCCGGGCCGGAGCTCGTGCACCGCCGTACCGTCGGCGAGGCCGCCGCCCTGCTGGAGCGCCGGGGGCCCGACGCGGCCGTCGAGGCGCAGCGCGAGGCGCTGACCGTGTGGCGGCCGTACGAGGACGAGCTGCTCGCCCACTGGCGGCGCGAGGACGCCCACGGCCCGCAGTGGACCGCCGACGGTGCCCTACTGCTGGAGCGGTACCGGTCCCTCGCGGCCGCGCACACCCGCTGCACCGGGCACCTGGACCCCAAGTCGAACGCCGCGGTCCTGCGCGGCGCGCTGGAAGAGGCCGTCGCGGGGCGGGCGCCCTCGCCCCGGGCGGCCGGGCTGCTGCGGCACGCCGTCGACTCGATGACCGCGAAGCGGGAGAAGGCGCGCCCGCCGTACCTCGAGCGGCCGGGGCACCACGAACTGGCCGCGCTGGTGCGCCGCCGGCTCTCCGCGCACCCCGTGGACCGGGGGCTGCCGGAGGACGCGGTCGCGGCGCTCGTCGGCCCGGTGACCGCCGAGGAGTCCCGGGAGAGCGGCCTGCCGGCCGGGACGGTGATCCCGCCCTCGGTACGGGAGATCGCCGCGGGGGTCCTCGACGCACCCGTCGAGGTCCTGCTGGAACGCGGGACGATCCCCTCCGCCGAGGTGCTGGCCGAGCTGGCGCCCCGGCTGATCGCGACGTACGACGCCCGGGGCTACGCCGACGCCCCGCTGCGCACCCTGATCGGGGCCGTGCACCGGGCGTCGCGCTCCCGGTACAGGAGCCACTGGAGCCACGCGTACCACGCGCCGGCGTCCGAACTGCCCTGGGTCCGTGCGGTCGAGCGGTGGCACCGGGACGGGCCGGCGGCACGGGCCCGCGCCGCCCTCACCTGGCTGACCGAGACCTCGCTGGCGGCCTTCCCCGGAACGGGACTGCCCGTCCTCCTCGTGTACACGCTGTCCGGGGTCGCGGACCGGGCGGAGCTGCCCACGCCGCTCCTCACGGAACCCTTCGCGAACGACTTCAGCGGGGCGGCCTCGCCACGCCTGCTGGACGCGGCCCGGCACGCGGCCGAGCTGCTGCGCGGCACCGTGTACGAGCGCTACTACGGCGTCGACTTCGCCGCGCTGCGGGACACGGCCGAGGCGGACGACCGGGAGGGCTTCGGCCGCCTGTGCGCCGAGCGCGCCGGCCGTCCCGTGCTCGTGCCGCAGCCCTCGCACTGGCGGCCGCGCCCGGCCCTGACCACGGATCAGGCCGTCATGGAACAGGCCCGCATCCTCACCACGTGCAACCTCGCCACCCTGGTCCGCGAGGCGGGCATCGCCCCCGGCCCCGGCTGGGCGGCCCTGGCCAGGGCCGCCTTCACCGAGGCGACGGCTCCCGCGGCGACGGCGAAGCGTACCGCCCGCGCCTGGCGGCACCTGCTGTTCCACCTCTCGCTGTGCGAGCGCACCGAGCAGAGCCTCGTACTGGCCTGGATCGACGTGGAGGCCGCCCGGCTCCCCGCCCGCGCGGCCGCCCGCATCGCCATGCCCCTCGCGCAGCTCCGGCTCGTGGCCTAGTCACTCCGGGGAGGCCCCGGACATCACCAGGTCGCCGGGGTCCGTGTTGGCGCCGCAGAGGATGACGGCGACCTGCTTCCCGGGCGGTTCGGCGCTGGTGCGCAGGGCCGCGAGGGCGGTGGCCGCGCCGGCCTCGACCACGATCCGGTGCTCCTCCCACAGGGCGCGCCGGGCTTCGGTGATGGCCGTGTCGGGGACGAGCAGGGACCGTACGTGCTCCCCGCGCGCGACATCCAGCGCGGCGGCCGAGACCCGGGTCGCCCCGAGGGAGTCCGCGGCGACGGAGTCCACGGCCACGTCCACGGGGCGGCCCGCCTCCAGCGCCGCGTTCAGGGCGCGGCAGTTCTCCGGCTCGGCCGCGAGCACCCGTACGCCGTGCTCGCGGGCGGCGGTGGCCACCCCGGCGAACAGCCCGCCGCCGCCGACCGCGACGACCACGGTGTCCAGCCCGGGCACGGCGGCCCGGATCTCGTCGAGCAGGGTCCCCGCGCCGGCCGCGATCAGCGGGTTGTCGTAGGCGTGGCTGCTCAGCGACCCGCTGACGGCCGCGAACTCCTGGCAGGCGGCGAGGGCCTCGGCGTACCGGTCGCCGACGAGCCGTACGTCCGCCCCGTACCCGCGCAGCCGGTCCACCTTCACCCGCGGGGCGTTGCCCGGCAGGAACACGGTCGCGGGCACGCCCTGCGCGCGGGCCGCCCAGGCGCAGGCGAGGCCGGCGTTGCCGCCGGAGGCGATGGTGACGCCCGCGGCCGGGAGGGTGCCGGCCGCGGCGTGCGCGGCGAGGAAGTTGCGGGCGCCGCGGGCCTTGAAGGATCCGGTGTGCTGGAGGTACTCCAGCGCGTACCAGACCCCGTCGGCGGCGGGGGCCACCGCGACGGGCCGGATCGCGTCCGCGATGCGGCCCGTGGCGGCGCGTACGGCGGCGTAGTCGAGCTGCTGCGTCGGTTCCATGGTCGGTCTCCCCATCAGACGGTGGGCCGGTCGGGCCGGGCGGCTTCGATCAGCTGGCGCAGGGCGCCGTAGTACACCTCGTGGTCGGTGAGCGGGGGCAGTACGTCGGCCACCGAGCCCGTGAGCACCGGGAATTCGGCCGGGTCGAGCGCGGCCAGGGCGGCCCGCGAGGCGGCGGTGGCGGCGGCCGGGTCGCGGTGGTCCACGAAGGCGGCGCTGCCGAGGGTGAGCAGGTACATGCGGCGGTAGACGGTCATCGCCTCGGCGGGGCCCATCCCTGCGGCCACGCTGTCGGCGAGCGCCGGTTCGACGAGCCGGGCCAGCAGCCGGCGGCCGAGCCAGGGGCGGCCGCCGCGCAGCACGAGGAGCCCGGGGTGGGCGACGAGCAGCCGGTAGAGCGCGCCGAAGCGCTGCTCTGCGGCCGCGGCCCAGTCCGTGCCGGCGGGTACCTCCGGGATCTGCCCGGCGAGGTGCTCGGTGCAGAGGTCGAGGAGTCCGGCCAGGTCGGTGCAGCGGCGCTGGACGGTGGCGTGGGAGACCTCGAGCTGCTCGGCGAGGGCGCGGAAGCTGAGGTGTTCCGGCCCTTGTTCGTCGATGATCCGCAGGGCGGCGACGGCGATGGCCTCGGGTGTCGCGCGGTCCAGGGCGGCTGATCTTCTCGGCATGAGATACAGCGTATCGTACGCCGTATCAGCCGATGTATCAGCCGGTATCGGCCGGTGCATCAGCAGCCGTACCAGCCGCTGCATCCCGCGCCGCTCCAGGGCGGCGAAACCTGCCTGCGCCACCTCCTTCGTGTGACAGCGTTTACGGCCATATTGCTGGTCATCGGGCCGCAATCAGCGACTTGCGTTGACAGCGGGTAGTCGCCTCGCTGCACTGGGCGCACGACTGCCCCCACGTCAAGGAGACTCCGTGCCGCCTCGCCTGCGTGCGACGCTCCCCTGTCTGACCGCGGCCGCCCTGTTCGCCCTCGCGCTCCCGCCCGCCCCCTCGTCGGCCGCGGTGGCCGAGCCGAACGCGACCTCGGACACCCCGCTCGCGCTCACCCCTCCCATGGGCTGGAACAACTGGGCGCACTACATGTGCGACATCGACGAGGCCAGGGTCGTCGCGAACGCCGAGGCACTGGTGACCTCCGGGCTCGCCGCCAAGGGCTACGACACGGTGACCGTCGACGACTGCTGGATGACCAAGAGCCGTGATGCGAACGGCGCCCTGGTCGTCGACGCGCAGAAGTTCCCGCACGGCATGGCCTGGCTCGGCGAACACCTGCACGCCAAGGGCCTGAAGTTCGGCATCTACCAGGACGCCGGCTCTCTGACCTGCGAGAAGTACCCGGGCAGCGGTGCCCCCGCGGGCGGCGGCGCGGACCATTACGCCCAGGACGCCCGGCAGTTCGCCTCCTGGAACGTCGACTACGTGAAGATGGACGGCTGCAACCTCTGGGTGCCGGAGGGCAGGACCAAGGAGCAGGCCTACCGGGACGCCTACAACGCGGTCGCCAAGGCCCTGCGCGCCAGCGGCCGGGACATGGTCCTCTCCGCCTCCGCACCCGCCTACTTCCAGCAGGGCGAATGGGGCGGGTCCGACTGGCACAAGGTGCTCGGCTGGGTCGGCGAGACCGGCCAGCTGTGGCGCGAGGGCCGGGACATCAAGGTCTACAACGCGGCCGCGCCCGCCACCTCCCGGTGGAGCTCGGTGATGGGCAACTACGGCTACAACCGCTGGCTGGGACGGTACGCGGGCCCCGGCAACTGGAACGACCCCGACTTCCTGATCGCCGGCGCCCCCGGCCTCACCGCGGCCGAGAGCCGCAGCCAGGTCGCGCTGTGGGCCATGATGGCGGCCCCGTTCATCCTGTCCTCAGACGTCTCCCGGCTGACTCCCGAGGGCCTCGCCGCCCTGGGCAACACCCGGATGATCGCGCTGGACCAGGACCCGATGGGCCGTCAGGGCGCCGTGGTCTCCTCCAACTCCACCTTCGAGATCCTGGTCCGGCCCCTCGCGAACGGCGACCGGGCGGTTGCCGTCCTCAACCGCTCGGCGGCCACCCGGAACATCAGCGTGCCGCTCGACGAGATCGGGCTGCCCGCGTGTTCGGCCGACGCGCAGGACCTGTGGAGCGGCGAACGCCGCGAGGTCTCCGACACGTTGACCGGGAAGCTGGCCGGACACGACACCGCGGTGTGGCGGCTCACCCCGCACGACCACTGCGCCGAGGCCGTCCCCACCGGGCAGATCGTCGGTGACGGCGCCAAGTGCGCCGACGGGGCGAACACCACGGGCGTCGGCGCGGTCGTGCTGGCCTCCTGCACCGGAGCCCCCGACCAGCGGTGGTTCCTCGGCGAGGACGGGAACGTGCGGCTCGCCGACGAATGCCTGTCCGCGGGCGCGGGCGGCCTGGTGGAGCTGGTCGACTGCGCTCCCCCGCAGGCCCAGCAGCCGACCGGCCAGAGCTGGACGCACCGCCGCGACGGGACCCTCGTGGACGAGGCGAGCGGGATGTGCCTGACGGCCCCGGCCCCGGCGGCGACGCCGGACGCCCCGGCCGAGCGGCTGCGCCTTTCCCCCTGCGGCGACCACCGGGTCGACCAGGCCTGGTCCCTGCCGGTCTGACCCGATCCGAGATGAGGAACCCCATGCCCCGAAGCGGGCGCCGCCGCCTGCCCGGCCCCCGGCCGGTCGCCCTCGCCGCCCTCCCGGCCGCGCTGCTGGCCCTGCTCTGCGCGGCCCCCGCGCCCGGGGCCACCGCTCCGGGGCCGGGCGCCCCGGTACGTGCCGGCGTACAGGACGCCGTACGGGCGGACGCGCGGCCAGGGGAGCCGGGGGCGCGGGCCGTCGACGCCGCCGCGGCCGCGCGGGCCTCCCTGGAGCGGCTGCTGCCGCGCCACGCCGCGCAGTTCACGCTCGTGGCCGACGCGGGCGCGGCGGCCGACACCTTCACGGTCTCCGGCACCGCGGGCGCCGTCACGGTGCGGGGCCGCACCGGAGCCGCCCTGCTCACCGGGGTCGGCTGGTACCTCCAGCACGTCGCGGGGGCCGACATCGGCTGGCCCGGCGACAGCATCGGCATGCTGCCCGCCGAGCTGCCGGCCGTCCCCGCGCCGGTCACCCGCAGCGCGCTGGTGCCGCACCGGTACGCGCTCAACGACACCGACGACGGGTACTCGGGCCCCTACCGCACCTTCGAGGAGCACCGGCGGCAGATCGACCTGCTCGCCCTGCACGGGGTCAACGAGGTGTTCGTGCAGGTCGGTGCGGAGTACGCGTACTACCGGGCGCTCCAGGAATTCGGCTACTCCGCCGAGGAGCTGCGCCGCTGGATCCCCGGGCCCGGCCACCAGAGCTGGTGGCTGCTGCAGAACCTCAGCGGTTTCGGCGGGCCGGTCTCCGACCACCTGCTGCGGGAGCGCGCCGAGCTGGGCGGCCGGCTCGCCGAGCAGCTCCGGTCGCTCGGCATGACCCCGGTGCTGCCCGGCTACTTCGGCACCGTCCCGCCGGAGTTCGCGGCCCGCAACCCGGGCGCGGTCACGGTGGCGCAGGGCGACTGGGCGGGCTTCGACCGCCCCGACTGGCTGGACCCGTCCTCGCCCGCCTTCGGGAAGCTGGCGGCCGCGTACTACTCGGCGCAGCGCGCGGTCTTCGGGGACAGCACGATGTACCGGATGAGCCCCCTCCACGAGGGCGGCCGGACCGGGGACGTGGACGTGAAGGCGGCGGCGGGTGCCATCCAGCGGGCCCTGCACGCCGCCCATCCGGGCGCCCTGTGGGCGGTGCTGGGGTGGCAGGACGACCCGACCGCGGAGCTGCTCGCCGGGGTGGACACCTCAAAGCTGCTGATCCTGGACGGGCTGTCCGACCGGTACAACCGGCTGGACCGCGAGACCCGCTGGGGCGGCGTGCCGTACGCGATGGGCTCCATCTACAACTTCGGCGGGCACACCACGATCGGCGCCAACACCTCCGTGTGGATCGACCGGTTCACCGCCTGGCGGGCGAAGGGCGGCAGTGCGCTCGCCGGGATCGCCTACCTGCCCGAGGCCACCGGCACCAACCCGGCGGCCTTCGACCTCTTCACCGACCTGGCCTGGGAGCCGGGGCCGGTCGACCAGCGCCGCTGGTTCGCCGGGTTCGCGGCCCGGCGCTACGGCCGGCCCGACGCGGAGGCGGCCGCGGCCTGGGAGGAGCTGCGCAAGGGCCCGTACAGCACCTCGTCCGGCCTGTGGTCGGAGTCGCAGGACAGCCTGTTCACGGCCCGGCCGTCGCTGAGCGCTGCGGGGGCGGCGTACTGGAGTCCCAAGTCGATGCGCTATCCGGCCGATTCGGTCCGCAGGGCCCTGGACCACCTGCTCAGGGTGGATCCGGCGCTGCGCGGCTCCAGCGCCTACCGGTACGACCTGGTGGACACGGCCCGGCAGGCCCTCGCCAACCACTCGCGGGTGCTGCTGCCGAAGATCAAGGCGGCCTACGAGGCCAAGGACCTGGCCCGGTTCCGCGAGCTGACCGCCCAGTGGGCGGACGGCGAGCGGAAGCTGGACGCGGTCATCGGCTCCGATCCGAACTTCCTGCTCGGCGACTGGCTCGGCAAGGCCCGGTCCTGGGGCGCCGACGAGGCCGAGCGCGACCGGTACGAGTACGACGCGCGCTCGATCCTCAGCGTGTGGGGCCTGCGCGGGACGAGCGAGGGCGGATTCCTCCACGACTACGCGAACCGCGAATGGAACGGTCTCGTCTCGGAGTTGTACGCCGGGCGGTGGAAGCTCTACTTCGGCTCTCTGGAGGAGGCGCTGGTGCGCGGGGCCGCGCCCCGGGAGATCGACTGGCACGCGTACGAGGAGGAGTGGGCCCGGCGCACCACCCGGCACCCGGCCCGGCCGAGCGGGGACCCGTACCGGCTGGCGGCCGGGATCGCCGCGGCACTGCCCGCGGCGGCGGCCGCACCGGTATCGAACTGACCACTCTCCCGGGGGAATCCCGCTACCCGTCCGGGGTACAGGAGGGCCGGCTCTCCGCCGCCCGGGACGGCCCCGGAAATCATCAGGAGCATGACCGAGACCGCACAGCAGCCGGCGGCTCCGGAGCCGCCCGCCCCCGGCCGATTAGGCCACTGCCCGTGGCCCCACGGGGTGGTGGAGCTGCGCAAGCGCCGGGAGGCGGGCACCTGGCAGCAGGCTTCGGAAGCCCTTCGGGAGGCGACGACACCGGATGGACCGGATGAACGGAACGAACCGCCCGGCGACGGGCCCTAGACCGGGCCGGCAGCCCCTGCTCGGGGCCGTCACGGGCGTGGTGGCGGCCGTCGCGGGGCTGGCCGCGGCCGAGCTGGCCGCGGCGGCGGTCCGGCCCGAGGCCGCCCCGGTCACCGCCGTCGGCGGAGCACTGGTCGACCTCACGCCCGTGGGTCTGCGGGAGTGGGCGATCCGGCTGTTCGGCACCGCCGACAAGGCCGTGCTGGGCATCGGCATCGTCGTGGTCCTGGTGGCGGTGGCGGCCGGGACGGGGATGCTCGCCCTGCGGAGCCTGCCCGCCGGGATCGCGGTCGCCGGCGGTATCGGCGTGCTGGGTGCCGTGGCCGCCCTCAGCCGTCCGGAGTCCTCCTGGAAGGACGCGCTGCCCTCGCTGGTGGGTGCACTGGCCTCGGCCGCCGTGCTGTACCTGCTGGTGACCGCGGCGACCCGGCCCCGGCCGGCCGGGACACCGCCCGCCGGGACCTGGGCGCTGGACCGGCGCGGATTCGGCCGGATCGCCGCGGCGGTCGTGGTGCTCTCGGCCGGGGTCGGATACGCCGGCCGGCGGCTGGGCGCGTACGGCTCGTCGGGGGCGACGGCCTCCCGGGCCGACTTCGTCCTGCCCCGGCCCACGGTGCCGGCGCCGCCGGTCCCGGCCGGTGCGGACCTGCACGTCCCCGGGATCTCCCCCTTCATCACGCCCAACCCGGACTTCTACCGCGTGGACACCGCCCTGGTCGTACCGCGCGTGGACGCGGACGACTGGCGTCTGACCATCCACGGCGACGGGGTCACCCGGCCCCTCACGCTCGGGCTGCAGGAGCTGCTGGCCCGCCCGGTCGTCGAGCACGACATCACCCTCTGCTGCGTCTCCAACGAGGTCGGGGGGCCGTACGCGGGCAACGCCCGCTGGCTCGGCGTCCGCCTGGGCGACCTGCTCCGCGAGGCGGGCGTACGGCCGCCGTCCCAGGGCGGCCCGGCGGACCAGCTGGTGGCCCGCTCGGTGGACGGCATGACCATCGGCACCCCCGTCGAAGCGGTGATGGACGGCCGGGCGGCGCTGCTGGCCGTCGGGATGAACGGCCGGCCGCTGCCGTTCGCCCACGGGTTCCCGGTGCGGATGGTCGTACCGGGGCTGTACGGATACGTCTCGGCCTGCAAGTGGCTGACCGAGCTGCGGCTGACCACCTTCGCCGCGTACGACGCCTACTGGGTGCGCCGGTCCTGGGCGCAGCAGGCCCCGGTCAAGACGCAGTCCCGGATCGACACCCCGCGGCCGGGCTCCCGGCTCGACGCCGGCCGGGTGGCGGTGGGCGGGGTCGCGTGGGCGCAGCACCGCGGGATCCAGCGGGTGGAGGTGCGGGTGGACGGCGGCGCCTGGCAGGAGGCGCGGCTCGGGGCGGCGGACGGCATCGACACCTGGCGCCAGTGGGTGTGGCCGTGGGAGGCGACGCCGGGCCGGCACACCCTGGAGGTCCGGGCGACGGACGGCACGGGCGCCGTCCAGACGGGGGTGCGCACGGGGACCGTGCCCGACGGGGCGACCGGGTGGCACGCGGTGGAGGTGGACGTCGGCGCCCTGCGCACCTCCTACGGCGGCGGGGGGCCCGGGCCGTGGAGCTGACCAGCACCCCGTTCCTCGTCGCGCTGGTCGGCCTGACGGTCCTGGCCGTGCTCGCCGCACTGCTCCTGTGGAACCGGATCCCCGGACCGGGATGGGTGCGCTGGCCCGCCCGGCTGGTGATGATCGGGCTGTGCCAGCTGACCGCCATCTGCGTGGTGGCCACCTGGATCAACGGCAGCTACGGGCTCTACTCCTCCTGGGACGACCTGCTGGGCACCGGCGCCGGGCAGGATCCCGGTTCGATGACCGGCCCGCCGGCCGCCCTGGCCAGGTTCACGCCGGGCGGCGAGGGCACGCGGACCACCTACTTCCGGGGCTCGCACTCGAAGCTGGCCGGGCAGGTCACCGTGTGGACTCCGCCGCAGTACGACGCGCCGGGCGCGGACCGCACCCGTTTCCCGGTGCTGATGCTGCTGCACGGGTACCCGGGCACGCCCCGCACCTGGATCGACCTCGGGAGGATGCCGGGCGCGCTGAACGAACTGGTGGACCTGGGCGTGGCGCACCCGTTCATCCTGGTGATCCCGGAGATCTACCCGGGCGGGGTGAACACGGACTGCAGCAACACCCCGGACCGCAGGATCGCCGACTGGCTGGCGAAGGACGTGCCCGAGCTGGTCGCGCGGAGGTTCCGTACGCTGCCCGCCCCGGGCGGCTGGGGCCTGATGGGCGTCTCGACCGGGGCGTTCTGCGCGGCCAAGCTGCCGCTCCAGTACCCGAAGGCCTTCCGGGCGGGAGCGGCCCTGGACCCGGATCCGCTGACGGGGGACCCGGAGGTGCTGTCCGACCCGGCGCTGCGCGAGCGCAACAGTCCGATGTGGCTGGTCGAGCACGCGAAGAAGGCGGACGTCGGCCTGTTCCTGGCCACCTCCGCCCAGGACAAGGACAGCCCGCCGCGGCAGCTGGCGGACTTCGCCAGGGCCGCGGCGGGCAGCGGGGTCCGCGTCAAGACCCTCGTCCGTCCGGCGGGCGGGCACAACTTCCAGACCTGGAGCGGGATGTACCCGGACGCGCTGGGCTGGCTGAGCACGGAGCTCACCCCGCCGGGACAGGGGCGTGCGGCCGGCCGATGAGGTCCTCGACGGTGGGCACGACGACGCCGAACACGTCGCCGATGGTGACCAGGGCCGCGGTCTGGAGGGTGGCGGCGGGCAGGGCGGTGCCGTCGGGGGCGGCCAGGGACCGGGTGGCGGTGGCCTCGGCGACGACGGTGGGGCGGTAGCCGCGGTTGAAGGCGCCCTGGGCGGTGAAGGCGACGCACATGTGGGTCATGAACCCGGCCAGCACCAGGTCCTGACCGGCCCCCAGTTCGCGGAGGATCTTCTCCAGGTCCGTTCCGTGGAAGGCGTCGGGGACGCTCTTGAGGACGACCGGTTCGCCTTCGGCGGGGGCGACTTCGGGGCTGATCGCGCCGAGTTCGGAGTCGGTGTCGTAGCCCGCGTCGGCCACGTGGACGACCGCGATGCCCGCGGCGCGGGCGGCGGTCAGCAGCCGGGCTCCGGCCGCGAGGGCCTCTTCGGCGCCTTCGAGGGCCATCACGCCGGTGCGGTAGGTGTTCTGGAAGTCGATCAGGACGAGGGTGGTCCCGGCGAGGCGGGGCGGCCGGCTGTCGAGGCCGATCACGTCGCGCAGGGGGGTGGAAACGGGCATGGCGAAGCACTCCTTGCTGAGGGAAGTGAGGGAGGTGAGAGAGGTGAGGGAACCGGGAAGGTGGGGGAAAACGGGAGGACGGACGGCGGAAGGGCTCAGCCGGCGGTGCGGAAGCGGCGGCGGTAGGCCGCCGGGGTGATGCCGATCTGTTTGCGCAGCGCCCGGTGGAGGGTTTCCACCGAGCCGAGTCCGCACGCCGCGGCGACCTCGTCCAGCGGCTGGTCGGTGTGTTCGAGCAGACGGCGGGCCGCCTCCACCCGGGCGGCCTCGACGTAGGCGGCGGGGGTGGTGCCGGTCTCCTGGCGGAACACCCGGGCGAAGTGCCGTTCGCTCAGGCACATCCGCGCCGCGAGGGCCGCCGCGGACAGGTCGTCGTCCAGGTGGTCGGCGATGAACATCCGCAGCTCGTCTATGTCCCGGCGGGAGGCGGCGGGTTGGCTGAGCGGCACCGAGAACTGGCTCTGGCCGCCCTGCCGCTTGAGGTACATCACCAGCTGCCGGGCCACCGCCAGGGCCACCTCCTCCCCCAGGTCTTCGGCGACCAGCGCCAGCGCGAGGTCCATGCACGCGCTGATCCCCGCCCCGGTCCAGATGTTCCCGGAGCGGACGAAGATCGGATCGGGATCCACCGTCACCGCCGGGTGGTCGGCCGCCAACTGGGCGGCAGTCGACCAGTGGGTGGTGGCCGTCCTGCCGTCCAGCAGACCGGCCGCGGCCAGCAGGTGGGCGCCCACGCACACCGACGCCACCCGGCGGGCCAGTGGCGCGGCCGTCTTCAGCCACGCCACCACCTCGGCGTCGATCCGGGCGACCGGGCCGCCGGGGCGCAGGTCCACCGCACCGGGCACGAGGAGCGTGTCCAGTACGCCGTCCACCTCGGCGAACGACAGGTCGGCGACCAGCCGCACCCCCGCCGAGGTGGCCACCACCCCGGGCGCCGGGGCCGCGAGCTGCACCCGGTAGCCCGCCCGGCCGCCGGTCTCCCGGTTGGCCAGCGCGAACACCTCGGCCGGGCCGGTGACATCGAGGAGGTCGACATCGGGGAAGACCGCGATGACGACGCGGCGGATCGTGGACATGCACCCATCGTCACAGCCGTCCCCCCTGGCTGCAATGACGGTGTTCTGTCACATCCGGACACGGCCCTCTACCCTGGTGGCCGCCGAATGATCAAGTGCTGTCGGACGAGGGAACGGGGCGTGCGGTGCCGGAGGGAGAGCATGACGGGGAACTGGTCGGCAGGGTGCTCGGGGGGCGCTACCGGGTGACCGCGGTGCTCGGCCGGGGCGGCATGGGTGTCGTCGGCCGGGCCGTGGACGAGCTGCTGGGCCGCGAGGTCGCCGTCAAACTCCTGCGCTCCTACACGGACGCGTCCGCGCCCGAACTCGCCGACCTGCGCGCCCGGATGCAGCGCGAGGCACAGGCTGCGGCGCGCATCCGGCACGCCGGAGTGGTCACGGTGCACGACGTGACCGAGGAACAGGGCCGGCCCGTCATCGTCATGGAGCTCGTCGAGGGGCCCTCCCTCGACGACCTGCTCGCCCGGCGCGGGCCGCTGGATCCGCGGGAGGCGGCGGCGATCGGCGCGAAGCTGATGGACGCCCTGGACGCGGCCCACCGGGTGGGCGTGCTGCACCGGGACGTCAAACCGGGGAACGTGCTCCTGGAGCAGGACGGGGGCCGGGTGGTCCTCACCGACTTCGGCATAGCCTCGGTGGAAACCGCCGAAGAGGAGGCCCAGACCAAGCTGACCCGCGCGGGCGAGATCGTCGGCTCCCTGGACTACCTGCCGCCGGAGCGCGCCCAGGGCCGCGAACCCGGACCGGCCTCCGACATCTGGGCGCTCGGCATGACCCTGTACGCGGCCGTCGAGGGAACCTCGCCCTTCCGGCGCACCTCGGTCTGGTCCACCCTGTCCGCGATCGTCTCCGACCCGCTGCCCCCGCCGCACCGGGCCGGGCCGCTCACCCCGGTCCTGCAGGCCCTGATGGCGAAGCGGCCGGAGGACCGGCCCACCGCCGAGCAGGCGCGCGCGATGCTGGAACGGGTGGCGGCGGGCATCCCGGCCGGCGCGCACACCGCTGCGCTTGAGGCCCCGGTTTTCGCGGCTCCCATGCCCCCGACTCCCGTGCCGACGGCTCCCGTTCCCCCGGCTCCGGTTCTTCCGTCTCCCGTGCCGCCGCCGGGGTCCTTCGGGCCTCCCGCCGGCACCCGGCCCACGGTCGCGCCGCAGCACGGCGGCGGTCCGGATGCGGTACGGCCTCGGCGCCGCGGCCGTACCGCCGTCGTGGCGGTGGCCTCCGCCGTCGTACTCGCCGGGGGCGGCATCGCGTACGCCGTGACGCACGGGAAGGGCGGCGGGCCCGGACCGCGTGCCGCCCACTCCGGCACGGCCGCCTCCGGCGCGGGCGCGCCGGGCGCCTCCCCGGCTCCCGCCACCCCCGGCAAGCCGGCCGGCGGCCCCACCGCGAAGCCCGGCGCGACGGCGAAGACGGGTACGCCTCCGAAGGCTTCGGTGAGCCCGGCGGCCAAACCGACCACCGTGTCGACGAGTTGTACGGGATGGAGCCACCGCGATCCGGCCCCCGGCAGCTTCGGCTACATGAGCGGCGACTTCCACATCGTGACCGGGCCTTACCAGAACTGCCCCGCCGTGTCGCTCGCCAAGAAGGGCACGAAGCTCGTGTACCAGTGTTTCGTCGTCAACGCGCACGGCAACAAGTGGACTTACGTCCGCGTGCCCGGCTCTAAGGTCGAGGGCTGGATGTCCAACGACAACCTGACCCGGCAGAGCGGCCCTTCGGCACCCTGCTGACCCGCCCGACGTATGCTCTTCGCTTTCTCCCCGCAGAGAAGGCAGAAGAAAAGACATGTCCCCCCATAACACCCGCCGTCGGCACGCCGGTTGGATATCCGCGCTGGCCGCGGCGGCCCTCGTGGTGCCCGTGCTCGGCTCCCCCGCCCAGGCGGCGCCCGGCGATCCGGCGACCGCGTCCTCCTTCGACCTCACGTCCGGCCCCGACCTGAGCGCCCAGGTCGCCGACCTCAAGGCGGCCCTCCCCACACAGGGCGTCCAGGACCTGCTCGACCAGGGCAACCGGGTCGCGAAGACGGGCGCGTCCTGCACCACGGACCCGTTCGGCACGGGCGACGACGGAAAGGCGCTCGCCCCGGCGCGGAAGCTGTGCTGGGACACCGGCGACTCCGTCACGGAGGAGTGGATACCCCAGGGCATCACCGGTGTCTCGGACGCCCAGGCCGACGAGCTGTGGGGCTCCCGCAAGCCCCTGGTCACCGCCTGGTACGACAAGGCGGGCAGCGCCCTGTGCTCCTCGGACCCCGGCACCTGCTACGACAAGGGCGTGCGCCTGTCGTTCCTCGACCCGGAGACCGCGGTGCCCGGCAACCCGGAGGGGCGCCGGTACCGCCACGTCCTGCTGGTGGAGCCGTACTACAACTCGTACGGCAACGCCTCCTACAAGGCGGTCGACATCCACGCCGGGGGCATCGCCTGGTACAAGTACTACCTCTACGTCGCCGACACGATGAACGGCCTGCGCGTCTTCGACATGCGTTCGATCCTGGACCTCAACCACGACCAGGACGCGTCGGTGGACGACACCACGCTCGACGGCCTGAAGAGCAACGTCCGGGACGAGACGAAGATCGGCCGGCAGAGCGGCGTCTACTACAGCCACACCTACCGGTACGTGATGCCCCAGGTGGCCTCGTACAAGTTCGTCAGCGCCCAGGGCAACTCCCCGTCCGAGGCGACCTGTGTGGCGACCGGCGCCCCGAAGGCGTCCTACATCTCGATCGACCGCAGCAACACCGCCGCCCCCTCCCTGATCATGGGCGAGTACTGCAACTCCGACGCCACGCACGTCGAGAAGGGGCGGGTCGGCGCGCTGCCCGTCGACGACGCCACGGGGCTGCTCAAGGCGGCGGGCGGTGTGGTCGCCGCGACGGAGGCCTACCACCTGCCGCGCGACCTCACCCAGGGCGCGGCGCGCTACGACGGCATGTACTACTTCAACCGCAGTTACCTCGCCAACAGCGGCAGCCTGCGCCGGGCCACCGTCTCCGGCGGCCGTCTCGTCGACTACGGCGGCAACATCACCAACGCCGTCGGCCCCGAGGACCTGTCCTTCGAGCACGGGCAGGGCGCGCCGGGCGGCGGCACGCAGTACCTGTGGTCGCTGACCGAGCACCGCATGGACACCGCGGACCCGGCCTGCACGGACACCGGTTCCCCGTGCGGCCGGGTGATCTACGCCCACCGGGTGGCCGACGTCGTGGCCCGGCCGTAGCCGCACCGGGACGCCGGGGCCGCCCGCGGGGCGGCCCCGGTCGCCGTACCGGTCCCTAGCCCCGGGTGAGGCGGACCGGGAGGGACTGGACGTTGTTGCTGATGAAGCTGCGCTGGTGCGGGAGTTCGGCCTCGGCGACCGCGAGGTCGAGGTCGGGGAAGCGGGTGAAGAGCCGCTCCAGCGCGATCGTGGCCTCGAGGCGGGCGAGCGGGGCACCCATGCAGTAGTGGGCTCCGTGGCCGAAGGAGAGGTGGCGGGCCGCCGTGGGGCGGGTGATGTCGAACCGGTCGGCGTCCTGGCCGTGGAAGGCCTCGTCGCGGCCGGCCGCGGTGTATCCGGCGAGCACCGGGGTGCCCTGCGGGATCACCGTGCCGTCGACGGTCAGGTCCCGCGTGGGGTAGCGGAACGGGAACCAGCTGACCGGCCCGTCCCAGCGCAGGGTCTCGTCCACCACGTCCGACCAGGTCGCCTTGCCGTCCAGGACGAGGGCGAGCTGATCGCGGTGGGCGCAGAGGGCGCGGACGGCGTTGGTGACGAGGTTCAGGGTGGTCTCGTGGCCGGCGACCAGCATCAGCCGCATCGTGCCGATGAGTTCGACTTCGCTGAGCCGGTCGCCGTCGCTCTCGCGGACGGCGATCAGGGCGCTGGTGAGGTCGTCACCGGGGTTCTCCCGCCGGGCCGCGGCGATCGTTCCGATGAGTGCGACGAGTTCCTGGAGGGCGGCCATCTTCTCCGCCGGGGTGATGTCGGTCGCGATGATCACCGTGTTGGTGAGGTGGTGCAGGCGGCCCCGGTGCTCGGGGTCCACGCCGAGCAGCTCGCAGATGACGTTCATGGGGAGCGGCAGCGCGAAGTGCGCGTACAGGTCGGCGACCCCGTCGGGGGCCTCGGCCGCGGCCCGGCCGAGGTCGTCGAGGAGCTCGGCGGTCAGCTCCTCGACGCGCGGTCGCAGTTGCTCGACCTGGCGTGCGGTGAAGGCCTTGCCGACCAGGGAGCGGAGCCGGCGGTGGTCGGCGTCGTCGGCCGTGTGCATGCCCTGGGCGTTGGCGAAGACGCGCAGCGGCCAGTCCGCGGGGATGGTGCCGTCGTGCAGGGCGGGGAAGTGCCGGGCGTCCTTGGCCACGTCGGGGTGGGCCAGGAACTCCTTCAGCGCCTCGTGCCCCAGGACGACGGCCCCGGGCACCCCACCGGGGAGAACGACCTCCGCCACTGCGCCCTGCTCGGCGCGCAGCCGGGCGTTGAGCGCGTGCGGGCAGCCGCCGGTGGGGTCGATGACGTGCGGGACCGGTGAAATGTGGGAGGACAAGCCGACTCTCCTGACCTGATGAACGAAACTCGGTCAACAGTGCGGGGTCTTCGGCATGTTGTACAAGTCCGTCCCGGAGGCGATTCAGAACCAGTTGACGGTCAGCGCGAAGGACGTGCCCGCGGTGGCTCCGGTGGAGTCGGTCGCGGTGGCGGTGACGGTGACGGTGCCGATCGCCCAGGGCTTGCCGGTGACGCGGCCGGAACCGGTGTCGAGGGTCAGCCCCCAGGGCAGGCCGTCGACCGCGTACTTGACGGGGGCCCTGCCGCCGGTGGTGGCGAGCTGAATGGTGCAGGCCTGGTTGAACCTGCACGTCTGCGGCCCGGGGTTGGTGAACCGCAGGTCACCCGGGGTGGGGGTCGGCGTGGGCGTCGGGGTCGGGGTGGGTGTGGGAGTCGGGGTGGGTGTGGGCGTCGGGGTCGTGCTGCAGCCCGGGGCGGCCTCCGGCGGGAGCGGGACCCGCCAGATCTGGGTGTCGTTCTCCGAACCGACGAGCAGGTCGGCGCAGTCGGCGTACGTCACCGTCTCTCCCTGCGACTGGGCCGGCAGGGCGACGTCCGCGAGCTTGGCCCCCGCGGTGTCGTACACGGTGGCGACGTTGGCTCCGATCGGGCCTCCGCTGCGCAGGGTGTACGAGGCGCCCGTCGGCGAGAACGCGCCGTCGGTGGCGAAGACCGGGCCGGGCCGGACCGCCGTCAGGGTGTTGACCTGCCCGGTCACCGGCGGCAGGGGGGCCTGGTAGAGCCGGCCCGCGGCCCCCACGGCCTTGCTCGCGATGTGGATCCGGCCGGTGAGGGGGTCGACGAGGAGGGATTCGGCGTCGTGCCGCCCGTCGGGGTAGGCGAAGCGGTACGTCACGGGCGTCACCGTGGCGTCGGCGAGCCGGTCGGGCTCGGGGAAGGAGTGCACGACGATCTCGGCGCGGCCGGCGAAGTTGTCCCCGATGTCGCCCACCAGGATGGCGGGGCCGCCCGTGGCGTCCTTGCCCATCGCCAGCCCCTCCCAGTCGGTGTTGCCGACGCCGGAGACGGTGAAGGTGGCCGCGAGCCGGCCGGTGGCGGTGGTGCAGTCGACGGCGAAGACCTGGTTGGTGTTGCCGCTGTCGTTGACGATGTAGAGGATGCCGGGGTGCTTGCGGCTCACGGCGAGCCCGCTCTGTTCGACCAGGCCGCCGGGCAGGGTGCACTTCTTCTCCGGCGCCGGGGCGCCGGCGGTGGCCGTCGTCGCGGGCGCGGCCGACGCGGACGCGGTGGCGCCGCTCATCCACGCGACGGCGGGCAGGATCGTGGCGAGGGCCGCGGTCGCGAGGGCGGCGGCCCGGTGGGGTGTGAGGAGTGGGGACATGCCCACAATGTGACGGGACATCAGTTGGTGGTACAGACCTGAACGCCTCCCGTTCGAGCATCGTTCAATGCCGTCGCGGCATGCCTTCTCAGCGCACCGGCTCCCGCACGGGCGCCTTCCGCCCCGCGTGCGCGATGAAGGCGCGGGCCGCGCGGCTCAGCGGCCGCCGGGCGTGGGCGATGCCCACCGGGCGCAGCAGGGGCGGGGTGAAGGAGCGGATCTCGGCCCGGTCGCCGAACGCTCTCGACACCACGTCCCGGTACCAGATCAGGGAGCCCCGACCGTCGGTCACGCCTGTCACCCAGCCGAGGCGCTCGTCGACTTCCAGACTGGGCACGGGGCGCACTCCGAGGCAGCTGAACATCGCCTCCATCTCGGTGCGCCGGCCGGTTCCCGGGGTGGGCAGCACCATCGGCAGCCCGTCGAGCATCCGCAGCGGGATCGGATCCGGCAGCCGGGAGCCCATCGGCGAGATCAGCACCACCTCGCGCTCCTGGATGAAGTGGGTGGAGAGCTCCTTGTCGACGGGCAGGTCGACGAGCGCCAGCTCCGAGCGGCCCTGGTTCAACTCCTCGACCAGGGCCTCCCGACTGTCGTGCTGCTGGAGCCGGACGTCGACGGTCGGATGTCGCTCGGTGAAGGCCGCGACCAGGCCGGTGGCCAGGTCCAGGGCCAGGGTGGGGGTGGTGACGACGGTCAGGGCGGCCCGGGCGTCCTTGCCGTGCGGGGTCCCTATGTCGTCGATGGCCTCCACCGCGTTCAGCACGGTGCGGGCCAGCCGGACCACCCGGGCCCCTTCCGGCGTGAGGTCCACCCCCCTGCCCCGGCGGGCGAGGAGTTCGACGCCCAGGTCGCGTTCCATGGCCTGGACGGCCCGGGACAGGGCGGACTGGGCGACGAAGACCGAGGCGGCGGCGCCGGTGATGGACCGGCAGTCGGCGACGGCGACGAGGTAGCGGAGCTGCGCGAGCGTGGGGGTCATGGACGGACGGTAACCGCGTGGGGCTGTACCTGTAAGGGCTCGTCGGGTGAACAACTCCCTTACTGCGGCGCGTCGTTCATACCGGAATCCGCGGATCGCCATACCGGTCCGGCATGCCGGCGCAACGCCGATGACACTGCGGTACGAGGGCACGCGCGGAGGGCCGGACCGATCTCGGTGGACATCGCCGCAGGTCACGCGCTCGGCTCGGCCTCGGCGGGCCTCCGCGCGTGATGGGCGCCGGATCCCGGGCTCGGGCCGCCGGGGCGAAGCACCGTATTCCGCATGCTTGTTGACAGTGCGGGGAGGCCACCGCACGATGCATCGCGGCGTGAGGGTGTTTGACCACTGTTCAAGCCCGCCTTGTGGGTGGCGGGCCGCCCGGCCGATGTGCGCGAGACGCCGCAGCCCTGCACCCCCGTGCCTCCGAACGCCCGTGCCCCCGCACCTTCCCCGTTCGTCCGCCCTGTACTGCGCCATGTCACACAGCACTCAAAGAGGAGCGCCCGTGATCCCCCAGCCACCGCAGTCAGCCGCCGCCCGTGACCTCGTCGTCGCGGTCAGCCCCTTCGAGGAGCCGCACCCGCGGATCGTGGCCGCCGCCGCACGCGCCGGGGCCCTCGGGCTGCTCGACCTCGGCCGGGATCCGGACGCCGCGCGGCGCGCGTTCGCGGAGCTGACCCGCCGGCTCGGCGGCGGTGCCGACCGGCGGTACGGCGTGCGGGTGCCCGTCGGCTGCCGCGTCCAGCCCGGGGAACTGCCCGCCGAGGTGGACACCGTGCTGCTCGCCGACCCGGCGTACTACACCCCCGCGGAGGTGTCCGCGTGGGCCGCGGGG
Source organism: Streptomyces sp. NPDC085524 (assembly GCF_044541755.1). Classification (NCBI taxonomy): domain Bacteria; kingdom Bacillati; phylum Actinomycetota; class Actinomycetes; order Kitasatosporales; family Streptomycetaceae; genus Streptomyces; species Streptomyces sp. NPDC085524. The sequence continues at coordinate 285,871 of NZ_JBITTH010000001.1, forward strand.
GCGGGGCGGCCGCGCGTCTGGGCCGAGGTGACCGGTACGGAAGAGGCCGCGCAGGCCGTGGCCGCGGGGGTCGGCGGGCTCGTCGCCAAGGGGCACGAGGCGGGGGGCCGGGTGGGCGGGACCACCACGTTCGTGCTGCTCCAGCAGCTGCTCGGGGACCCGGGCACCACCGTGCCCGTACGGGCCCTCGGCGGCATCGGCCCGCACACGGCGGCCGCGGCCGTCGCGGGCGGAGCCGCCGGGGTGCTGCTCGACGTACAACTGGCCCTGACCGCCGAGGGGGAGGCCGGGCTGCCGGGGGAGGTCTGCTCGGCGCTGCGCGCGATGGACGGCTCCGAGACCCGGCTGGAGCGCGGCCACCGGGTGTTCGCACGGCCCGACCTGCCCCGGCCCGAGGGGCCCGTGGCCGCGCTCCTCGGCGCCCGGGACCTGCGCGGGCAGCTGCTGCCCGTGGGGCAGGACGGGGCCTCGGCCGCCCGGCTGGCCGTGCGGTACCGGACCACGGGGGGCGTGCTCCGGGCCGTACGGTCCGCGATCGCCGAGCACCTGGCGGGGGCCGCGCGGGCACGCCCGCTCGCCCGGCCGCTGTCCGTCGCTCAGGGCCCGATGACCCGGGTCAGCGACCGGGCGGCCTTCGCCGGGGCGGTGGCCGAGGCGGGCGGAGTCCCGTACCTGGCACTCGCGGTGATGGAGGGCCCGGACGTACGCAAGCTGCTGAGCGAGAGCGCCGAACGGCTCGGGGAACTCCCCTGGGGCGTCGGCCTGCTCGGCTTCGCCCCGCCGGAACTGCGGCGCGAGCAGCTGGCAGCCGTGGCCGAGGCCCGCCCGCCGTACGCGATCATCGCCGGGGGCACTCCGGCCCAGGCGGCCCCGCTGGAGGCGGCGGGCGTCCGGACGCACCTGCACGTGCCCTCGCCGGGACTGCTCGAGCGGTACCTCGCCGAAGGCGCACGGCGGTTCGTATTCGAGGGGTTGGAGTGCGGGGGGCACGTCGGGCCGCGGGCGTCGTTCCCGCTGTGGGAGGAGCAGATCGACCGGCTGCTGTCCTGCCCCGAACCGGAGTCCCTGGACGTGCTGTTCGCGGGCGGCATCCACGACGAGCGGTCCGCGGCGATGGCGGCGGCGGCCGCGGCACCGCTGGCGGAGCGGGGCGCCCGCGTGGGCGTGCTGATGGGCACCGCGTACCTGTTCACGGAGGAGGCGGTGGCGGCGGGCGCGGTGGTACGGGGCTTCCAGCAGGCGGCGCTGGACTGCGAGCGGACCGTGCTGCTGCACACCGCCCCCGGCCACGCCACGCGCTGCGCGGCCACCCCGTACGCCGACTCCTTCGAGGCGGCCCGGCGCCGGCTCGCGGAGGACGGCACCGAACCGCGCCGCATGTGGGAGGAGCTGGAGTCCCTCAACCTGGGCCGCCTCCGCCTGGCCAGCAAGGGCCTGCGCCGTCCCCGTGCGGGGGGCTCGGCCGCTTCCCCCGCGGGGGGCTCGGCGGGATCCCCTGCCGCGGGCTCGGCGGGAACGGGCGGGGCCCGGGCGGGCGGCGATTCAGCCCCTCCGGCGTTTGAGGAGCGGGGTCCGGGGCGGAGCCCCGGCGGCGGAGCCGCGCCCGACGGCCTCGCCGGGCCCACGCTCCCCGAACAGGCGGCCGGGGCCGGCCGGCCGGGTCAGGGGGGCGGCATCGGGCCGAGCGCCCCCGGCGCCGGGGCCGGGGCCGGGGCCGGGGCCGAGGCCGGGGAAGTCCCGTCCGGCGGGGGCCGGCTGGAGGCCGTGTCCGCGGAGGAGCAGTACGCCGAGGGGCTGTTCATGCTCGGGCAGGCCGCCACCCTGCGCGCCGGGACCACCACCGTGGCCGCGCTGCACGCGCAGGTCACGGAGGGAGCCACGGAGCTGCTGGCCCGGCGCGCCCGGGACTTCGCAGCCCCCGCCGAGCCGCCGGCGGGCGACCCGCTCGACGTCGCCATCGTCGGGATGGCCTGCGCCTACCCCGGCGCCCCCGATCTCGCCGCCTACTGGGCCATGGTGCTCGCCGGGACGGACGCCGTGACCGAGGTGCCGGCCGAGCGCTGGGACCCGGAGCTGTACTACGACGCCGATCCGGCCCTCGCCGGCGAACGCACCCCGTCCCGCTGGGGCGGGTTCCTCGGCCAGGTGCCCTTCGACGCCCTCGCGCACGGCATACCGCCCGCCTCCCTCACCGGGATCGAGCCCGTACAGCTGCTGGCCCTGGAGATCTCCGCGCGGGCCCTCGCGGACGCCGGGTACGGCAAGGGCCGCGAGTTCGACCGCTCCCGGACCTCGGTGGTGTTCGGGGCGGAGGCCGGCACCGAGCTGGCCGGCGCGTACGGGCTGCGCGCCCTGCACCCCGCCTACCTGGGCGAGCTGCCGCCCGCGCTGGACGAGCAGCTGCCGCGGCTCACCGAGGACTCCTTCCCCGGGATCCTCGCCAACGTGATCGCGGGCCGGGTCGCCAACCGCCTCGACCTCGGCGGCGCGAACTGCACGGTGGACGCCGCCTGCGCGTCCTCGCTGGCCGCGCTGGACCTGGCCTGCCGCCAACTGCGGGACGGGGACTCCGACATGGTGCTGTGCGGCGGCGCCGACGTGCACAACGGCATCAACGACTACCTGATGTTCGCGTCCGTCCGCGCCCTGTCCCCCGGCGGCCGCTGCCGCCCCTTCGACGCGGCCGCCGACGGGATCGCCCTCGGCGAGGGCGTCGGCGCGCTCGTCCTGAAGCGGCTCGCGGACGCGGAGCGGGACGGCGACCGGGTGTACGCCGTGATCAAGGCGGTCGGCGCCTCCAGCGACGGCCGGTCGCTCGGCCTGACCGCGCCCCGCCCCGAGGGGCAGCGGCGGGCACTGGAGCGGGCCTACGCACGCGCCGGGGTCACCCCGGGGCAGGTGGGCCTGGTCGAGGCGCACGGCACCGGCACCGTGGTCGGCGACAGCACGGAACTGGCCGTCCTGAGCGAGGTGTTCACCGCCGCCGGGGCCGGGGCGGGTTCCTGCTCGCTGGGCTCGGTGAAGTCGCAGCTCGGGCACACGAAGTGCGCGGCGGGCCTGGCCGGGCTGATCAAGGCGGCCCGGGCGGTCCACGCGGGCGTGCGGCCGCCGACCCTGCACATCGCCGCCCCGAACCCGGCCTGGCAGGCCGGGAGCAGCCCGTTCTTCTTCGACGACGAGGCCCGGCCTTGGGCGGAGCCCCCGGAGCGGCGCGTGGCCGGGGTCAGCGCGTTCGGCTTCGGCGGTACCAACTACCACGCGGTGCTCGCCGGTTACGCGGGCACCGAGGAGCCCCGGCACGGGCTGGAGGAGTGGCCCGCCGAGGTGTTCTTCTTCCGCGGCGAGGACCGGCGCGCGGCGGGCCGGGCCATGGCGCGGCTCGCGGCCCGGCTGGAGGAGAACGACGCGGCGGGGCGGCCGTGGGCGCTGCGGGACCTCGCGGCGGAGGCCGCGGCCGGCTCCGGGCCGGTCCACGTGGCGGTCGTCGCCGCGGATCCGGACGAGCTGGCGGCCCGGCTGGAGCAGGCCCGCGCCTTCGCCCCGGGCGCTGGGGTCCACGTACGGGAGGAGTCCGCGCAACCGGGGCGGGTGGCGTTCCTGTTCCCGGGGCAGGGCAGCCAGCGGCCCGGGATGCTGGGCGAGCTGTTCATGGCGTTCCCGGCGCTGCGCGGTCTGCTGGACGGGGCACCGCAGCCGGTGGTCCCGGCGATGTTCCCGCCGGCGGCTTTCACCGCCGAGGAGCGGGCGGCGCAGCGGGCCGCGGTCACGGACACCCGGGTGGCCCAGCCGGCCCTCGGGCTGGCGGGGGCGGCCGCGCACCTGCTGCTCGGCGAGCTCGGCGTCCGCCCGGACTGCGTGGCGGGGCACTCGTACGGGGAGCTCGCCGCGCTGTGGGCGGCCGGGGCGTACGACACGGAGAGCCTGCTGCGGCTCAGCACGCGCCGGGCGGAGGCGATCCTGGCGGCGGCCGGGGCGGACCCGGGGTCGATGGCCGCGGTGTCGGCGGCGCCGGAGGAGGTACGGGAGATCGCGGAGCGAGCCGGGTGCGTGGTGGCGAACCACAACGCGCCCCGGCAGTGCGTGATCTCGGGCCGGACGCGGGACGTCGCCGCGGCCGTGGCGGCGCTGCAGGAGGCGGGCGTGTCGGCCCAACCCCTGCCGGTGGCCTGCGCGTTCCACAGCGAGGTGGTGGCGGGGGCGACCGCGGAGCTCGCGGCCGAGCTGACGGCGACGGCGGTGTCCGGGCTGGGCGTCGAGGTGTGGTCGAACACGACGGCCGCGCCGTACCCGGCGTCAGCCGATGAGGTACGAAGCCTTGCCGCACGCCAACTCCGCCTGCCGGTGCGGTTCGTGGAGCAGGTGGAGGGCATGTACGCCTCCGGCGTCCGGACCTTCGTGGAGACGGGCCCCGGCCGCGTGCTGTCCGCGCTGGTCTCCCGCATCCTCGGCGAGCGCCCGCACACGGTGGTCCCGCTGGACGTGCCGGGCGAGCACGGCCTGCTCCGGCTGGTCACGGCGCTGGCGGAACTCGCGGCGGCGGGCGTGCCGGTGGAGCCGGCGGCCCTGTTCCACGGCCGCACCTCCCCCCTCCCGGACCGCGCCCCGCGCCAGCCGGGGTGGCTGGTGGACGGCCACCTGGTCCGCACGTCGGACGGCACCCCGGTCAAGGGCGGCCTCCAGCCGGCCCGCCGTGTGCCTCCGGCGGCCACGGGGGCCCAGAGCCCGGCCACAGGGGCCCAGAGCCCGGCGACCGCCGGCCCGGGTGCGGCCCCGGGCAGCGGGACCTGGGCGGTGCCCGGCGCCGAGCCCGGCGCGGCCCCGGCCCACGGCGTGTGGGCCGGCCCCGGCGGCGGCCCGGGTGCGGCTCCGGGCGCGGTTCAGGCTTCCGGCACGGCCGCCGACCGGCGTGAGGAGGCGGTGCTGGAGTACCTGCGCGCCTCGCGCGAACTGGTGCAAGCACAGCGGGACGTCCTGCTGGGCTACCTGGGCGCGGAGACGTCCCCGGCCGGGCCCGGGAGCACCGCGTGGCCCGTGACGGGCGGCGCCCGGGCGGGCGCGACGCCCGCGCTGCCGCAGCCTGCCGCACCCGCCTCCGGGCCGCACCCGGGCACGGGGACGGCCCGGGGCCCTGCAGGCACGGCTCCCGGCCTGCCCGTACCGGAGGACCGGTGGGGCGGGCCGGGCGCGGCCACGGCCGGGGTGGGACCCGGGGGGTGGCCCCTCTCCGCGGACGGCCCGGCGGCCGGGAGCCCGTGGCCCGGGACCGGGACCGGCACCGGCACCGGCACCGGCACCGACGGCTTGCCCGGAGGGCCGGAGCGGCCCGGCGGGACGGCGCCCCACCCGGGCCGGGGCACCGCCGTGGACGGCGGCGCGGGCCACGGTGACCGGTCCGCCGAGGGCGTCATGGACGTCGTCCTGGAGATCGTGCACGCCCGGACCGGGTACCCCCGCGACATGCTCGACCCCGAGCTGGACCTGGAGGCCGACCTCTCCATCGACTCCATCAAGCGCGTCGAGATCATCGGCGCCCTCGCCGACCGCATCGGGCTCCCACAGGGCCCCGGCGGAACCACCGAGGACGCGGTCGAGGAGCTGTCCCGGATCAAAACCCTGCGCGGGATCGTGGACTGGGTCGTCTCCCGCACGGCCGCTCCCGCGGCGGCAGCGGGCTCCGGGCCGGAGGAGCGGTTGTCCGCGGAGGGTGCGTCCGCCCCGCCCCGGACGGACACGCCCCCCGCCGCCGCACCCGAACCCGCACCCGTCAGCCGGCTCCGCGTCGGCACGGTTCCCGTGCAGCCGGCCGGCGGACGGCCCGCCGCACTGCGCGGGCTGCGGATCGGGGTCGTCGAGGACGGGCAGGGCATCGCGCTCGCCCTCGGCACCGCCCTGGGAACGCACGGGGCCGAGGTGACGGTGCTCCCCGAGGCGGAGGGGTACGGCGAGGCCGAGGGCGTGCCCGGCTTCGACGGGATCGTCGACCTCTCCGCACTGCGGCCCGGGGCCGAGCCCGTGCTGCCCGGGGCGTTCCCGGGGCTGCGGCAGGCCCTGACCTCCGGTGTCCCGCGGCTGCTCCTCGTGACCGCGCCCGGTACGCCCGGCGCCGGCGTGCACGGCTTCGCCCGCAGCGCGGCGCTGGAGTTCCCCGGCACGCTGGTCCGCGCGGTGGAGGTCCAGCCCAAGGAGGACCCCGAGCGCATCGCCGGGCAGCTCGTGGACGAGCTGGGCTCGGAGGGCGGCGCCGACGGGCTCGCCTCCGTCGGGTACACCGCCGAAGGCGTGCGGGTGGCGCGCCATCCGGTTCCGGCCCGGCTCGCCGAGGGCGGCGGCCAACCGCCGCTGGGCCCCGGCTCCGTGGTGCTGCTCACCGGCGGCGCCCGCGGGATCACCGCGCGGACGGCCCTCGCGCTGGCCCGGACCACCGGCTGCCACGTCGAGCTGATCGGCCGGACGCCCGAACCGGCGCCCGCCGGGGACGCGTTCGGCCAGGCCCACGACCGGGTCGCACTCCGCGCCGCGCTGATCGCCACCGGGCTCCGCAAGCCGGCCGAGATCGAGGCGGCCGCCTCCCGGATCCTCGCGGAGCGCGAGGTACGGGCCACCCTGGACGCCCTCGCCGCCGCTGCCCCCTCCGTCCGCTACCACTGCGCGGACGTCACCGACGCCGCGGCCGTACGGGCCGTGGTGGCCGACGTCCGCGCCCGGCACGGCCGGCTCGACGGGATCGTGCACGGCGCCGGGATCCTGCGCGACGCCCTGCTGCGCGACAAGCAGCCGGCCGACTTCGCCGAGGTGTTCACCACCAAGGTGGCCGGTGCCCGCAACCTGGCCGCAGCGGCCGCCGAGCACGGCCCGACACCCCCGCCCCGCTTCCTCGCCCTGTTCGGCAGCGTCGCCGGCGTGTACGGGAACCGCGGCCAGTGCGATTACGCGGCGGCCAACGACGCCCTCGACGGTCTCGCGCACACCTGGGCGGAGTCCTTCCCCGGCCGGGTCCTGTCCGTCGACTGGGGCCCCTGGGCCTCCGACGCGGGCGGGATGGTCACCCCGGAGCTGGAGCGCGCGTACGAACGCCGCGGGATCCCGCTGATCACGCCGGAGGCGGGCACCGCCGCGTTCCTCGCCGAGCTCGCGCACGGAACCGACGTACAGGTGGTCCTGATGGCATCCGCGCAGGAGGGCCGCGGCGATGAGTGAGCGCGCACTGCGCCGCGGACCGCGCCCGACCGATGCGGCCATCGTCGGGATGGGGGCCGTCTTCCCGGGGGCGGGCGACCTGGCCGCCTATCGCCGCAACCTGCTCGCCGGTACGGACTCCATCGGCGAAGTCCCCCCGGGGCGCTGGGATCCGGAGGTGTACTACGACCCGGCCGGGGCGACCGGCCCCGTCTCCGGCGACCGGTTCTACTGCCGGCGCGGCGGCTTCGTCGACGGACTCGCCGCCTTCGACCCGACCCGGTTCGGGATCATGCCGGCCGCCGTGGAGGGGGCCGAGCCGGACCAGATGCTGGCCCTGCACGCGACGGCCGAGGCCATCGCGGACGCGGGCGGCGAGGACCGGCTGCCGGCCGACCGCTCCCGCATCGGGGTGGTGCTGGGCCGCGGCGGGTTCATGGGGGTGGCCACCGCCCGGCTGGACCAACGGGTGCGCACCGCGCACCAGTTGGCCCAGACGCTGCGCGAACTCGCGCCCGAGCTGGGCGAGCGGCGGATCGCGCAGGTGCGGTCGGCGTTCCAGGAGGCCCTCGGCCCCGAGCGGCCGGACGCCTCGATCGGGCTGGTGCCCAGCTTCACCGCCGCCCGCACCGCGAACCGGCTGGACTTCCGGGGCCCCGCCTACACCCTGGACGCGGCCTGCGCCTCCTCGCTGCTGGCCGTGGACCAGGCGGTCGGGCTGCTGGCGGCCGGGCGCTGCGACGCGGTGGTCGCGGGCGCCGTCCACCACTGCCACATCGCCACGCTGTGGAGCGTGTTCACGCAGCTGCGGGCGCTCAGCCCGAGCGAGCGGATCCGGCCCTTCGACCGGCGGGCCGACGGAACCCTGCTGTCCGAGGGCACCGGGGTGGTGCTGCTGAAACGGCTGGCGGACGCGGAGCGCGACGGCGACCGGGTGTACGCGGTGATCCGCGGTACCGGCGTAGCCGGGGACGGCCGGGCGGCGAGCCTGATGAGCCCGCTCGTCGCCGGTCAGGTACGGGCGCTGGAGCGGGCCTGGCGGGAGGCCGGCCTGGATCCGCGGGCGCCGGGCGCACTGGGGCTGCTGGAGGCGCACGGCACGGGCACCCCGGTCGGGGACGCGGCCGAACTGGACACCCTGGCGCAGGTGTTCGGCCCGCCCGGGCCGGACCCGGGGCGCGGGATCGGCTTCGGGTCGGTGAAGTCGATGCTGGGGCACACCATGCAGGCCTCCGGTATGGCCGGGCTGATCAAGGCCGCGCTCGCCGTGCACGAGGGGGTGCTGCCGCCGACCCTGCACCTGGAGGAGCCGCACGCGGACCTCGTACGGACCCGGATGCGGCCGGTGACGGCGGCGGAACCGTGGGAGCGCGGGCCGGCGCCGCGCCGGGCCGGGGTCAACGCGTTCGGGTTCGGCGGCATCAACGCGCACGTGGTGCTGGAGGAGGCTCCGGCGGCGGCCCGGCCGGCGCCGCCGGCGCGGCGGTTCCTGCCGCTGGGGGCCGCGGCCGCGCCGGTGGGGCCGGCCCCCGCCCGGGAGGACGTACTCCTGCTGGCCGCCGACGGCCCGGCTGAGCTGTCGGCGCTGCTGGCCGCCGGATCCCCGGTGTCGGGGGGCACCGGGGCGTGCCGGCTGGCGGTGGTCGGGCCGACGCCGCAGCGGCTGGCGCTGGCCGCGAAGGCGGTGGCGCGCGGCCGGGCCTGGCGCGGCCGGGGGGACGTGTGGTTCGCGCCGGAGCCGCTGGGCGGCCGGACGGCCTTCCTCTTCCCGGGCCTGGAGCCGGAGTTCGCCCCCGTCGTGGACGACGTGGCGGACCGGCTGGGAGCCGCCCGGCCCCCGCTCACGCGGGGCTCTTCGCTCGTCGAGCGGGCCCTGGACGCGATCGCGACGGGGCGGTTCTTCGCCGGGGTCATGCCGGGGCTCGGCATCGAGGCCGACGTGCTGGCCGGGCACAGTCTGGGCGAGTGGGCGGCGATGGTGGCCGCCGGCATGTACCCGAAGGAGGCGGCCGACACCTTCCTCGGCTCGCTGCGGCCGGGGGACCTGCTGGTCCCGGACCTCGTGTACGCGGCGCTGGGCTGCGGTGCGCGGCGGGCGGAGGCGGCGCTGCACGGGCTGGACCGGGTCGTGGTCAGCCACGACAACTGCCCGCACCAGTCGGTGGTGTGCGGTGACCCGGAGCAAGTGGCCGCCGTGGTGGCCCGGTTGCGCGCCGACGGGGTGTTCGGGCAGGAACTGCCGTTCCGTTCGGGCTTCCACACGCCGATGTGGGAGCCGTACCTGGGGCAGGTCCGGGCCGCGTTCGGGCGGCTGCCGCTGACGGCCGGGGCGCTTCCCGTCTGGTCGGCGACGACCTGCGCCCCCTTCCCCGCCGACCCCGGCGAGGTACGGGAGCTGGTGGTCCGCCACCTCCTGGAGCCGGTGCGGTTCCGTGAGCTGACCCTGCGGCTGTACGAGGAGCAGGGCGTGCGGTCCTTCGTCACGCTGGGCCCCGGCAGCCTGCCGGGCTTCGTCGAGGACACCCTGCGCGACCGCCCCCACCTGTCGGTGTCCGTCTCCTCCCCCCGGCTCGGCGGCCTGGCGGCCCTGCGCCGGGCGTGCGCCGCACTGTGGGCCGAGGGCCACGCCCCGCACTGGAACCGCCTCTCCCCTGCGGGGAGCTCGGCGGACGACTGCCCGGCGGGCGGCCCGGCCGTCAGCCCGGCGGGCGGCCCGGCAGGTTCCCCCGGCCCGGTCCCCAGCGCTGCGAGCGGCACGCCCCTCGCGGCCACACGCGGCCCGGAGCGCGAGGCCGCTGCCCCTGCGGGTGGCGCGGCGGCGTCCCGGCCCCCGGCCACCGGCCCGGTGGGTGGGGCTGCCCGCCACACGGCGGGCAGCCCCACCCCGGCCTCGTCGGGCTCCCCCGGCGCGGAACCGCCGGCCGGTCCGGGCCCGGGTTCGGGCCCGGGTTCGGGCCGCGGTTCGGGGCCGGGTGCGCCCGGTGCCGGCGACGGCAACGGCCCGGGAACCCCATCCGGGTCCCGCCACGGCGTCAGCGTGGCTCTGGACCTCGGGTCGCCGCTGGTGCGGCTCGGGGAGGAGGCCCGGGCGGCCCTGGGCGGGCTGCTGTCGCCGACCGCGCCCCGCGTACCGGCGGAGCCGGCCGGCCCGCGGCCCGTGCTGCTGTCCGCCCTGGACGCCGTACTCGCCGACACCGGCACCGCCGCCCGGAGCGTCACCGAGGCCTGGGCGGCCGTACGGGCCCCCGTCACGCCCGCCGCAGGCGCCCGGCCGGCCGTGGCGGGGCCGGATCAGCACCCCCACCACGGTTCGGGAAGGGCCACGGGGAAATCCCGCCTCCGGCTCTCCCTCGCCGCGCTGCCCTACGTACGGGACCACTGCGTGTACCTCCAGCCCGACGGCTGGCCCGAGGACTCCGACCGGTTCCCCGTCGTGCCCATGACCACCATGCTGGAGCTGGCCGCCGACGCCGCCCGGCGCCACGCACCGCCCGACCTCGCCGTCGTCGGCTACGACGACGTACGCGCCCTGCGCTGGATCGCCGTCGAGCCGGCCGTGGACGTCGAGGTCACCGTCCGGGACGCCGGGCCCGGCCGGCTGCGCGTCACCCTCGGGGAGTACGCGAGCGTGGTCGTCCTGCTCGGTGCGCGCTACGGGCAGCCGCCCGCGCCCGACCCCGCTCCGCTGCGCGACCCGCGGCCCGCCCCCGTCAGCGCCGAGGCGCTGTACCGGGACCGGTGGATGTTCCACGGCCCCCGGTTCGCCGCCGTGCACGAGGTGCGGGCCGTCGCCGAGGACGGCATCCAGGGCGTCCTGCGGGCCCTGCCCGATCCGGGTGCGCTGCTCGACGCGGCCGGGCAGCTCTTCGGGCACTGGATGCAGCTGCGGCTGCCGGTGGACCGCCTCGTCTTCCCGGCGACCGTGGACCGGATCCGCTTCTACGGGCCCCCGCCGGCCGGGCGGGACCTCGTGGCGGCGACGGCCCGCATCCGCGAGGTCCGCGACGTCACCGTGCGCGGCGACCTCGAACTGCGCCGGGCCGACGGCGACGGCCGTGCCACGGGCGCGGTGTGGGCGCGGATCGAGGGGTGGACGTACCGCCGGTTCGGCGCCGACGAGCGGGTCTGGCCGATGAAGTTCACCCCGGAGGTGTGCGGCATCGGCGAGCCGCAGCCCGAGGGCTGGTGCCTGGCCCGGCGGCGCTGGACCGACCCCGCTTCGCAGGAGCTGGTGATGCGCCGCTACCTCGGCGCCGCCGAACGGGCGGTCTACGAAGGGCTGTCGCCGCGCGCCCGGGCCCCGTGGCTGCTGGGCCGGATCGCGGCCAAGGACGCCCTGCGCGGCCTGTTGTGGGACGCGGGGGCGGGGCCGGTGTTCCCGGCGGAGGTCCCGATCGGCAACGACGCGGCGGGACGCCCGCTGGCCGAGGGGCCGTTGACCGGCGGCTTCCGGCTGTCGATCGCCCACAAGGACCGGATCGCGGTCGCCCTCGCCCATCCGTCCCGGGCGGCCGGCATCGACGTGGAGCCGGTGACGGCCGACCCGGACGCGCTGGTCCGCATCGCCCTCGGCCCGGACGAACTCCGCCTGGCCGAGCGGCTGGCGGCCCGCGAGGGCACCGGGCTCCCGGCCGCACTGACCGCCCTGTGGTGCGCCAAGGAGGCCGCCGCCAAGGCGGAGGGCAGCGGGCTCGGCGGCCGGCCCCGCGCCTGGCGGGTGGCCGAGGACGCCGGGAACCCGGACCCGGGCGCCCTGCTGGTGCACTCGCCCGGCGGACACCCGCATCCGGTCCGCACCACCCTGCCCGGCCTCGCGCCGCTCGACCACGTCGTCGCCTGGACCGCCGGCCCGGCGGCCCCGTCCACCGTCCCCTTCCATCTCCCGGAGACCCGTCATGGCACCTGACATCCTCGCCGAGATCACCTCCATGCTCGTGGAAATCGTCGGCGACGAGTACCTGCTCGCGGAGGAGGTCACCATGGATACGACCTTCAACCAGGATCTCGCCCTGGAGAGCGTCGAGTTCGTCGCCCTCGCCGAACTGCTGCACCACCGCTACGGCGCCGATGTGGACCTGATGGGGTTCCTGGCGGAGAAGGACATGGACGCCATCCTGGCGATGTCCGTCGGTGAACTCGTCACGCACATCGGCCGGATCACCCACGCCTCCCTCGCCCGCACGGCGGCGGCGTCACCGGCAGGCGCCCAGGCCCCGGCTTCCGCAGCGGGTTCCGTACCGGCTCCCGTACCGGCTTCCGCAGCGGCCTCCGTACGGGCTTCCGCCCCCGCTCCGGCACCGGCCGGCTGAGCCCGCCGTGGCCGTCGTCCTCGCGGACTCGCTCCGCTTCCACGTCCAGCGGCTCCCGGCCGGCGCCGGGGCCGCCGGCCCCGGCCGGCCCGTCGTCGTGTTCCTGCACGGGCTGGTCGTCGACAACCTGTCCTCCTTCTACTGCCCGCTGGCGGTGCCGGTCGCCCTGGCCGGGTACGAGACCGTCCTCTACGACCTGCGCGGCCACGGCCGCACCGAGCGGCCGCCCACCGGCTACGACAGCCGCACGGCGGTACGCGACCTGTTCGCGCTGCTCGGCGCGCTGGACCTCGGCGGGCGCCCGGTCCACCTGGTCGGCAACAGCTACGGGGGCACCCTCGCGCTGCACGCCGCCCTGGCCCGGCCCGATCTGGTCACCGGGCTGACCCTGCTCGAACCGCCGCTCAGCGGCGGCTGGGTGGAGAACATGGCGGACACCCTGTCCGCCGCCGCACTCAGCCTCGAGGACAGCCCGGTACCGACCGAGCTGCAGGGCCTGCGCCTGCGCAAGGCCGCCAATCTGACGGCCATCGCCGATGCCCTCCTCAACCGCACCACGCTGATCGACGACATCGCCGGGAGCCGCACCTTCACGCCCGCCGACTACGCCCGGCTGCGCTGTCCGGTGCTGATCGTCTGCGGCGAGCACTCCGAACTCGTGCCGGGGGCGCGGGAACTGGTCCGGCACGCCCCGGAGGTCGCCTCGATGGAGATCCTGCCGGGCCTGGGCCACGACGTGCTGAAGGAGAGCAGCGGGACGCTGCGCAAGACCGTGCTGGCCCATCTCGACGCCACGGCCGGTGCCGCCGGGCACGGCGCCGCCCGGACGGGAGCCCTGGTCCCATGAGGGTGCTCTTCACGGTTCCCCCGCTCGCCGGGCACGTCAACCCGACCGTCGCCGTCGGTGCCGAACTGGCCGCCCGGGGACACGAGGTCGCCTGGACCGGTCCGGCCCCCGCGCTGGCCGCCCTGCTGCCGGCCCGGGCCCGGATCCTGCCGGCCGGCGAGGAGGCCGAGGGCCACGAGACCGGCGGCGCCTACGCCGCCCTGCACGAACGCTGGCGCGATCTGCGCGGGGTCGGGGCGCTGCGCTTCCTGTGGGAGGAGGCTCTCGTCCCGCTGGCCCGGGCCATGGTGCCGGGGGTGACCCGGGCGGTGCAGGCCTTCGAGCCGGACCTGCTGGTCGCCGACCAGCAGGCCCTGGCCGGGCCGCTGGTCGCCCGGCGGTTCGGTCTCCCGTGGGCGACCTCCGCCAGCACCTCGGCCGAACTCACCCGGCCCTTCGCGGACTTCCCGAAGGTCGGGGAGTGGGTGGCGGGGCAGATCGGCGGCCTGCTCGCCGAGTTCGGGGCCGGCGGGGAGGACTGGGACCCCCGGTTCTCGGAGCGGCTGGTGCTGGTCTTCTCCACCCCCGAACTCGTGGGCAGCGCCGCGGGGTTCCCGTCTCACTTCGCCTTCGTCGGGCCCGCGTTCGGGGCCCGCCCGGCCCCTCCCGGATTCCCGTGGCAGCGGCTGGACCCGGCGCGCAAGCGGGTGCTGGTGTCGCTGGGCACCCTCAACCAGGAGGCGGGCGGCCGCTTCTACCGGTCGGTGCTGGGCGCGGCCGAGCGGCTCGCCGGGGAAGCACAGCTGGTACTGGCGGCCCCCGCCTCCCTGATCGGGGATCCGCCCGGCCACCTCCTGCTCCAGGAGCGGGTCCCGCAACTGGAGCTGCTGCCGCACCTGGACGCGGTGGTCTGCCACGGCGGCCACAACACCGTCTGCGAGTCCCTCGCGCACGGGCTGCCCCTGGTGGTCGCCCCGATCCGGGACGACCAGCCGATCGTGGCCCGGCAGGTCGTCGAGGCGGGGGCGGGGGTCCGGGTGCGGTTCGGCAGGACACGGGCCGAGGAACTGCGCGACGCGCTCACGGCCGTGCTGGACGACCCCGGCCCCCGCCGGGCCGCCCGGCGGATACAGGCCTCATTCGCCGCGGCGGGCGGGGCCGCCGCCGCGGCCGACCGGTTGGAGAAGCTCCTATGACACCACCCCCGCTCCCCCGGATCCCCTGGGTCCCGGCGGCGCTGCTGGCCGCGCTCGGTGCGGGCACCGTGCGCGCCCGGCGGCGGTTGCGGGCGGTCCACGTGCTGCCCGTGGTCCCGCCCCCGGCCGCCGCGGTGCCGCGGGCCGCGGGCTGGCGGCTGCTGACCGCCCGCGACGTCGAGCCCGACGCGGCCACCTTCCTCGCCGCCTGTGCGCACGCCGAGCGGGAGGGGCTGCGGGTGCTGGACCTGCTGCCCGGGGACCTGCCCGCCGAACGGGCGCTCGGGCTGCTGCGGCTGGTGGACCCGGCGCACTACCGGGAGGACCGGCTCGGGGAGGGACGGGGTGCCGGGTTCGCGGTGCTCGTCGCGGAGGAGGTGCTGGCCCGGGCCGGCGTGGAGGCCGCCGGGCCGTACGCCTCCCCGGCGGAACTCCTCGCGCTCACCCGCCGTTTGAAGGAGTACGCGGCCGACGCGACGGGGCTCGCCATCGCCCCGGCGCTGAGCTGCGGGCCGGCCGGGGAGGCAGCGGGGCCGGCGCGGGCCGCCGAGCTGCGGGCCCAGGGGCTGCCGCCGGGCGCCCTGGCGATGGCCCAGCTGGGCGGGCTGGCGCTGCTCGCGGCCGGCGTCGTACGCCACGGCCGGTGGGGTGCGGCCGCCGCCGGGCTGTACTGCCTGCAGCCGTACCTCGCGCTCGGGGGTCCTGGCTCCCCGCTGCGACCGGCCGATCTGGCCCGGGCCGGCGCCGCCCGGCCGGTGCGCTCCCTCGGCGCCGCCCTGAGCACCGCCTCGGCGGCGGCCCGCCGCGAGGGGAGCGCGGATGCCGACAGGGCCGCGTCGTACCGGGCCGACCTCGCCGACGGCACCGGCCGCTTCCTCGAACCGCGTCGCCCCGACTGCCCGTGGTGCGGCTCGCACCGGCTGTCCGTACGAGTGCGGGTGCCGGACCTGCTCCAGGGCAAGCCCGGCCGGTTCACGCTGGAGCACTGCGAGGACTGCGGGCACGTCTTCCAGAACCCCCGGCTCACCCTGGAGGGGCTGGAGTTCTACTACCGCGACTTCTACGACGGGCGCGGCGGCGAGGGGGCCGGCACGGTCTTCGGCAGGCTCGGCGCGGCCTACCGGAGCCGGGCCGAGATGCTCCGCCCGCACGCCGTCCCCGCGTCCTGGCTGGACGTCGGGACCGGGCACGGGCACTTCTGCAACGCGGCGCGCGCCGTGTGGCCGCAGACCCGGTTCGACGGCCTGGACATGGGCGAGGGGGTCCGCGAGGCGGAGCACCGGGGGTGGGTGGAGACCGGATACCAGGGCCAGTTCCCGGAGTTCGCGTCGAAGCTGGCGGGCCGGTACGAGGTGGTCAGCATGTACCACTACCTGGAGCACACGCGGGATCCGTTCGCCGAGCTGGACGCGGCGGCCGCGGTCCTCGCGCCCGGCGGCCACCTGACCATCGAGCTGCCCGATCCGCAGTCGCGGATGGCCGGGCTGCTCGGCCCGGCGTGGCTGCCGTGGTTCCAGCCGCAGCACCAGCACCTGATCCCGGCCGCGAACCTGCGGGAGGCCCTGTCGGCCCGGGGGCTGACCGTCCTGGCCGAGGAGCACGGCCCGGCCCACCAGGGCAACGACTTCTTCGGGGCGGTGGCCCTCACCGCGACCCGGCTGGCCCCGGACCCCGACCGGCCGTGGGGACCCCCGCCGACACCGGGTGCGCGGGCCCGCGCGAACGCCGTACGGGCGGCCGCGCTGCCGTTCTTCGCCGCGGCGGCGGCCCTCGACGCCCTGCGCACCACGGCTGCCCGCCACTCGGACGGCGGCAACGCCTACCGCCTCCTGGCCCGCAAGGACACCCGATGACCCACCCCGCCACAGGACTCCCGTCCCCCTCGCCCCCACCCACCGGCCCTTCGGGGGCCTCTCCCGCGGATCCGGGCGCCGGCCGGGCCGGCACGGCCGGGACCGCCGGGACCGCCGGGACCGCCGGGACCGCCGGGACCGCCGGAGGCGACCTGGCTCGGCGGGCCACTGCCGATCCGCTGTTCCGGCTCGTCGCCTACGCGCTGGAGGCCGCGCACGGGCGGCGGCCGGCCGCCGTGTGGAGCGCCCCGTACGCCTTCCACCTCGGCTCCCCCGGACTGGTCGCGGCGGCGGGCTGGCCGACGGCGGCCGCGGCGGCCCCGCGTACCGACGGGCTGGTGCGGCTCAGTTCGCTCGCCCACCCCGCCGACAGCTGCGATCTGCCGCTGACGCTGACCGGGCCGCCGCCGGGCGCCCCGGACTGGGCGGTGCGGCCGTACGCGGTGCTGCGCGCGCTGGCCCGGGCCGGTCACGGCCGCGGCGGGACCGACCTGCACGTGCAGGGCTCGCTCACGGCGGCCGCCGGGCTGGCCACGGCGGAGCCCGCGGACTGCGCGATCGCCCTGGCGGTGGCCGACGTACACGGCGGCATGGACCGGGAGCCGGACCGCGCCCACCTGGCCCGGCTGCTGGCCGACGCCCTGCCGGACGGGGACGACGCCCTGCGCCGGGCGGTGCTCTTCGCCCGGCCGGGGAAGGCCCTGCTGCTGGGCCCGGAGCCGGGTCGCAGGCAGCGGTACGTCGACTTCGACCCGGCCGCGTCGGGCGCGCGGCTGGTGCTGCTGGCCGTGCGCGGGGACCCGGCGGAGCGGCCCGCAGAGCTGGCCCGGGCCGTGGCCCGGACCCGCGCGGCCGGGGCGCTGAGCGCGTGGCAGCCCGGGCAGCGGGAGGGGCGGAGCGTGCTGGTGCTGCTGCCCGAGGCACGACGTGCGGCGGTACGGGCCGCGGTCGCGGAGGACTTCCGCGGCCGGGGGCGGCCCGTGCCGCGGTTCCTGAACATCGCGGTGGCCGGACCGGCCCGGCGCGAGGAGTAACACCACACCCGACGCACCACACCCGACGCACCACACCCGAGGAGGCACCACCATGTCCACCCACTCACCCGGAACGACCGCGAGACGCGGGGCCCGGCGCTCCGCGTTCGCGGCCGCCCTCGGCGCCCTCGGCCTGCTGGGCGCCCTCACCGTGGCGAACTCCGAAGCCGCCGAGAGCGGTGCGGACGCCCGCGCGGTGGCCGCCGCCGCGGGCCTGCCCTCGTACGACCACGTGGTCGTCGTCGTGTACGAGAACAAGCAGTACGGCGAGATCATGGGCAGCTCGAACGCCCCGTACATCAACCAGCTGGCGAGCGGCGGGGCGAGCCTGACCGGGATGAAGGCGCTGACCCACCCCAGCCAGCCGAACTACTTCAACCTCTTCTCCGGCGCCACGCAGGGCATCACCGGGGACGGCTGCTACACCCCGCAGTCGATGACGGCGGCCAACCTCGGCCAGGAGCTGATCGCGGCCGGCAAGACCTTCGCGACGTACAACGAGGACCTGCCGAGCGAGGGTTCCACGGCCTGCACGAACGGCCAGTACGCGCAGAAGCACAACCCGTGGTTCGCGTTCAAGAACGTGCCGCTCAACACCGGCAAGACTTGGGCCCAGTTCCCGCAGAACAACTTCGCGGCGCTGCCGGACCTGTCGTTCGTCGTGCCCAACCAGTGCAACGACATGCACTCGTGCTCGGTGAACACGGGTGACACGTGGACGAAGAACAACATCGACGCCTACGCACAGTGGGCCAGGGCCAACAACAGCCTGCTGGTGCTGACCTGGGACGAGGACAACTACCTCGGCTCGAACCAGATCGCCACCGTCTTCTACGGCGCGAACGTCAAGACGGGTACGTACTCCACCGCCTTCAACCACCACCACCTGCTGCGCACCTTCGAGGACCTCTTCGGGTCGGCCACGCATGCGGGGAACGCGGCCAACGTGCAGCCGATCAGCGAGGTGTTCACCACGGGATCCACCCCGACACCCACCCCGACACCCACTCCCACGCCGACCCCCACGCCGAGCCCCACGCCGACCCCGACTCCGACGCCCACCCCGACTCCCACTCCCACCACGGGTGATCTGAAACTGGCCAACCCCGGCCCCCAGACCTGCAAGTTCAACCAGTCCTGCACCGTCCAGCTCACCGCCACCGGCGGCAAGTCCCCGATCCGCTACGCGGCGACGGGGCTGCCCCTCGGCCTGACCGTCGACTCCGGCACGGGCCGGATCAGCGGCAAGCCGTGGTCCGTCGGCACGGTCCAGATCACCGCGACCGCCACCGACGCGACGGGCGCGACCGTCACCGCCGCGTTCCCGCTCACCGTCAACTGGTTCTAAGGGGTCTTCCGTGTACCTGTCGACCAGCCGGGCCGCCGACATCGCCGCGGACGCCCCCGCTCCACGGGGGCCGCTGCGGGCGGTGCCCGGCACGGTGATCGCGCTCGGCCTGGTCAGCCTGGTCACGGACGTCTCCGCGGAGATGGTGACCGCGGTCCTGCCGCTGTACCTGGTGGCCGGACTGGGCATGTCCCCGCTCGTGTTCGGCGCCCTGGACGGACTCCACCAGGGCGCCACCGCGCTGCTGCGCCTCGCGGGCGGCCGGATCGCGGACCGCACCCGGCGCCGCAAACTCGTCGCGGGCGCCGGGTATGCGCTCTCCGCCGCCTGCAAGGGAGCCCTGCTCGCCGTCGCCACCCCCTGGTCGGTGGCGGCGGTGCTCGCCGCCGACCGGGCGGGCAAGGGATTGCGCACCGCCCCCCGCGACGCGCTGATCTCGCTGTCCTGTCCGCCTCAGGACCAGGGCAGGGCCTTCGGTGTCCACCGCGCGCTGGACACGGCGGGCGCGCTGCTGGGGCCGCTGGCCGCGTTCGGGGTGCTGTGGGTGGTGGTGGACGGGTACGACGCCGTGTTCACCGTGAGCTGCTGCGTGGCCCTGCTGGGGGTGGCGCTGCTGGCGCTCTTCGTACGGGAGGCCCCCGGGGCGGCGCCCGCGGCCCGCCGCCCCGCCGCCCACGCCGCCGTCGGCGCCCCCGCGCAGGCCCCCGTGCGTACCCTCCTGCGGATCCCGGAGCTGCGGAGGCTGTGTCTGACGGCTGCCGTGCTCGGCCTGTTCACCGTCGGCGACGCCTTCCTCTACCTGCTGCTCCAGCGCCGGCTCGACCTGCCGGCCGCGTACTTCCCGCTGCTGCCGGTCGGCACGGCGGCCGTGTTCCTGGCGGCCGCCGTGCCCGCGGGCCGCTACGCCGACCGGCTGGGCCGGGGCCGGGTCTTCCTCGCCGGCCACGTGCCGTTGATCGGTGCGTGCCTGCTGCTCCTGCTCCCGGTGCCGGCCGGGCTCCCGCTCGCCGCCGGCGTCCTCGTGCTCCTCGGCCTGTTCTACGCCGCCACGGACGGGGTGCTGATGGCCGCGGCGGGGGCGGTGCTCCCGGCCGGGCTGCGGACCACCGGGCTCGCGGTGCTGCAGACCGCGCAGGCCCTGGCCCGGTTCGCCGGGTCGGTGCTCTTCGGAGCGGCCTGGACCCTGTGGGGGCCGGGCCCGGCACTCGCCGCGGCGGCCGGCGGGCTGCTGCTGTCGGTGGCCTCGGGCGGTGTGCCGGCCCTGCTCCGCGGGCGGGGGCCGGGCGGGCCGTCGTAGGGTCGGGGCATGTCCCCAACGGAACCGGCACGGCGCACGCTCGAAGGCAGGGTCGCCCTGGTGGCCGGCGGAACGCGCGGCGCGGGCCGCGGCATCGCGGTGGAGCTGGGCGCGGCGGGCGCGACGGTGTACGTGTCGGGCCGCAGCACCCGGGGGCGGCGTTCGGAGTACGACCGGCCCGAGACCATCGAGGAGACCGCGGAGCTGGTGACGGCGGCGGGCGGGGTGGGCATCCCGGTGGCCGCCGACCACCTCGTCCCGGAGCAGGTGGAGGCGCTGGTCCGGCGGATCGATGCGGAGCAGGGCCGCCTGCACGTCCTGGTCAACGACATCTGGGGCGGGGAGCGGCTGTTCGAGTGGGAGGTCCCCGTCTGGGAACACGACCTGGACAACGGTCTGCGGCTGCTGCGCCTGGCCGTGGAGACCCATGCCGTCACCAGCCACTATGCGCTGCCGCTGCTGCTGCGCGAGCCGGGCGGGCTGGTGGTGGAGATGACGGACGGCACGGCCGACTACAACGCGGGCCGGTACCGCAACTCCTTCTTCTACGACATCGCCAAGTCCTCCGTGCTCCGCATGGCGTTCGCCCTGGGGCACGAGGTCGGCCCGCGGGGGGCCACGGCGGTGGCGCTGACCCCGGGCTGGATGCGGTCGGAGATGATGCTCGACGCCTTCGGCGTCAAGGAGTCGAACTGGCGCGACGCCCTCGCCGAGGTCCCGCACTTCGCCATCTCGGAGACCCCGTCGTACGTGGGCCGCGCGGTGGCCGCCCTCGCCGCCGACCCGGAGGTGGCCCGCTGGAACGGCCGGTCCCTCTCCAGCGGCGGGCTCGCCGGGGTGTACGGCTTCACGGACCTCGACGGCAGCCGCCCGGACGCCTGGCGCTACATGGTCGAGGTCCAGGACCCGGACCGCCCGGCGGACACCACGGGCTACCGCTAGGCCGTGCCGCCCACCGCCCTCAGAAGCCCCGGAAGACGCCCTCGGGGTCCTCGGCCGCCGCCTCCGCGTACTCCTGGAAGTCCATGTTCGCGATGGAGAGGTTCGCGTGGACGTCGTGGACGCCGGCGGGCACCGTGCGGAACTCGCGGGCGGGCGGGGCGTCCACGAGGTCCCGGTAGTACTCGGGGTCGAGGTCCTCGTCCCCCTCGTCCGCCCCGACGCGGAGGGCGAGCAGGGCGCGGTGGGGCGACGTCATGGTGGTGCGGTCGGCGACGAACACCACGCTCAGCTCCTCGTCCCGGCCGACGGCGGCGAGTACCTGGTCCGGCGTCGCGCCCGCCCAGGCGGGGTCGTCGAGGAGGTGGATCACTGGTTCGAAGTCCCCGTCACGCCCCCACGGCCGGCCCAGGTCCTCCGCCACGGCCCGCCAGGCCGCCTCGTCTGCGTAGTCGGTCCTGACGATCAGGGCGGCGAACCCCGCGCACCCGGGCACATAGGACAGCATGCGGGCCCCTCCTTCGCTCATCGGCCGGGCTCCGAGTCTGCCACCCGGGGTTCGACCAGCCGGGTCAGGCCGTCCTGGACGCATCGGAGGCCGAAGGACCAGACCGCGTCCGGGTCGTAGGCTCCGTACGTCTTCGACGAGCCGACCACCGGCCTGCACCCGCACGACATCCGGAGGATGAACGACCTGCTGCTGCGGCTGAGCCGACACGCTGACCGCCCGCCACCTGCGGGAGTACGTCAACAGGAGCGCGGGTCCGGGAAGGTGAGCTCGCGGCCGGCGCCGAGCGGGGCGAAGAACCGCTCCACCGCGGCGTCGGCGACCTCCTCCAGCCGGGCCGGGGACCAGCGGGGGTCACGGTCCTTGTCGACGACCTGGGCCCGGATGCCCTCCACCAGGTCCGGTGAGGCCAGCGCGTTGCAGGACACCCGGAACTCCCGTACCAGCGCCTGCTCCAGGGAGGCCGGCTCCGGGGCCCGGCGCAGCGCGGCGAGGGTGGCCTTGAGGGCGGTCGGGGACTTGGCCAGGACCGTCTCGGCGGTCTCCTTGGCGGCCGGGTCCCCTTCGGCGAACAGCCGCTCGACGATCTCCTCGACGGTGTCCGCCGCGTAGCAGCGGTCGATCCAGGCCCGCCGCCCGGCCAGTTCGCCGGGCGGGGGCACGGCCGAGTACCGCGGGAGGACCTCCGCGGCCGGGGCCCCGGCGAGTTCCGCGGTCAGCTCCGGGAGCCGGGCGGCCGGTACGAAGTGGTCGGCGAGCCCGCACAGGATCGCATCGGCGGCGCCCACCGCGGCTCCGGTGAGGGCGAGATGGGTGCCGAGCAGGCCGGGGGCGCGGCCGAGCAGCCAGGTGCCGCCGACGTCGGGCACGAAGCCGATGCCGGTCTCGGGCATCGCGACGCGGGAGCGTTCGGTGACGACCCGGACGGAGCCGTGCGCGGAGACACCGACACCGCCGCCCATGACGATGCCGTCCATGAGGGCGACGTACGGCTTCGCGTAGCGGGCGATGTGCGCGTTGAGCCGGTACTCGTCGCGCCAGAAGTCCGCGGAGGCGGCGGTTCCGGCCTTGGCGTCGTCGTGGATGGCGCGGATGTCCCCGCCCGCGCACAGCCCGCGCTCACCGGCCCCGCGGATCAGCACCTGGTGGACGGCCGGGTCGTCCTCCCAGGCGGTGAGGGCCTCGTCGATCCGCAGCACCATGGGGTGGGTGAGGGCGTTGAGGGCCCTGGGGCGGTTGAGGGTGACCACCCCCGTCCGCCCCTGGACGTCGAACAGGACGGTGGCGCCGGTGCTTCCGGTGTCGTCTGAGCTCTTCACACCGGTCAGTATGTAGCGTGGAGCGGTATGCGGAAGATCATCCTGATGAGCTCCATCTCCCTCGAAGGCTTCTTCGAGGGGCCCGAGCGGCAGATCGACTGGCACCTCGTCGACGAAGAGCTGCACCAGCACATGAACGACGTGATCCGCCCGATGGGCGGTCTGCTCAGCGGCCGCGTCACGCACGAGCTGATGGCGGACTTCTGGCCCACGGCCGACGCCGACCCCGCCAACGCGGGGGCGGTGGCCGAGTTCGCCGGGATCTGGCGGTCCATGCCGAAGTACGTGTACTCGCGCACGCTCCCTCCCGGCGAGGCCGACTGGAACACCACCGTCCTGCGTGACGTGGTCCCGGAGGAGGTCGCCGCGCTCAAGGCGGCGCCCGGCGGCGACCTGGTCCTGGGCGGGTCCGATCTGGCCGCCGCCTTCCTGCGCCTGGACCTCGTGGACGCGTACCGGATCTACGTGCACCCGGTGCGCATCGGCCGCGGCCGGCCGCTGTTCCGGCCCTCCGACGGGCAGGTGCCGCTGCGCCTGGCGGGCACCCGCGCCTTCGGCAACGGTGTCGTGCTGCTGAGCTACGAGCGGCCGTAGGCGCCCGGCGAGCACCTTCGTCGCCCTGTACGTAGGCGAGCGCGGCGTCGGTGGAACCACCGGCTCCGTCGCCCTGTTCCTGCCGCTGCCCGTGGTGCCTCGGTGCGGCCGCCGACGCCGCTTCGCTGCGCACGGTGCTGCTGCCGCCGGCCGTGCTCCCGGTGCCGGCGTGGGCGCTGGCGCGGCGACTGCCGGAGCCGGATGCGGAACCGGCCGCGGGGCCGGCCCGCTGAGGTCAGTCCCGGGGCCGGGCCCGGTGCGCCTTCCAGGCGTCCAGGGCCTCGGCACGCGTGCCGCCGGGGTGGTCGGCGTGCCAGGCGCGCAGGAAGCGGTTGAACTCGAACTGGGCCGCCACTTCCTGCGGTTCGGCCGCCCGGGCCCGGGTGTCGTGCCAGTGGGCGACGGCGTCGGCCAGGGTGCGCCCCGCGTTCTGGGCGACGTAATCGCGCATGAAGGCGTCGAAGTGGAAGCCAGGGCCGATCTCCCGCGTGAAGTACTCCCGGAGCACCTGGCTGCACCGCTGCCCGGGCGGGATCACGGTCCCGCCGTCGACGGGAGCGGCGAGCTGGCGTGCCGTGCGGCGCGCCGCGGGCCGTGCGGGCGCGGCCGGCGCCGCTGCCGGTGCGGGCAGGCCGTCGAGGGCGGCGGCGAGCCGGGCGGTGACGGCGACCTTGCCCCCTCCGGCGGACAGCCCCATCTCCCGGGCCAGCGTGCTCAGCTCGGCCAGCGTCCAGTACCAGCGCCGCAGTTCGGCTCCGCTGAGCTGCGGCGTCAGGGCCGGACGGGATTCTTCCATATTCGTACTCACGTTCGCATCGTAGCGAGTACCGGGACCCCCGGGACCCCCGGAGCCCCCGGAGTCCCCGGAGTCCCCGGAGTCCCCAAATTGATAAGTTCGCCTTGTAAGTTTGGCTGTATGTACCTTAGGTTCGCATCATGTCTGCAGAACCTCCCCTGCCCCGCGACACCGCAGAAGAGCTCCAGCTGGCCATCGGCATGCTGGTCCGGCAGATACGGGCCGTCACCGGCGGCGGCGTGAGCCTGTCGCAGATGTCCGTGCTGAAGCGGCTCGACCGGCTCGGCCCCTCCACCGCCACCGACCTGGCCCAGGCCGAGAAGATCCGGCCGCAGTCGGTGATCGCCACGGTGAACAGCCTCCAGGCCGGCGGCTACGTCACCCGGAGCCCGCATCCCACCGACGGCCGCCGGCTGGTCATCGCCCTCACCCCGGAGGGCCGGGAACTCGTCCGCGAACGCCGCGAGGCCGGGCAGGGCCGGATCGCCGAGCTGATCGCCGAGCGGCTGAACCCCGCAGAACAGCGCCTGCTCGCCGAGGCCGTGCCACTGCTGCGCCGCCTCGCGGGGGACTGACCGCCCGCCGCACACCCGCACGCCCGCACGCCCGGACACACCCACCACCCGCCCGCCCGAAGGAGCCCCGCATGACCACCACCGACCCGAACCGCCTCGCCCTCGGCGACGACACCGCCCTGGTCCTGATCGACCTGCAGACCGGCATCCTGGCCCTGCCCACCGCCAAGCCCTCCGCCGGGATCCTCGCGAAGGGCATCGAGCTCGCCGGCGCGTTCCGCGCCCGCAAGCTGCCCGTGGTCCTGATCAAGGTGGCCTGGTCCCCCGACGGCGGGGACCTGCCCACCGCCAACGTGGACCGCCCGGGCCCGGCCGTCGCCCCGCCGGCCGCGTTCTCCGAGATCCCCGCAGAACTCGCCGCCCTCGGCGACGTGGTCGTGACCAAGCGGCACTGGGGCGCCTTCACGGGGACCGAGCTCGACCTCCAGCTCCGCCGCCGCGGCATCCACCGCATCGTGCTGGCCGGGATCTCCACCAGCGTCGGCGTCGAGTCCACCGCCCGTACGGCCTGGGAACTCAGCTACGACCTGGTCTTCGCCGAGGACGCCACCGCCGACCTGGACGCCGATTCCCACGCCCACACCTTCGGCAAGATCTTCCCGCGCATCGGCAAGGTCAGCAGCACCGCC
This sequence comes from Streptomyces sp. NPDC085524, assembly GCF_044541755.1. Classification (NCBI taxonomy): domain Bacteria; kingdom Bacillati; phylum Actinomycetota; class Actinomycetes; order Kitasatosporales; family Streptomycetaceae; genus Streptomyces; species Streptomyces sp. NPDC085524. Next base: position 311,270 of record NZ_JBITTH010000001.1, read on the forward strand.
GAGATCCTCGCCGCACTGGATTCGTGAGGCAGCGAAGCCGGGGGCGCACCGGCGCCGTGAGGACGCCGAAGCCCTGAGGACGCCGAAGCCCTGAGGGCACTGGCCGGTACGGGACCGTCGGCGCCGAAATCGCCCGCACGGCCGCCACCGACGCCCCGGTCCTGCTCACCGGCCGACCCCCGGGCGGGGCCGGTCCCTGGCACGCGCGGCCGTCGCCGCCGGAATCCCGTACGTGGACATCACGCGCTGGTCAGCCCGGTTGCAGCGGGTCGTCATCGTCGCCGCGCTGCTGCGGCCCACCGCCCCTGCGGCCCGGACCCGGGAAGTGACGCCGTGCTGCGCCGCACCCTCCTCGGCGTCCTCGGCGAAGGGGTGCAGGAGGGGCACGGCCGATCGGCGGCTAGAATTGCAGAGTTCTGCAATTCATCAGGTGCTGCGGTGATCAAGTGTCGGGGAGGCGGTCGCAGTGGGCTCATTCGCCGAGGCCGCGCGGGAGCGGGTGCGTCAGGCACGTGCCCGCCTGCAGGCCGCGCTCGAGGAGCAGGACGCCTACGAGGCGGAGCTGGCGCAGGACGAGCTCGAGGACGCGCTGCGGCTCGCCCGCAAGCACGGCGTCGACCCGGGGGAACCGGAATCGACCGGGGCGCCGGCCTCCCCGCCGCCGACCGGGCCGCCCGGTAAGTCCGGTGCCTCCGGTGCATCCGGTCCGTGACGCCCACGGGACAGCACCGGCACCCGGCCGCATTCCGCACCCGACCGATCCTGGAGACCGACCGATGACCGACGCCGACGCAGCCGCCCCCGCCCCCGACGCCGAGTCCGGTGCCAAGGCCGAGGCCAGATGGCTGGAGCGCGGCGTGGCGCTGCGGGCCTTCTTCTACATCTTCGGCACGCACGTGTTCGCCGGCTTCGTCTACCTGCTCTTCTTCCTCGGAGAGCACGCGAAGAAGTAGGCCGTCGGCGTCAGCCTCCCACCGCCTCGTCACAGGCCGCACAGACCAGGCCCGCGTACTGCGGGGCGTACCAGCCGGCTTCCGGGTGCTCGGCGGGCTTCCAGGGGGCCCGTTCCATGGCGAAGGTGTCCCGGCCGCAGTAGGTGCGCGGTCCGGCGACGGCGGCCATACCGGGGGCGGCGGGCACGGCGTGCACGCGGAGCACGGACGGTTCGGCGTCGCCCGACGTCGGCTTGTCGAGCTCGTAAACGACGAAAATCTCGCTCATACCTCGACCGTAGGCCGCCCGCGGCGGCCCCGCTCCCCCCGCTCAGACCAGGCTGCCGATGAGGGCGGCGAAGCAGGCATGATCTTGCCGGTTGCGACTGCTCCGGGCGTGTTCTCCGGATGAATTCAGTGCACGTCGGCTCCGGCGGGGGTCTCGTCGAGGAAGCCGCCCGACTGGTGCTGCCAGAGCTTCGCGTAGGCGCCTTCCGTGTCGAGGAGTTCCCGGTGCGTGCCCTGCTCGACGATCCGGCCCCGGTCGAGGACGACGAGCCGGTCCATGCCGGCGACCGTGCTCAGCCGGTGCGCCACCACCAGCGCCGTCCGCCCCTCCATGAGGCGCCACAGGGCGTCCTGGACGAGGATCTCGCTCTCCGAGTCCAGGGCGCTGGTCGCCTCGTCGAGCAGCAGGATCGGCGCGTCGCGCAGGATGGCCCGGGCGAGGGCCACCCGCTGGCGCTGCCCGCCCGACAGCTTCACCCCGCGCTCGCCCACCATGGTGTCGAAGCCCTCGGGGAGCCCGTCGGCGAACTCCGTGACGTGCGCCGCCTCGGCCGCGCGGCGGATCTCGGCCTCGGTGGCGTCCGGGCGGGCGAAGGCGATGTTCTCGCGCAGCGTGCGGTGGAACATCGCCGGGTCCTGCGGGACGTACGCGATCAGGCTGCGCAGGTCGGCCTGGGCCAGCCTGCTGATGTCCTGCCCGCCGACGAGGATCCGGCCGGCGTCGATGTCCGTCATGCGCAGCAGCAGGCGGGTGAGGGTGGTCTTGCCGCCGCCGGAGCGGCCGACGAGGCCGATCTTCGTCCCGCTGGGCACGTCGAGGTCGAGGCCCTCGAAGAGCGGTCCCTTGCCGGCGCCCGCGTGGGTGAAGGTCACCCCTTCGAAGCGCACGTCCGCGGCCTGCGGGCGCAGCGGTTCCGGTGAGACCGGGTCCAGCACGGTCGGCGGCGTCAGCAGCAGTTCGGTGAACTGCGCGGCCTCCGTCATCGAGCTCTCCAGGCGGCGGTAGATCTGGTTGAACTCGAACATGATCCTCGTGGCGTTGGCGTAGTAGGTGAAGGCGACGATGATCGCCTCCACACCGTGCTCCCCCGCGCCGAGCGATACGGCGAGCAGCAGGCCCAGTGCGTTGGTCAGCACGGACATCGGTGCGACCACCGTGTCGATGCGCAGGTTGCCGTAGTCCCACGACCGCAGCGTGAGCCGCCGCGACTCGGCGACCCGGGAGCGGTGTTCGGCGGCCTCGCGGTCCTCCGCGGCGAACGCCCGTACGGTGTCCATGTTCATCAGGCTGTCCGCGACGTGGCCCGACACCCGGGCGATCGCCTCCTCGCGCTGGGCGACGAGGGCCTGGCGGCGCCGGATGAGGGGTCTGACGCACAGCGCCGCCAGCACGATCATCACCAGCAGCCCTGCCACGAGCAGGGGTTCGTACTGCCACAGCACCACCGACGCGAAGACCAGCGGCACGAAGCTGCCCATGACCGAGAACGTCAGCGTGTCGACGAACTCCTCGAAGCGGGAGGCGAAGCTGAGGACCCGCTTGGTCAGCGAGCCGGCGAAGTTGTCGTGGAAGAACGCCGCGTCCTTCGCGAACAGTTCGTCCATGCCGATCACGTACAGCTGCTCGATGCCCCGGGCGTCGAGGCGGTTCAGGCAGTGGAGTCCGATGCGCCACAGCGTCTCGGCGAGCAGCAGGACCCCGGCGAAGACGCACACGTAGGGCAGCGCCGACCCGATGGCGCCGCCGGTGCCGCCGCCGTCCTCGACGATCCGTCCGACGAGTTTCGCGACGATCAGCGGCGCGATGTAGAAGATTCCGATGTTGCCCAGTGCGGGCAGCAGCATGGCGGGGACCGTCAGCAGGCGCAGCCTCGCCAGTTCCCGTCCGTAGTAGCGGAGCGCGAGGAGCACGGGGCCCCTGCGCGGTGATGTTCCGTGAGATTCGGCTGATCCCATCCCAAACCCTGTGTTGAGGTACCAACAGGACAGGAGTCGGAGTGTCCCGCAAGGGCGCCCGCGCAGTCCAAGGCTTTTCCGGCCGGGTGCCGGCCCCGCCGCCCGGCCCGCCACCGGCCGCCGCCAACCGCCTGCCGCTGTCTGCCGCTAGCCGCCGAGCACGGCGGGTGTCGGGCCGTCGGGGCGGACGGTGATGCCGTACGCGGCCCCGGCCGGGAGGGAGCGGAAGCGCGGCGTGTGCCCGGGCAGCAGCCGTTCGAGCAGGGCGGTCGACTCCCTCAGCGCGAACTGCTGTCCCAGGCAGGCCCGGGGTCCGATGCCGAACGGGAAGTAGCTCCCCGGGTGGGCGGGGCGGCGGCCGGCGGTGGTGAACCGGCCGGGGTCGAAGACCTCGGGATCCGCCCAGAGTTCGGCGTCCCGGTGGGTGAGGTAGGGGCAGACCAGCACGTCGGTGCCGGCCTCGACCTCGTATCCGGCGAGGCCGTCGTCCTGCGCCGCGCACCGCGGCAGTATCCAGGCGGAGGGTTGAAGTGCTCTCCCGCCTGAAGCCGGGAGATTCCTGCTTACCTTGCGGTAGCGGGCTTGACGCGCTTGGCGCGCCTGACGACTGCCCTTCCGGCAGCCGGGATGAGCGCGAGGCCCATCCGGTACAGGTGCAAGACGTTGCGGGCCGCGTTGTGGTCGGCGTTGCCCGACCAGCCGCACTCCGGGTTCTTGCACACGAACACGGCCTGGGACTCCCGGCTCCCGGGCGTGGTGAAGCCGCAGGCGGAACAGCGTTGGGAGGTGCCGGGGGCGGGGACCTTGACCAGGATGCCGCCGTGCCGGGCGGTCTTGTACGCCAGCATGGTTACCGTCCGACCCCACGCCTGTCCGCTGATGGAGCGGTTCAGCCCGGATTTCTGGGCGACGTTCTTCCCTGGCTCCTCGATGGTTCCCCTGGCGGACTTGACCATGCTCGTGATGGTGAGTGCTTCGACCACGACGGTGCCGTAGGTGCGGGCGATGACAGTGGTCGTCTTGTGCTGCCAGTCCAGGGCCCGGCGCCTGGCTTTCGCGCGCAGTCCTGCGATCCGATCGTAGGTGTGGTGCAGCCGGCGACTGGTCGGCTCGCCGGGTTGGCGATGGCGCTTACGCTGCGCGGCGCGCTGCTCCAAGCGCCGGAGCCTGGCCTTCTCCTTGGCGGTCAGCCACTCGCCGTGCTCGTACGTCTCACCGTCCGAGAGGGCGAGGGGTACGGTGATGCCCACGTCGATGCCGACTTCCAGTCCCTGGTGGGCCTCGGGCTTGGCCTCCAGGGTCTGGACACGGAAGGCGATGTGCCAGCCCAACGTGTCCTTGACCAGCCGGGCCCCGGTGATCCGGTTCTCCGCGTTGGCACGCTTGCCCACGGGCAGGTCCTTGGTCCACCGGAACCGGACCCGGCCCACCTTGGGGATGTTGACCATGCCCCAGCGGCGGTGCACGCGGAGGATGTTCAGGTCCCGGCCCTGCGGGATGTCCACGGACATCACCGTGCGCAGCCGGCCCTTGAAGGTGGGGGCGTCGGCGCGGCCGTCCCAGCAGTTCTTCCACGCCTGGAAGTACGTCTTGAGGACCGCTTGCGCGGCCTGCGCGGGCAGGGCGGCGAGAAAGCCGATGTCCTCGCGGGCCTGCCGTATCGCGGCGTCCGCGTTCGCCAGGGTCCGCTTGTCTTTCGGCATCATCTGCCACCAGGCGTGCAGCAGGTTCCACATGGCACGGGCCGCGTGTGCCTGGCCATCGGTCTTCAACACCCCGGCAGGCGACAGCGCAAGCCGGGCACGGTGCCCGAACTGCCGCTTTGCCAGGGTGCCTTGACTCACGATCGGGAACCTAGCGTTGGTTTATGTCACCGCGCTGGAATCCTCATCCCGATGTCAGAACGGGTCGCCATGTTGTCCACAACCTGCACGTTCACTTGGTCTTCGTCACCAAGTACAGGCGAAAAGCGTTCACCAACGCCATGCTGACCCGCACCGAAGAGATCATGCGGGAGGTCTGCGCCGACTTCGAGGCCGAGCTGAAGCAGTTCAACGGTGAACAGGACCACGTGCACCTGCTCGTGCACTACCCGCCGAAAGTCCAGCTCTCCAAGCTGGTCAACTCCCTCAAGGGCGTCAGCTCCCGCCTCCTGCGCCAGGAGTACGACAGTCATGTCCGGCGGTACCTGTGGGGCGGACACTTCTGGTCCGGCTCCTACTTCGCCGGATCCTGCGGCGGGGCACCCCTGACCGTCATCAAGCAGTACATCGAGAACCAACAGCGCCCCCTCTGACCGTCACCACGGAGGCACAGAGCCCTCCGGCGCTCCGCGCCTCCGGCCCAAGGATGGCCTTCACCCCCGCCCTGAAGGGCGGAGCCCTGGCCAAGATCAGGGGTAGAAGCGCAGCGTTTCCTGGACGAGCGCCTGCACGGCCTGCCTGCGCTGCGCGGAGCCTTCGGCCCCTGCGGCGAGGGCCTGCTCCCGCGCACCGGGGTTGCGGTCCAACAGCAGGTACAGCCAGGTCAGGGTGGACGCGGTCGTCTCGTGGCCGGCGACGAGCAGCGTCACCAGCTCGTCGCGGATCAGCCGGTCGGTGTATTCGGGGCGGGTTCCGGCCGCCTCGGTGAGGACGTGCAGCAGCCCGGGCCCGTCGGGTCCGGCCGCGCCGTCCCGGGCCGCGGCGATGGCGCGGCGCGCCACGTCGTCGATCCGGGCCAGTTCGGCGGCGACCGCTTCCTCGGCGGCGGCCCCGTCGGCGGGCAGCCTGGGCATCGCGGCCACCACGGCCGGCACGGCGGCCAGTTCGCGTTCCGTGCCGGGGTCGAGCGGGTGCCCGGTCAGGGACCGCCAGATGGTGTCCAGGGCGAAGCGGCGCATCTCCGCACCGACGTCGAAGACCTCCCCGGTCCGGGCGTACGAGGCCCAGCGCGCGGCCGTGGTCCGCGCGGCCCCGGCGATCCGCTGCTCGTAGCGGCGCATGCCCGGCCCGGTGAACTGGGACTGCAGCAGCCGCCGTTGCCGCTGCCAGGCCTCGCCCGTCGCGGCCAGGAGCCCGTCGCCGATGAGCAGCCGGGCGCGGTGCGAGCGCTTCACGTACCGGTCGGGGTGGTGCGCGAGCACGTGCTGCACGGCCGCGGGGTCGGTGACGAGGACGGTGGGCCGCGGTCCGAGCCGGAACGCGGCGATCCCGCCGAGCCGTTCACGCGCCAGGGCGAACAGGTCGACCAGCTCCCCTCCCCCGCCCTGCCACTCCTCGACGAGGGCGGGGTCCAGCTCGGGGACCCGGCGGTCCGCCGGGGCCGGGCCGGGGAGGGAGCCGGGGCGGGCGTGGGTGGCCACAGGTCTGCTCCTGTACGTCGTCGGCGACCGGGTGGGGCGTCACGCACTGTAGGGGAGCTGGAGCCGTGTGCGACACCCCGCCTCGCCTGCCCCGGCAGCTGCCCCGGCCCAACCCCTGCCCCTGCCCCTGCCCCTGCCCCTGCCTCACCCTGCGGAGGTGTTCCGCCGTTCGCGGGCGCGGCGGATGTCGTAGGCGAAGAACCTCCGGACGGCGCCGCCGAGTTCGTCCGGGCCGGTGAAGCCCCGGCGGGCCATTTCGACCACCGGTGAGGTGCCGCTGCCGTGCCAGTGGCGCAGGAACAGGTTCGCGCGCATCGCGGGCGGCGGGACGGCGAACCGGGGGCCGGCCTCCTCCGTGGCCTCGTCGGCGCGGACGACGAGGGCGCACCACTCGTCCCAGCGCTCCGATGCGCGCAGCCGGTCCAGGACGGCCGGTCTCCAGTCCACCGAATGCCACACCGGCCACACCCGCACCATGAGGAGCCGGGCCCGGTCCGAGGCGGTGACCCCGTCGGCCGCCTCCGCCTCCGTCAGCCAGTGGGCGAGGGACGGCGGCAGCGGTGACCGGTCGTCGAGCCCGAGCTTGGCCGACCCGTACTGCTCCAGGGTCATGCCCCGCCCGGCCGCGAGGTCCCTCAGGAGCCCGGTGAGGACCTCCTCGTGCAGCGCGGGGTAGCCGGCGTCGAACAGCCGGGCCGCGTCCAGGACGTCGAGGTCCGACATCCACCGGCCGGGGGCGTGCTCCCGCCGGGTCCTGCGGACCAGGGACTGGGTGCGGCTGATCCCGGTGAACGGGACCTCGGGAGCGGCGGGGGCGGGTGTCGCTGCGGGACGGCTGGCGACCGCCTGGAGCGCCGCCGTCGCGTCGAGCCGTTTGAGGTCCCAGACGCCCGAGCCGATCATCTCCTCCAGCGTCCGCAGGGCCTCGTGGTCGGGCTCGTCCAGGGCCCGTTCGATGTCCTTCCAGCCCCGGTGGGTGAAGGGCATGGCCGCTGCGGCCGCCACGATCCGCCGCCCGGCCTCCGCCGGGACCAGATCCGTCTCGGCCCCCTCCTTGCAGCCGTAGCGCAGGTTCACCAGGGCCACGGTCTGCGCCGGGTAGCCCATTTCGGCGGGGCCGTGCAGGACGCCGACCTCGTCGTCGCCGTCGATCTCGCCCGAGGCGTACATCCCGTGGACGGTGCCGAGGCCCCGCATCCCGCACGGGGCCAGTTCCGCGGCGCGCAGCGCCCCCATGCTCGCGGCGCCGACGACGTCCACGCCCTCGGTGAGGACCTGGAGGATCTCCTTGTGGCCGACCGACCGCCGCTCGCGGAAGTAGCCGTCGATGACGACGGCGACGTCCCCGGGATGCCACTGCTCCGCCAGCAGGTCGCCGCGTCCGGCGGGCGGGCGGACCTCGGCGTCCGGGAGCACCGCCCGGACGTCGGCCGCCGACAGCGTCGGCCCCACGTAGACGACCACCTTGGGCGTGCTCACTACAACACCTCCGGACATACGCGGCTCCCCGGTGCGACGACCTTGACGACGGGGACTCCGATCTCGTCCTGCGTCAGATCGACCACGAGGGGCGGGTGGGAAAAGGCGCCGGCCGCCTGCCGGACCACGTGCGCGAGGTCCCCGACCAGGCTCTCGTGCCGGGCGGGCTGCGGCACCAGGCCGGCGATGTCGGCCGCCGGGGCGGACCGCGCCTCCTTCAGGCGGCCGACGTCCGCCTGCCCGAAGTCGTCGCGGAGGTCGTCGCGGGCCCCCGCTATGTACGCGAGCCTGGCCTGCGCCGCCTCCGAGATGGCGCGGGTGAGCGCGATCTCCGTGCTGAGGTGGCAGCCGAACCCGAACATCGGGGCCGGGTAGTCGTGGCAGGCGACCCAGGCCAGGAAGCAGGGCAGGCCGGTGGGAGAGGGTACGAAGCGCACTTCGAGGGTGGCGTCGGCCCGCTCGATCAGCGTGCACATCTCCTCGGCCACCGCCGACCCGGCGGTCCGCGGGTCGACGCGCACCCCCATCTCGCCGCCGCGTCTGACGGCGGCCGTCATCGCGTCCCGTTCGATGACCTCGCACAGCGCGTGCAGCGTGGCCTCCACCAGGGTGTTCCCGCCGGCCAGGCCGTTCGTCGACTCGAAGAACACCGGCGGGTTCCAGTCGGTGTTCTCCTCCAGCGACAGCCGGGCGAGGTTCACGGGTACGAACGTCCGCGCGCCGTCGACCAGCGATCTGGCCTCCACCCAGTCCAGCGGCAGCCCGTCGTGCAGGAGGCTCGGCACGCAGGGCGCCAGGGCGGCGACGTCGTAGCCCAGTTCCGCACCGAGCTCGCGGGGAGCGGCCGTCATGACGGGGGTGACGGGTTGTTCCACGTGCCAGGTCTCGACCGACTCCATGACCGCCGACAGCTTCGCCAGTTCGGGGGTCATCCCCTTGCCCTGGGAGACGGCCAGGGTCCTGGACAGGGGGCGGACGGCCTGGAAGGTCGGGATGCCGATGGTGTCGAGCCGGGTGATGTCGGCGACCCGGGTGACGCCCACCTTCGCCGCCGCTCGGCTCACCATCTCCCAGGTGACCTCCGGGGGCCGGGCTCGGTTCGTCCCCGGCAGGCGGAGCACGGAGCGGTCCTGGGGCGAGGCGAGCCAGGACAGGGTCTGGTCTTCGGTCTGCACGGTGGAGGACTCCCTGGGGGTCAGAGGTTCCGGGTGCGCCGCAGCAGCGCGCGGCCGGCGACGAAGTTGGCGACGAGGGCGACGGCGGCCAGGACCAGCAGGGAGGGCCACGCCTTCTCCAGGCCGAAGATCGCGGCGTCGCGCATGCCGGTGACCGCGTAGGACACCGGGTTCACCGTCGAGATCCACTGCAGCACGGTGGGGAGCTGCTGCGACGTGGACAGGGAGGGCGCGGCGAAGACGAGGACGGGCACCGAGATGCTGGTGAGCACCATGAAGGTGCGGTAGTCCTTGATGAGGACCGCTGCGGCGAGGTAGAGCCCGTTGAAGGCCACCGACGACAGGACCAGTGCGAGCAGCAGCCAGATCCAGTGGGACGCCTCGAACGGGTAGTCGAAGATGACCGCGGCGACGGCCATCGCCAGCAGGCTCTGGGCCAGGACGAGCGTGACCCCGGCGAGCAGCTTGCCGGCCAGGAAGCGGGACCTGCGCAGCGGCCAGCTCCACAGCTGGGTCGACACCCCGCTCATCTCCTCCTGGAACATCGCCATTCCGGTCGTCCCCGAGGCGCTGACCACGGACATCGCCAGCACCATGGGGAGGAGGAAGACCGAGAACGGCAGGGTCTCGCCCCGGTAGACGATGTTGCCGACGACGTTGCCGAGGGAGGTGTTGACCAGCAGCAGGTACACGAGCATGGGGGTCAGGCCGAGGATGAGGTTGACCCGGTTGCGGGCGAGGAGCGCGTACTCGCGGTAGAACACGGCGGTGAAGTCGGCGGGTTTGCCCGTGCCCACCGGCGCCTTGGTCTTGAAGTCCAGCTCGGCCACGGGGTCAGCCCTCGTTCCCGGTCATGCGCAGGAAGACCTGCTCCAGCGAGTCGGTGACGGTGGAGATGTCCGAGATCGCGACTCCCGCGTCGTGGCAGTGCCGCGACAGCTGCGGCAGCACGTCGCGGACGGTTGCGTTCTCGATGCGCACCTCGGTGTCCTGGGCGCTCGCGGCGAGTCCGGCGCCGGCCGCCCACTCCTTGACGGCCTTGGCCGCGACGGCGTCGTCGACCTTCACCAGCAGGTGGGCGCCGCCGAACTCCCGGAGCAGCTCGCTCGGCTGGGCGAAGCGGACCACCTTGCCCTTGTTGATGACGAGGACGCGCTGGGCGTTGCGCTCCAGTTCCTCGATGATGTGGCTGGTCCAGATCACGGTCATGCCGTTCTCCTCGCGGAGCCACCGCACGAACCGCTCGATCTGGTGCCGGCCCGCGACGTCGAGTCCGGCCGAGGGCTCGTCGAGGATCAGGAGTTCGGGGATGGTCAGGAGCGCGCGTACGAGCTGCAGGCGCTGACGCTGCCCCCCGGACAGCTGGAAGACGAGCTGTGACAGGGCGTCCTTCAGGCCGAGGTACTCGGCCACCTCCAGCGCCCAGGGCCGGGTGGTCCGCCACGACAGGCCCTTGAAGCGGGTGGCGATCAGCAGGTTGTCCAGGGCCGACAGCATCTCGTCGTACGGGGCGGACTGGTGCATGGCGCCGATGCCGGTCTTGGCGGTGACCGGGTCGCGGGCCGGGTCCGCGCCGAACACCCGGATCTTCCCGGTGGTGGGAGGGGTGACGCCGCAGATCATCTTCATCAGGGTCGTCTTTCCGGCACCATTGGGCCCCAGCAGCCCGATGGTCTCGCCTCTGGCGATGTCGAATGAAATACCGTCGACAGCCGGTGTCTCTTTTCCGCGGTAGCGCTTTGTCAGTTCTTCGGCGTTCACCACGTGATTCGCCACGATCCCTCCTTCCGCAATGCGCTTGACGGTTCATCAGGAATCAGGATTGCCGATCGAGTCGCTGCGGGTGGACGTTACGCCTGTTGGCCACTGGGGAAGCGGCAGCTGCCCAAGCTGCCTTCGAACTGCCTCTGTTCTTCCGCCCCGTTCGCGGTCCCGGCGCTAGCATTCACAGCATGAGCCGTTCGGGAAATACCGAAGACCACGACGGAAAACCCGTCGTGGTTCTCGTGAATTGCGCGGGCGGCCCGGAATTGGAGGTCGTCCGGAATGCCTTGACGGGACCGTTGGACACTCCGACGGTGCTGATCCGGCCGGGCGAGCTCTCCTCCACGCCCATGGCGCTCGACGTGGACACCGGCCTGCTGGACATCGCCGGGCGCCGGGTAAGTCCGGCGGTGGTCTGGGTGCGCCACGCCTCGGCCTGCGCGCTGCTGGCGCAGGCGCGGCCGGCGGGTTCGGTGACCCCGTTGCAGGCGGAGTCGTGGTCCGGGTTCCTCGGCCAGGTGGCGTCGACGGCGTCCGTCGCGCTGCCCGGCGGCACGGTCGTCGGTCCGGGCCAGCTGGCCCAGGCCCGCAGGCTGGGCGTGAGGACGCCCCGGACGGTGATCTCCAACGACGTCGCTGCCGCGGCGCGCGAGGTGGGGGCGCCGACCCTGCTGGTCAAGACGCCGGACTTCCGGCTGTTCGAGCCGGACCGGGGGAACTGGCCGGTGTGCCAGCCCGCGGTGGTCGGCAGCGACGCGGTCGCGGAAGGCTCCCCGGCGGGCGCCGCGGCCGGCGGGTCGCCGGCGGGCGACGGGCGTCCTGTCGTCGTCCAGGAGTACGTGGCTCACGCCCGTGAGCTGCGCGTCTACCACCTCGACGGCGGGATCTGCGCCTTCGAGGTCCGCAAGCCCGATCCGTCGAGCCCGGTGACGGATCCCGGCAGTGTCACGGTGACCCGGGTCGGGTGCCCGCCCCGCGCGGCCGAGGCGGTGCGCACCCTCTGCACCGCCTGGGGCCTGCGCTACGGGGCGTTCGACCTGCTCGTGCCGGACACCGGGGAACCGGTGTTCCTGGAGGCAAACCCGGACGGCGACTGGCTCTGGTTCGAACGCAAGGCGCGCTGGCACGGCGTCTCGTTCATGGCCGCCGTCATGGTCCGTGAGTTGTTCGTACGGAGTACGTCGTGAGGAGCTCGCGTTGATGACGTCGTTACGGGGCCCCGAGATCTCCACTCGGGGCCTGGTGCTCGTGGCCATGGTCGCTCAGGGTCATACGACCGACCGCGTGGCCCGTGCGCTGGGCCTGAGCAGACACACGGTGGGCGAGGAGATCAGCGTCCTCCTCGACCGGTTCAACTGCAGGAACAGGGCGGAACTGGTGGCCTACTGCTACGTCCACCGGATCCTGCCGGTCGGTATCTGGCCGCCGCCGTGCGGCCCCGTGAAAGAGGTGAGTGACGTGTTCGACCCGCTGACCGCCTTGCGCGAAGCAGGACTTCCGGTCGACCAGCTGAGTGCGGCGCAGCGCGACGTGCTGGCCCGCCTGACCGAGGAGGAGACCACCGTCGTCGTATCGGTCCAGCACCGGCTGAACGAGGCCGATGCCGGCTCGGACGCCGAGGTGTGGGCCCACAACCTCAAACTGCTCTGACCGCACGGCACGTGCCCGTACGACGACCCGAAGCCCCCGGAGGAGGACCGCGCATGAGCCGCAGACTGGTGGTCGTCCTCTTCCTCGACCTCGTCGGATGGACCCGGCTCGCCGAGCGGGTCGATCCGGAGCCGCTCCAGCAGCTGCTGGAGGAGTACTACGAGATCTGCTCGGCCGCGGTGGAGGAACACGGCGGGGTGGTCGAGAAGTTCATCGGCGACGCCGTCATGGCCGTCTTCGGCGCGGACACCTCCCAGGAGGACGACGCCCTGCGGGCCCTGCGGGCGGCCACGCACATCCGCACCGCGGTACGCGACCTGCGCACCCCGGCGGCCGACGCGGCGCCGGTCGAGATCCACTGCGGGATCGCGGCCGGCGAGGCCCTGGTGACGCGCTCGGCACGGGCCGGCATCCGGGTCGTCGGCGACGTGGTCAACCTCGCCGCGCGCCTGCAGTCGGTGGCGGTGGCCGGGGAGATCGTCGTCAACGAGACCGTGGCGCACCTGGCCCGCCCGCACTTCACCATGGCCCCGGTGCTGCCGGTGATGCTGAAGGGCAAGGCCGAACCGGTTCCCGTTCTGGTGGTGACCGGCGAGGCGGACGACGATCCGGCGGGCGCCGGCTCGCCCATGGTGGACCGCAGGGCCGAACGGCACCGGTTGCGCCAGACCTACCACCGCGTGGCCCGCGAACGGCGGTCGGAACTGGTCACCGTGCTCGGGCCGCCCGGCATCGGCAAGACCCGCCTCGTCAAGGAGGCCGTCGACGACCTCGTCGCGGCCGGGGCCGGGCCCATCGCCGTCTTCGGCAGCTGCCCCTCGTACGGGACGAACGGGAACTACGCGGCGCTCGTCGAGGTGCTGGACGCACTCGTCCGGCAGGCGCCGGCCGGCGCCGAGCTGCTGCGGGCCGACGAACGCATCGCCGGGGTGCTGGCCAGTCTGCGCGACGCCTCGCCCACCCGCCTGGACGGATCGGTCCCGGGACCGGGCGTGGAGGAGGTGTCGTGGGCCGCGCGCGAGCTGCTCGGCGCCGCGGCCTCCCGCCCGCTGGTCGTGGTGTGGGACAACCTCGCATGGGCGGGGCAGTCGCTGCTCCGGCTCATCGGCGACCTGATGGACGGCCTCCGGGACGTCCCGTTGCTGATGGTGTGCGTGTCCAGGCCGGAGCTCACGGGGCCCGACGGTCCCTGGTTCCCGGACGACGGCGTGATCGACGTCGGCGCGCTGGTCCCGATCGACAGCGCGCGCCTCGCGATGTCGCTGGCCGGACGCAGCCACGGCGACGAGGTGGAGCTGCACGACCTCGATCTGGTCGACCGGGTGGCGCTGTACAGCGCGGGCAATCCGCTGTACATCCGCCTGATGATGGACTGGCTGCGGGACGGCCGGACCCTCGACGAGGTCCCGCCGACGATCACGGCCATGGTGGGCGCGATGATCGACCGGCTGCCCGCGCCCGCCCGGCGGCTGCTGGGCGCGGCCTCCGTGATCGGCCCGGCGTTCACGCTGGAGCAGCTCGCGCTGCTGGGCGAGGAGGTCCCTGCGGCGAACGTCAACGCGCTGGCGGGCCACCGGCTGTTCCAGGCGACGACGGAGGAGGGCGGGTACCGCTTCGTGCAGCAGCCGGTGCACGAGGTCGCCTACGGCCGGCTGGAGAAGGAGCAGCGCATCACCTGGCACCGGCGCCTCGCCGAGCGTGGTTTCAACCCCGGCTTCCACCTGGAGGCCGCCACCCGGCTGCTCGGGGGTCTGCGCCCGGACGACACGGAGCTGCCGGAACTGGCCCGGCAGGCGGCCGAGGCGCTGCTGGCCGAGGGGACGGTGGCGCTGCGGCAGCGGGACGTGCCGACGGCGATCGGGCTGCTGGAACGGGCGCTGATGCTGGCGCCGAACGGGCCGGACCGGTGCCGGTCGGTCGCGGCGATCCGCCTCAGCGACGCCCTGATGCTTTCCGGGGACACCCGGCGGGCGCTGGACGTGGCCGCGGACGGCGCCCGGCAGGGCCCGGACGGCGAGGGCCAGTTGCCCTGCCTGGTCCAGCGGTACCTGCTGGCGGCGCGGCTCGGCCGGGTCACCGCGGCCGACGTCGCGAAGCTGCGGGCCGAGCTGGCCGGCGGTGAACCCGACCGGTTCGCCTGGTGCCGGTTCGAGCAGGTGCGGATGCTGCTCCACCTGGACCGGGGCCGGTTCGCCGCGGCCGAGGAGGCGGCGTGCGCCGCGCTCGGACACGCCCGGCTGATCGGTGACGCGTACGAGGAGGACCGCCTGCTCGTCGCCCTGTGCGAGATCCGGCAGTGGTCGCCGACCCCGATGGCGGAGAAGCTGTCGGGCTGTACGGAGCTCCTCGAGCGGTTCGCCGCCGACCGGTTCCTGGCGCTGCCCGCACTGGCCGCCCGCGCCCGCTGCCTGGCCCTGACCGGGGACCGCCCGGGCGCGCGCCGGGCCCTGGCCGAGGCCGAATCCGCCGTCGACCAGCTCCGGTTGACGATGGGTCGGGTCCTGGTGGACCAGGTGGCCGGGCTGGCCGCGTCCCTGGAAGGGGAGCACGCGGAGGCCGAGGGGCGCTTCCGCCGTGCGGCCGACGCCCTCGAACAGGCCGGCTACGTACCGGTCGCGCTGACCATGCGGGTGCAGGCGGCCCGTGAGCTCGCCCGGTGCGGCCGGGCCGGGGAGTCCGCGGGGCTCATCGCCCGGCTCCTGGAACAGCGCGCGGAGATGGACGTCCGGGGGCGGATCCTGTGCCTGTCGGCCGCCGTGCTGGCCGCCGCCGGGGAGGGCCGCGCCGACCCGGCGCGGGCCGACGTGCTGGCGTTGCTGAAGGACATCGACGACCCCTGTCTGCGGGGCGAGGTCTGCTTCGACCTGGCCCGGGCCCACCGGTGCCTGGGCGAGACGTCCGAGGCCGGGGTCCTGGCCGGGCTGGCCGCCGACAGCTATCTCGCCGTCGGTGCGACCGAGCCCCTGGAGGCGGTGTGCAAATGGATGTGAACGACGTCCCCTGGCGGCGCGAGCGGATGCCGCACCTGTTGGGGATGCCCGCGTGGAGCATGTCGCCCGACGGCGGTCCCGGCGAGCCGGTGCCGACGGCCCTGTTCGAGGGGATCGACGCGCGCTGGGCCTGGGAGGGCGCGGACGGAGAGGGCGTACGGGTCTGTGTGCTCGACAGCGGCGTCGACCCGGCGCACCCGCTGGTCGGGTCCGTGGACCGGGCGTGGCAGGTGGTGACGGCCGAGGGCCGGGCGCCGCGGGTGGAGGAGTGCGAGCCGCTCGACGCCGCCGGCCACGGGACGGCCTGCGCGGGGATCATCCGCGGCATCGCCCCCCGGGTCTCGCTCAGCTCGCTGAAGGTCCTCGGCGACGGGAGGTCCGGCAGCGCCTCCGCGCTGATCTCGGGGCTCGCCTTCGCGATCGAGGAGGGGTTCGACGTGGTCAGCATGAGCCTGTCGACGACCAGGGTCGAGTTCCGCGACCGGCTCGCGGAACTGTGCGACCGGGCCTACTTCCGGCGTACGACCGTGGTGGCGGCGGCGCACAACCTGCCCATCGAGAGCTTCCCGTGGAACTTCTCCTCGGTGATCTCGGTCGCCAGCCATGCCGAGCCGGACGGCATGCGCTTCTACTACAACCCCGCGCCGCCGGTCGAGTTCCGGGCCCGGGGCGTGCGCGTCCCGGTGGCGGGCCCGGGCGGCGGCACCGTACTCAACACCGGCAACAGCTTCGCGGCCCCGCACATGGCCGGGATCGCGGCGCTCGTCCTGAGCAAGCACCGGTGGCTCACGCCCTTCCAGCTCAAGAGCGTCCTCTATCACTGCGCCGCGAACGTACCGGTCCAAGGAGGCGGAGAATGAAGCCCTGGTCGCACGAGCTCATGGCCACGGAACGACAACTGCTGCAGTCCGTCGTGGCGGTGGCCCGGTACATCTACGGGGCCGCCGCGTCCTCGGTCTTCATGGTGAGTCCGGAGACCGGCGAGCTGGTCTTCGCGGCGGTCGCGGGGGAGGGCGAGGAGGGCCTGGTCGGCAAGCGCTTCGAGCCCGGCACCGGCATCGCCGGCTGGGTCGCGGCCAGCGGCCAGCCGCTGATCACGGACAACGTGGCCGGCACCGAGCAGTTCGCCGGCGACGCCGCGGCCTCCACCGGGTACGTTCCCGCGAGCATCATGGCCGCTCCGCTCATCGCGGACGGGGAGTGCATCGGCGTGATCGAGGTGCTGGACCGGCACACCCACGACACGGGCGCCCCGGGCCGGGAACTCGACGACATCGAACTGCTGGGCCTGCTCGCGACGCAGGCCGCGCTCAGCCTCGCCCTCCTGCGGCGCAGCGAACAGGCCGCGAGCGCGGTGCCGCGCATGGGCGACCTGGTGGCCCGGCTGTCGGAGCACGCGGTGCTGGACTCCTCCGACCCGCTGGCCCTGTCGTTGCTGAGCATCTCGCTGGACCTGCTGGACCGGCGGGCCCCGAAACCGGTCTGACGGCCGACGGAGACGCCTCGCAGACGACCCGGCGACGCGGCTGAGACGCTTGCGGAACGGGGCCCGCCTACAGTCCCGCGCATGGTCCAGAGAGCCGAGGTCGAAGCGCCGTCGTTTCCCGAACTGCTGCGCCACAAGCGCGTCCAGGCCGGGCTGACCCAACGGACGCTCGCCGACCTGTCGACGATCAGCCCCCGTACGATCCGCGCCCTGGAGTCGGGGAGGGTGAACGCGCGGATGCAGACCGTCCGGCTGCTCGCGGACGCCCTGCGGCTGGAAGGGCTGTCCCGGGAGCTGTTCGTCAACGCGGGCGTGGGCAGCGGGCGGCAGGGGCCGGCCGGAACGGACCCCTGGCTCGCGGTGCCCCGGTCGGTCAACGCCCTGCTCGGGCGGGACGTCGAGGTGCGGGCGATGGCGGGCGCGCTGGCGTCCGACCACCGCCGCATGATCTCGATGTCCGGGCTGCCGGGGGTGGGCAAGTCGCGGGTGGCCACGGAGGTCGCGGTCCGGCTGAGTGCGCGCCGCGGGTGGCCGGTGCTGTGGATCGGTTCCGGTCCGGTGGAACTCGAGGGGCACGGTGCGGCGTCCGGCTCCCTGCTGAAGTCCTTGCGCCTGCTCGTCGAATCGCGCGCGCAGGACGTCTCCGCGGTGTGCCGGCTCATCGGCCGGAGCGAGGTGCTGCTCGTGCTCGACGGGGTCGCCGACGCGGGAAGCCCGGTCGTCGGGGTGCAGGACCTGCTGGCCTACTGTCCGGGCCTCCGTGTGGTCAGCACCTCGCGTGCGCCGTGGCACGTGGCGGGCATCCAGGGGACGGTGGTTCCGCCGCTGGCCACGCCGGGTCCGGACTGGGAGGCGTCGCGGTCGCTGGACGTCCTCGCCGGGGTGCCCTCGGTACGGCTGCTCGTGGACCGGCTCTCCGAGGTCCGCCCGGGTTTCGCGCTCGGCCGGGCCGAGGCCGAGGCGGTGGTGCGGCTGTGCCGGAGGCTCGACGGACTGCCGGCCGCACTGGAGGCCGTGGCGGCCGGGTCCCGGGTGCTGAGCCTGCGGCAGCTCGCCGAGCTGCCCGACGCGCACCTGCTCGACCTGCCGGCGGCGGCCCGGTGCTCCGGCGTTCCCGAGACGATCGGGGGCCTCGTCCTGGCCGGCTTCGACCAGCTGGACCCCGCGCGCCGCACGATCCTGCGCGAGCTCGTCGCCTTCGACGGGGCACCCACGGTCTCGGAGGCCGCCGAAGCCCTGCACCGGCCGCTGAACCAGGTGGTCGACGATCTGGGCACGCTGATGGGCTGCGGGTTCGTCCGGGCCTCCCACGAGGAGGCGGAGACCCGCCTGCACGTGCCGAACCTGCTGCGGGCGGCCCTGACCGGGCGGTGACCGCCGCGCGGGTGCGGGCCCGTCATGCCAGGTGGGCGGCGAGGAACCGTTCGACGGCGGTGTAGTAGGCCTGGCGGTTGCCGGGCCGGACCAGACCGTGTCCTTCGTCGGGGAACAGCAGGTACTCGTGGGCGAGCCCCTTCGCGGCCAGCGCCTCGACGATCTGCTCGGCCTCCGCCTGCGGCACCCGTACGTCGTTCGCGCCCTGCACCACGAGGACGGGGATGCGGATGTCGTCGACCCGTGACAGGGGCGAGCGCTCCCACAGCATGTCGCGCTCGGTCTCCGGATCTCCGACGTGGGCGTGCATGAACGCCTGCAGCGGAGTGCGCGTGGGCGCCCCGGCCGCCAGCATGGTCAGCAGGTTGGACGGGGCGCAGAGGGCTATGGCGCAGGTGAACACGTCGGGGGTGAACGCCGCACCGGCCAGCGCCGCGTAGCCCCCGTACGAGCAGCCCATGATCGCGACCCGGGCGGGGTCGATCCCGCCCTCCGCCACGAGGTGGCCGAGCGCGTCGAGGAGATCGGTCTGCATCGCGGCGCCCCACTGCTTGGCGCCCAGGTTGCGGAAGTGCTTGCCGTAGCCCGTCGATCCGCGGAAGTTGACCTGGACGCACGCGTATCCGCGGTTGGCCAGCAGCTGGGCCTCCTCGTCGAAGGCGAAGGTGTTGCGGGCCCAGGGTCCACCGTGCACGTTCACCACCGCGGGCAGGCCGCGGCGCTCGGCGCCGGGCGGCCAGGTCACGTAGCCGTGCACCGCGACCCCGTCGCGCGCGGTGAACTCGAAGGGCTCCATCCTGGCCAGCCGGTACCGCTCCAGTTCCGGCTGGTGGCTGAAGAGGCGGCGCAGGTCCCCGGCCACCCGGTCGTACACGTAGTAGAGGACGGGGCCGGCCCCGGTCACCACGGAGACGGTCCACAGCCGTCCGGAGCGGTCGGTGCGGTCGACGTAGATCTCGCCGTCGACCGCCTGCAGCGCGAGCTCGCCGCGGATCCGGCCGAGGTCCTTGCCGAACTCCTCGTCGAGGAAGACCCGTTCGTCACGGTCCTTGGCGAACAGGACCGCCTGCGGCCGGTGGGTCAGCGGGTCCGTCTCGACCTGTTTGACGTCGTGGACCGGGTCCTCCGCGAGCAGGGTCCGCTCGCCGGTCGCGACGTCGACCTCGAACAGGCGGCAGGCGTTGGCCCCGATGGAGGAGATCAGGTAGAAGACGGCGCCGTCGCGGGCGAAGCCGGTGACGCGCGTGCCCATGGCGTCTTCGTAGGGCACGTCGAGCCAGGGCTCTGCACCGTCCGGGCCGTCCGGCGGGTCCAGGAAGAGGGCCGTGCCGCCGTCGGGCTTCATCCTCGTGCCGCCGCGGACCTTGAGGTCGGTGTCGATGATCCAGCTCAGGTAGCCGGGGTTCTCCGCGACCTTGGCGAGCCCGCCCGTCACCAGGTCCAGGCGGTAGACGTCGTGCAGGCCCGGCCGGTCCTTGTTCAGCCCGATCAGCATGGCGGTCGGGTGCCACCGGTTGTGCGCCAGCACGCGCGCCTGCACGCCGTCGAAGGGTGTGGCGCACCGCTCCTCGCCGGTCACGAGGTCGACGAGGTGCACCCGCCAGCTCTCGTCGCCGTTCTCGTCGCGCAGGTAGAACAGCGTGCGGTCGTCGTGGCAGAGGCCGTACGTGCGGATGCCGCGGCCGCGGTCGTGCGTGACGGCCACGGCCTCGTCCGGCCGGTCCGCCGGCGCGACCCATACGTTCAGCACGCCGTCGTCGGGCGCCAGGTAGAGCAGGCGGGTCCCGTCCGGCGAGATCTCGGGCACGAGGTAGGACGGGTTGCCGAACAGGACGGAGTGCGGGATCAGCGGTACGGCTTCAGTCGTCACGGTTGTCTTCCCAGGTGGCTTGCCGGTGTCGGCGCCCCGAGAACCACCACTCGGAAAGCGCGGGGAACTGCGCGACCGCCTCGTCGGTGCCGAGCGGCGGGTCCGGGTGGGCGGACGGCCCCCGGGGGGTGGGCGGGTCCCCGGCACCCTGTGCGGGGACCAGCGTCTGGGTGCGGAAGAGCCGGCTCATCAGTGCCGGGCTGGTCAGCAGGGCCCGGGCCATCCTGGCCCGCATCTGCTGCCCTGCGGCGGACCCGGCCGAGGCGGCGGGCGGGCGGCCCCCGGAGCCGGCCCGCGCCCGGTCCTGCTCGGTCGCCATCCGCCACGAGGTGTCCGCCACCTCCGCGACGGCGGCCTGGAGTGCGGGCAGGCCGGAGGGTTTCGCGCCGTGCTCCGCCCATGCGCGGTCCAGCCGCAGGGCGCTGAGCAGTGCGACGGACATCCCGTGCGAGTGGACGGGGTTCACGGCGGTCAGTGCGTCGCCGACCACCAGGAAGCCGTCGGTCCGCGGGCGCCGTTCGAAGTACCGCCTGCGGTTCGCGGTCGCGCGGAACGGCCGGACCCCGCCGAGGGGTTCGGCTGCGGCCAGCAGCTCCGCCACGACCGGTGAGCGCAGCGACCGGACGCACTCGGTGAATCCCCGCTCGTCGGTGGGCGGTGTCGCCTCGCGCGTACCGGTCAGCGTGACGATCCACCGGCCGTCCTCGACGGGGAACAGCGTGGCACCGTGGGCCGGCCCGCCGCCCTCCGTTCCCGGGTGCAGCATGACCGCCGGGATCCCGGCGGCGAGGCCGGACGGCGCCCGGTAGATCCGGGTGGAGTACGCCAGCCCCGGGTCGACGACCTCTTCCTCGACGCCGGGTCCGCCGAGCGCGGCCAGCCACCGGCCGGCCCGCGAGCGCCGGCCCGTGGCGTCCACGACGATGTCGGCGTCGATGCGTTCGCCTGCGCCGTCCTCGGCCGCGACCACGACCCCGGTCACGCGCGAGGCGTCCCCGGTGAGTCCGAGGACCCGGGTGCGCTCCCGCACCCGTACCGTGCCGCCGGCCAGCGCCCGTTCCCGGATGACGTGGTCCATGAGCCACCGGCTGCACGAGACCAGGTGGGCGCCCGTCTCGTGCCGCCGGAACCAGCCGTCCGCGCTGAGGATCAGTGCGCCGTCCGGCAGCCCGCGCCGGTGCGCTCCCCGTTCCCGGAGTTCCTCCAGGGTTCCCGGGAGCAGGGTCTCCAGGGCCTCGGCGCCGGCCGTGACGAGCACGTGGCTGTGGTGCGCCTGCGGCACCCCCGTCCGCACGCCCGGGCCCCGCGGGTACCGGCCGCCCTCGATCACGGTGACCTCGTCGACGTGACGGGAGAGCACCTTGGCCGTCAGGACGCCCGCGAAGCCTCCGCCGAGGACGACCGCCCTGGTCATGGGCGCGCGGCCGGCTGGTCCGTCTCCAGGAGCAGTTCGGCGTCGACCATGGAGGTGATGAAGGCGTCGACCTCCGCACGGATCCGGGCCGTCATGACGGCGTTGTTCCCCGCGAAGACGAGGGACAGCTTCTCCCCGACCGCCTCCCGGTCGCAGTCGTCCTCCACGAGTGCCCAGATCTGGGCGGCGGTCGCGTTCAGCGTGCGGAACTCGCCGGACTCCGTGTGGTAGAGCGAGATGCCGTCCGCGGTCTCCTGCCAGATGACCGCGTCACTGATGTGCAGGGACATCGCCCAGCCTCCTGTTCACCGGCATGATGGGGATGAGTTCGCCGACCGTGATCGCGGGCCGGGGGGTGGGGACGTAGGTCTTCCACTGGTCGTGGACCGCGTGGACCTCGCCGGTGGCGACCAGGCGGGGGACCGTCATCTCGAGGTCGTTGCGGGCGAGCTGCTCGCGGCTCACCCCGGTCTCCTGCCACAGCTGTGTGGTGACGCCGTGGCGCAGGATCCGGCACAGGTGCCGGCTGTTGCGCCGCAGGTCGCCGGATTCCGACATGTGCGCGGCCCGGCAGCCGCCGCCGCAGTTGGCCTTGATGTAGCACTTCTCGCAGTCGGCGTGGAACTCGCCGCCGAACACGGTGCTGCGGCGCATCGTGGAGAGGACCGGGCTGGCGAAGATCTCGGAGAGCGGCTGCTTGCGGATGTTGCCGGCGTACTCGCCCTTGCCGGTGGTGAGCTTGCACGGGTAGACGTCGCCGAGGGAGTTGATGTAGATCTCGTTGCCGCCCATCCCGCAGTTGCCCTTGACCGAGCACGGGGTGACGGGCCGCGGCCCGTCCGGCCTGAACTTGCCGGCGACCGGCGAGGTCCACACGAGCTGCTGCACCCTCAGGTGGTCCTGCCAGCCGAAGCCGTCGGCGTCCTCGGCGCCCCGGCCCAGGTCGTTGTGGTTCATCAGGCGGACGCTGTGGATCTCGATCCCGTCGAGGAAGGACGCGAAGTCCTCCAGCTCGTCGACCTTGTCCGAGGTGACGATGTGGTTGATGGCCGGGGCCACGCCCTCGGCGTTGAGCAGCTCGATCGCCCGGCGGGTCCGCGCGAACGAACCCTTGCCGCGGGTGCGGTCGTGGGTCTCGGCCGTGCCTCCGTCGAGGCTGATCGTGACCACGTTGAACAGCTCGGCGAAGCGCTTCGCCGTCGCCTCGTTCCGGATCATCGTGGCGTTGGTGATGATGTTGGCCTTCATGCCGCTGTCGTTGGCGTGCCCGACGACCTGGAACAGGTCCTTGCGGAGCATCGGTTCGCCGCCGGTGAAGACGATGGTGCCGGTGCCGAGGCCGGCGATCTGCGAGACCAGGTCCATCGATTCGGCGGTGTCGAGCTCACCGGGCAGGCACTTCTCGGACGACGCGTAGCAGTACGGGCAGCGGAGGTTGCAGCCGTCGGTGATGGCGTAGTAGGCGAAACTCAGGGGCGGTTCGCCGAGCTTGATCTGCGGCTTGTTGCCGTTGAAGTAGACGATCCAGTTCAGGATGAGTTTGGCGAGGGCGCGCTCCGTCTCATCGTCCGGCTCCAGCGTCGGCTGCTCCCCGCGGGCCTGCGCGACGGACAGGGCTTGGAGCACCCGGAATTCACGCCCGTTCAGGACGCACCGGGCGGCCACCTCCGGGTTGACCACGAGGTGGTCGTCGTCGTTCACGAAGTAGGTCAGGTCCTTCGGCACGTCGAACAGCGCCAGGTTCCGGACCAGGTTCCCTCGCATCCCGCCTCCTCTCTGAACCGGCACAGGCGCGGCCCGGTGCGAGTGGCCGCCGGGCCACGCCTGTGAACTGTCGGACTAGTTCTGCGCGTGACCGGAGCCGGACCAGACGCCGCAGGCACACAGCATCGCGGCGTCCCAGCCCTCCTTCGAGGCCTCGGGCGAGGACCACTCCTGGGAGTGGGCCACCACGTCGGGCAGGATCGCCGCGAGGCGGTTCTTGGTCGAGATGAGGACGGTGGTCTCTTCCTGGGTCAGGCTGGAGTAGAACTCCTCGAGTGCGGGGGCCATCGTGCCGCCGATGACACCGGCGGAACGGAGTGCCTCCAGGGAGTTGAAGCTCATGATTCCCACCCTTCGCTGTGACGTTCGGTACGGGGACGCCACCGAGACTGCGCGTGGCGGTTCGGTGAAACAACCCCACGAATGTGGGTTGTGTCAGAGGCATGAACGGGGACATGCGCGCGAGGGCGGCGGCGCTTCCGGCAGCGGATCCGGAGGCCGTGTCCGAGCCTCCGGATCCGGCCACGCGCGGGTGTTGACGATCTCCAGGCCGTGCCTCACGCTCATACCACAGCTGTTGTGAAGCTCATGTGAAGCGAACGTGGAAGTCGGCACCGGAGATCACTGACACGCCCATTCGGCGGGCCAACGGTCCGTCGGACGACCCGAGAGGTGCGATGAACCCCACAGGCTTCGGCACCGTGCACATATCGCTGCTGCCAGGCTTCGTCTGCCGCACGGATCAGGGGGTCGCCGACCTCAGTGACATCCAGCAGCGGCTCGTTGCGGCCCTGGTGCTCGGCGACCACCCGGTACGGCGCGGCGACCTGGCCGCGCGGCTGTGGCCCGACGCCCCGCCGGCCCGCGCGGCGGCCCGATTACGGCAGACCGTGTGGCGTCTCAATCAAGCCACATCCGGAGCGCTCCTACGGACCACGCACACCACCATCTCCCTGGCCGACCACGTCGAGGTGGACTACAGGACCGCTGCACGGCTGGTCTCGGCGGTCTCGGGAACCGGTGGAGCCGCGGCCGACGAGGTCTGGCAGCCGCACCTGTGGAGCATGCTGCGGCACCCCCTGCTGTACGGGTGGGACCACGACTGGCTCGTCCCGTTCCAGGAGAAGTGGAAGCTGCAGCGCGTCCAGACGCTCGAGCGGCTTGCCGAGACGTTCCTGCAACGCCGGCAGCACTCCGCCGTGCTGGAACTTGCCGACGCCGCGGCCCAGGCCGACCCCCTGCGGGAGGGCCCCCGGCGCATCGCGGTCCAGTCGTGCCTGTACGTCGGCGAGGTCGCCGACGCGCACCGGCGCTACCGCGGCTACCGCGAGCTCCTCTTCTCCGAGCTGGGCGTGGCCCCGAGCGGCGCGATCCCGCAACTGCTGAAGCAGGACCGCGAACGCCAGCTCGCCCTGACCGCGGAGTACTGACCGCGGACCACTGGCCGCGGAGCACTGGCCGCGGAGCACTGGCCGCGGAGCACCGACCCGCTCGCCGCCGGACGGGCCCGGCACTGCCGGCGCCCGCCGCGCCCCGTCACCCGCACGGCCCCGCCGCCTGCCGCGCCGTCCGCGCGCGCCGGGACCAGGGGGAACCCGCGGGCGGCCGTGCCGCCGGCCGGCCCGTACGGGCTTCCCGACGGGACGGGACCGCCGGTCGCAGCGCACCCTGGAGCCGGTGGCCCCGTGCCCGTCGTCACGTTCCCGTCGCCGCCCGCGGGGTAGACGGGAGTCCGACGACAGGCACGGGGGACCAGTCACCCCTGTCCGGGAGTGGGGCCGAGAGATGACCGATCAGCATCAGCAGTTGACCTGGCGGGGCACCGCAGCGCAGTGGGACCGGCAGGTGTTCGACGCGGTGGCCCGGCGGCACTGGCCGGGGGCCGACCGGGTGCTGCCGAGACTCGGGCGGGCCGCGAACCACGGCGTGCTGTGGGGCGTGTCGGGCGCGGTGATCGCCGCCGTCGGCTCGGCCCGGGCGCGCAGGGCCGTGCTGCGCGGAGCCGCCTCGCTGGCGCTGGCTTCGGCGACCATCAACACGGTCGGCAAGTGGTCCGTGCGCCGGCCGCGGCCGCTGCTGGAGGGCGTGCCCCCCGTGCGGCAGCTGGCCACCCAGCCCACCACCACCTCGTTCCCGTCGGGGCATTCGGCGTCCGCGTTCGCGTTCGCCGCGGGGCTGGCGCTGGAATCCCCCGGCTGGGGAGCCGTGCTCGCCCCCGTCGCCCTGTCCGTCGCGTTCTCCCGCGTGTACACCGGGGTGCACTACCCCTCCGACGTGGTCGCCGGGGCGACCCTGGGGGTGGCTGCGGGCTTCCTCGTACGACGGCTCGCGCGCGACGCGGAGGGGGCCCGCATCGTTCCGGGCAACGAGCGGCACGCCGCGGGGGCGCCTGCGCTGCCGGACGGGTCCGGGCTCACGGTGGTGGTCAACGCCGGCTCGGGGAGCGCCGCCGCCGCGGGGCTCGACACGGTGCGCGCCCGGCTCCCGAAGGCCGAACTGGTCGAGTGCGAGGGGGCGGAGCTGCCCGCGGCGCTGGAGGAAGCCGCCTCCCGGGCCACCGTGCTCGGGGTGTGCGGGGGCGACGGAACCATCGGCGCTGCCGCCGCCGCCGCTCTCCGGGCGGGGGTGCCGCTGGCGGTGTTCCCCGGCGGCACGCTCAACCACTTCGCCCAGGACTTCGGCCTGGCCGGCGCCGAGGACACCTGCCGCGCCCTCGCCGCCGGCGAGGCGGTCAAGGTGAGCCTGGGCCGTTTCACCCCGGGCCCGGCCCACTCCGGGGGTGAACCGGGGTACTTCGTCAACACCTTCAGCATCGGCGCCTACCCGGTGCTGCTGAAGCACCGTCTGACGTGGGCGCCGCGCATCGGGAGCGCGCTCGCCGGGCTGCTGGCGGCCTGGCGGGTGCTGCGTGCGGAGCATCCCGTACGGCTCCGGCTGGCCGGCCGGACCCGGAGCGTGTGGCTGCTGTTCGCGGGCAACGGCACGTATCACGGCGCGGGCCCGGCGCCCCGCCGGCGTGACGGCCTGGGCGAGGGGTTGCTCGACCTGCGGCTCGCCTACGGCGGCGGCCGTCCCGGCCCCCGGCTCCTCGCGGCCGCCCTGGCGGGCCCGCTGACCCGCTCCCCCGTCCACACGGCCACCCGGCTGCGCACCCTGCGGATCGCGGACATCCCGGAAGGCACCGCGCTCGCCTACGACGGCGAGTACGCCCAGGCGCCGTCCGAGCTCGTACTCGACTCCCTCCCGGACGCCCTGACGGTCTACCGACCGCGCGGGTGAGCCGGACACGAAGGAGCGAGCCGGCGGAGGACCGCCGGCTCGGCTCCGGGCATCGTGCGGCTAGTAGTAGTGGCGCCGGCCGCCGACCGCGTGTCCCACGGCACCGAGGACCCAGAGGATGAGCCCGATCACGACGAGGATGAGCCCGATGGTCCACAGGATCGAGATGCCGAGGAGCCAGCCGACGATCAACAGGATGATTCCAAGGATGATCATGTTGTTCTCCCGTCTCGCACACCGCTCCTGCCCCGTTTCGGCGAGGGGATGCGCGCCGGTCCTCCACCATCTGGCGGCGGATGCTCCCCGTCCGGGTGACACCCCCTGTAGGCCTCGCCGACGGGCGGGCGTCCGGGGTCGACGATCTCCAGCGGCCGTACTTCGGCTGCCGGTCGCCGGGGTCCGGATGCTTGGGAGATCACGTGCACGTCCTGCTCGCCGCCAGTGCCTTCAACAGCCTCACCCAGCGCGTCCACGCCGAGCTGAGGGATCACGGCCACAGCGTCACGGTGGAGCTCGCCCTGCCCGGCTCCTCCCTGTCCGATGCGGTCCGGCGCCACCGGCCCGACCTGGTCGTGGCGCCGATGCTCACGACGGCCGTCCCGCGTGACGTCTGGTCCGCGCACACCTGCCTGATCGTCCACCCCGGCCCCGTGGGCGACCGCGGGCCCTCCTCGCTCGACTGGGCCGTCACCGAGGACGCCCGGCAGTGGGGCGTCACCGTCCTCCAGGCCGACGAGGAGATGGACGCCGGCGACGTCTGGGCGTCCGCCGGCTGCCCGCTCCCGCCCGTCGCCAAGAGCGAGGCCTACCGCGGTGAGATCGCCGACGCCGCGCTGGCCGCCGTCCTGCTGGCCGTCGAGCGCTTCGCCTCCGGCAGCCACGTCCCGCAGCGGCAGGGACCGGGCCGGGCGCGGCCGTTCCTGCGCCAGGAGCGGCGCCGGATCGACTGGGACCGCAGCACCACGGAGCAGGTGCTCCGCGCCCTGCGTGCCGCCGACTCCCGGCCCGGCGTCCTGGACGACCTGCTGGGCGGCGAGTGGTACCTGCACGGCGGCCATCCCGAGGACCGGCTCCGAGGCCGTCCCGGCGAGCTGCTGGCGACCAGGGCGGGGGCCGTCTGCCGGGCGACCGCCGACGGCGCCGTCTGGATCCCCGAACTGCGGGCCCGGCGCACGCCCGGAGGACCCGCCCCCGTCAAGCTCCCCGCCGTCCTCGCCCTCGGCGACGCCCTGCCCCCGCTCCCCGAGGTCCCGGCACCCGCGGACGCCGGCCCGGAGGGGCGCACGTGGTCGGACATCGGCTACCGGGAGCAGGGCGGGGCCGGGTTCCTGTCGTTCTCCTTCCCCGGCGGCGCGATGGGCACCGAGCAGTGCCGCCGCCTGCTGGCCGCGTACCGGACGGCCTGTTCCCGCCCGACCTCCGTGCTGGTCCTCGGGGGCGGCCGGGGCTTCTTCTCCAACGGCATCCACCTCGGCGTCATCGAGGCGGCCGCCGATCCGGCCGCGGAGTCCTGGGCCAACATCACCGCCATGGACGACCTGGTGGAGGCCGTGCTGACCACCACCGACCGGCTGGTGGTGGCCGCCCTCGGCGGGAACGCGGCCGCCGGCGGGGCGATGCTCGCGCTGGCCGCCGACGAGGTGTGGTGCAGGTCGGGCGTGGTGCTCAACCCGCACTACCGGCTGATGGGGCTGTACGGCTCCGAGTACTGGACCTACACCCTGCCCCGCCGCATCGGCGCCGCTGCCGCGGAGCGTCTGACGGCCGAGGCCCTGCCGCTCAGCGCCGACGCCGCCCTCCGGATGGGGCTGATCGACCGGACCGTCCCCTGCGGCCCGCAGGAGTTCACGGACGAGACGGTCCGCCTCGCGGTCCGGCTGGCCGCCTCGCCCGCCACGCACTCGGCCATCGCCGGGAAGAAGGCGCGCCGCGACCGGGACGAGGCCGTCCGGCCGCTCGCCGCCTACCGGGAGGCGGAGCTGGCCCGGATGCGGGAGACGTTCTCCGACCCGCGGGCCCCGTACCACGCGCTGCGCCGGGCCTTCGCCCGCAAGGAGAGCCCGGACCGGACCCCGCCGCATCTGGCCCGTCCCGTGCCCGGGCGGCACGCGGCCCCGCAGGCCGCCCGGCGGCCGCACGTCACTGGACCGGCCCTGCATGACAGGGCACCGGGCCCCGCGGACTGTTAGCAAGAAGGGTGGGCCGTCCAGGGAGAGCCTCCCCCTCTCCCCCAGCCGAACGGGCTGCGGCCCCGACCATCCCCGCATCCGTCCCCAAGGAGCGCTCCTCATGGATGCAACAACCCCGAGCACGGTAGAGGACCCGCCGATCCACATCCTCTGGATCAACGCCGGACTGAGCTGCGACGGCGACTCGGTGTCCCTGACGGCGGCGATGCAGCCCAGCGTCGAGGAGATCGTCACGGGTGTGCTCCCGGGCCTGCCCAAGATCGCGGTGCACTGGCCGCTGATCGACTTCGAATGCGGCCCGGTGGGCGGCGCGGACACCTTCATCGAGTGGTTCTTCAAGGGCGAGCGGGGGGAGATCGACCCCTTCGTGCTCGTCGTGGAGGGATCGATCCCCAACGAGAAGATCAAGCCCGAGGGCTACTGGTGCGGGTTCGGCGACGACCCGGAGACCGGTCAGCCCATCACCACCAGCGAGTGGATCGACCGGCTGGCGCCCAAGGCCCTCGCCGTGGTGGCGATCGGGACGTGCGCCACGTACGGCGGCATCCACGCGATGGAGGGCAACCCCACCGGCGCCATGGGCGTGCCCGACTACCTGGGCTGGGACTGGAAGTCGCACGCGGGCATCCCGATCGTGTGCGTACCGGGCTGCCCGATCCAGCCGGACAACTTCTCCGAGACCCTCACCTACCTCCTCTACCAGGCGGCGGGCTCCGCGCCGATGATCCCGCTCGACGACAAGCTGCGCCCGACCTGGCTGTTCGGCAACACCGTGCACGAGGGCTGCGACCGCGCCGGCTACTACGAGCAGGGCCAGTTCGCCCAGACCTACGACTCGCCCAAGTGCCTGGTCAAGCTGGGCTGCTGGGGCCCCGTCGTCAAGTGCAACGTCCCCAAGCGCGGCTGGATGAACGGCATCGGCGGCTGCCCCAACGTCGGCGGCATCTGCATCGCCTGCACGATGCCCGGCTTCCCCGACAAGTTCATGCCGTTCATGGACGAGCCGCCCGGCGCCAAGTTGTCCGTTTCGGCCAGCGGCGCGTACGGGGCGGTGATCCGCAGGCTCCGCTCGATCACGGCCCACACCGTGGACCAGGAGCCGAAGTGGCGCCGCACCGGCCGGAAGCTGACGACGGGCTACCGCCCGCCCTGGTGACCGGCCCGGACGTCCTCATCACCCCGCCCACGAACTCCGCGCAGCACAGCAGCAAGAAGGGTCACGGCAGACACGATGGCACCGAAGACGAACGCCGGCGGCGACGGCAGCGGCCTGGTGGAGATGGCCTGGGATCCGATCACCCGGATCGTGGGCAGTCTCGGCATCCACACGAAGATCGACTTCAAGCAGAAGCGGGTGGCGGAGTGCTACAGCACCTCGTCCGTCTTCCGCGGCTACAGCGTCTTCATGCGCGGCAAGGACCCCCGTGACGCGCACTTCATCACCAGCCGCATCTGCGGCATCTGCGGGGACAACCACGCGACGTGCTCCGTCTACGCGCAGAACATGGCCTACGGGGTGAAGCCTCCCCACCTCGCCGAGTGGATCATCAACCTCGGCGAGGCGGCGGAGTACATGTTCGACCACAACATCTTCCAGGAGAACCTGGTCGGGGTCGACTACTGCGAGAAGATGGTCCGCGAGACCAACCCCGGCGTCCTCGAACTGGCCGAGCGCACCGAGGCCCCGCACGCCGGCGACCACGGCTACCGCACCATCGCCGACATCATGCGCTCCCTCAACCCGATCGAGGGCGAGTTCTACCGCGAGGCCCTCCAGGTCAGCCGCTACACGCGGGAGATGTTCTGCCTGATGGAGGGCCGCCACGTGCACCCCTCCACCCTCTACGCGGGCGGCGTCGGCACCATCGCCTCCGTCCAGCTCTTCACGGACTACACGAGCCGCCTCATGCGGTACGTGGAGTTCATGAAGCGGGTCGTCCCGCTCCACGACGACCTCTTCGACTTCTTCTACGAGGCGCTGCCCGGGTACGAGGAGGTCGGCCGGCGGCGCGTGCTGCTCGGCTGCTGGGGCGCGCTGAACGACCCCGAGTACTGCGACTTCACCTACGCCAACATGAGCAACTGGGGACGGAAGATGTTCGTCACCCCGGGTGTCGTCGTGGACGGCAAGCTGGTGACCAACGACCTCACCGACATCAACCTCGGCATCCGCATCCTGCTGGGCAGTTCGTACTACGACGACTGGGCGGGCCAGGAGAAGTTCGTCACCCACGACCCGCTCGGCAACCCGGTGGACGCCCGCCACCCGTGGAACCAGCACACCATCCCGGCCCCGCAGAAGCGGAACTTCGACGACAAGTACAGCTGGGTGATGTCGCCGCGCTGGTTCGACGGCAAGGACCACCTCGCGCTCGACACCGGCGGCGGCCCCATCGCCCGCCTGTGGTCCACCGCCCTGTCCGGGCTCGTGGACATCGGCTACGTCAAGGCCACCGGGCACAGCGTGGTCATCAACCTGCCGCGCACGATGACCAAGCCGGAGACCACCTTCGAGTGGAAGATCCCGCAGTGGAGCAACGCGCTGGAGCGCAACCGCGCCCGCACGTACTTCCAGGCGTACGCGGCCGCCGTCGCCCTGCACTGCGCCGAGAAGGGGCTGGCCGAGGTCCGGGCCGGCCGCACGCAGACCTGGGAGAAGTTCGAGGTGCCGAGCGAGTCCATCGGTGTCGGCTTCACCGAGGCCGTGCGCGGCGTCCTGTCGCACCACATGGTGATCCGGGACGGCAAGATCGCCAACTACCACCCGTACCCGCCGACCCCGTGGAACGCCAGCACCCGCGACACCTTCGGCACTCCGGGGCCGTACGAGGACGCCGTCCAGAACACACCGATCTTCGAGGAGAACTCCCCGGAGAACTTCAAGGGCATCGACATCATGCGTGCCGTGCGCAGTTTCGACCCCTGTCTGCCCTGCGGCGTCCACATGTACGTGGGCGGCGGCAAGACGGTGAAGTCGATGCACGTCCCCACCGGCCTGAGCGGACTGGGCGGATGAGCGCGGCGACGGCAGGGGCCCGGGAGGCGGGGCTGCGGGTCGAGGAGGTCCTCGACCGGCTGGCCGCCTCGGGCGACCGCGAGGCCGCGGCGGCGGCCGAGGAACTGGTGCGCGTGCTCATGGAGTTCTACGGGTCCGGGCTCGCCCGGATCGTGGAGCGCCTCGGCGGGGAACCGGGCGGCTCCGCCGCCCTCGCCGGGCTGCTGGACGACGAGCTCGTCGCCGGCCTCCTCACCCTGCACGACCTGCACCCCGAGGACGTGCACACCCGGATCGCCCGCGCGCTGGACGCCGTACGGGAACCGGTGGAGGTCGCCGGCTTCGACGAGGCCACGGGCCTCCTCCGGCTGCGCTCCACCGCAGCCGGCGGGGGCTGCGGCTGCGGCAGCACCGCCGACGCGTCGCGGCAGCGGATCGAGGACGCCCTGGCCGCCTTCGCGCCCGAGGTGACCTCGGTGGAGCAGGCGCCCGCGGAGGCACGGCCCGCGCTGCTGCAGATCGGCACCCGCCCGCAGAGCCCGGCGCGCGTTCCGTGAGCCCGCGCCACCCGCAGGCCGCACCCGCGCGCGGCCTGCGGCGTTTCACCGCCCCCCGGGCCCCGCGCCCGGAGACCTGCGAACTGTGCGGGGTGGTGGTGGCCGAGGACGCCCACCGCCACCTGGTGCAGACCGAGGAGCGGGCCCTGGTCTGCGCCTGCACGGCCTGCGCCCTGCTGTTCGACCGCCCGGGCACGGCCACCGGGCGGTACCGGGCCGTCCCCGACCGCTACCTCACCGATCCCGGGCACCCGTTGGACGACGGCGCGTGGGAACTCCTGCAGATCCCGGTCGGCGTCGCGTTCTTCTTCCGCAACGCCGCGCTCGACCGGCTCGTCGCGCTCTACCCGAGCCCGGCCGGGGCGACCGAGAGCGAACTCGATCCGGAGACCTGGCAGCGCGTCCTGGGCCCCGGCCGGCTCGCCGGACTCCTCGAACCCGACGTGGAGGCCCTGCTGCTGCGCCGCTCGGAGGGCCGGACCCGGTGCTACCTGGTGCCGATCGACATCTGCTACGAGCTGGTGGGGCGGATGAGGTTGCTGTGGCAGGGCTTCGACGGCGGGGCCGAGGCCCGCGCCGCACTGGACGCCTTCTTCGCCCAGGTGGAACTCCGGGCCAAGGCCCCGGCCGCGGCAGGGGAGGCACGGGCATGACCGGCTTCGCCTTCGCGGTCACCGGGGTGCGCGCCGACCCGTACGCGGCCGGCCCCACGCTGGTGTTCCGGCTGCGCATCACCGCCACCGGGGCCGAACCCGGCGAGGCCGTCCGCGTCCACGCCCTCGCGCTGCGCTGCCAGGTGCGCATCGAACCGGCCCGGCGCAGCTACGGCCCGGGCGAGGCCGCCGCGCTCCACGACCTGTTCGGCGAGCGCTCCCGCTGGGGCAGCTCGCTCCTGCCCGTCCAGTTCGCGCACGTCCCGGTCATGGTCCCGAGCTTCACCGGCGAGACCGAGACCGAGGTGGCCGTGCCCTGCACGTACGACATGGACATCGCGGCCACCCGCTACTTCGACGCCCTGGAGGACGGCGAGGCCCCGCTGCTGATGCTGTTCTCCGGTACGGCGTTCACCGGCTCCGGCGGCTTCCGCGTCGAGCCCGTGCCCTGGGACCGGGAAGCCGCGTACCGGATGCCCGTCGCCGTGTGGCGGGAGATGGTCGAGCAGCACTTCCCCGGCTGCGGCTGGCTGCGGCTGCCCCGCGACACCATGGCGGACCTGCTCGCCTTCCGCTCCCGCCACGCGCTGGCCTCCTGGGAGGCGACCGTACGGGCGCTGCTGGAGCGAGCCGATGGCACGGAGCCGCTCGCGGCGGCGGCCCCGGATCCGCCCGCTGCCGTGCCGGACCCGGTCCGGGGCGGCGTACTGCACCGCGTCATCGGGAGGGCCGCGCCATGACCACCACGTCCACGTCCACGTCCCCGCCCGGGTCCCGCTTCGCCGTCGCCCGGCAGGTCGCCGACGCGGTCCTGTTCGAGGGGTACGTGCTCTACCCGTACCGGGCCTCCGCGGCCAAGAACCGGCTGCGCTGGCAGTTCGGCGTGCTGGTCCCGCCCGCGTGGGGCCCGGCGCACGACGAGCACTCGTTCCAGCGCACCGAGCTGATCATGGAGCCCCGCGGAGCGGCCGCCCTCTCCGTCGAGCTGCGCTTCCTGCACGCGCAGCGGCGCACGGTCGAAGAGGCCCTCGGGGACGGCTCGTTCGCGGCCGTGCCCGAGCTGCACCTGTCCGACCGGGTCCTCGTCCCCTGGGACGAGGGCACCGAGGAACGCGTCGAAATGACCGTTCCCGTGGCCGAGTTGACGGCCGGGGAGATCACCCTCGCCTTCGCCCGGCCCGCCCGGACGCAGACCGAGGCCGTCCTCGACGCCGACGGCCGGGAACGTGGCCGCCTGGTCCGGCGGACCGAGCCGGTCGAGGGCGTGGTACGGCTCCGCGCCACGGAACTCGACGTCCCGTACCGGGCGTTGAAGCTCACCGCCGCGGTGGAGAACACCACCTCCTGGACGCCCGGGGCGGACGGCGCCGACCGCGACTCCGCGCTGCCCCGGTCGCTGGTCGCCTCGCACCTGCTGCTGGGGCTGAGCGCCGGTTCCTTCCTGTCGATGACCGACCCGCCCGAATGGGCCGCGGACGCCGTCGCGGGCTGCGGGAACCGGCACACCTGGCCCGTGCTCGCCGGGGGCCGCGACTCCCGAGGAAATGGCCGCGCCGACGTGGTCCTCTCCTCCCCGATCATCCTCGAGGACCATCCTGCGATCGCCCCCGAGAGCGCCGGGGCCATGTACGACGCCACCGAGATCGACGAGATCCTCGCCCTGCGGACGGCCGCCCTGACCGACCAGGAGAAGCGCGAGGCGCGCGGCACGGACGCCCGGGCCGCCGCCGTGATCGACCTGGCCGACAACATGCCCCCCGAGGTGCTGGAGCGCCTGCACGGCGCGGTCCGGGCACTGCGGGAGATCACCGGACCGCAGCCGTCCGGGGACCCCGGCGTCCCCGCGTTCTTCGAGGAGGACGCCGTGTTCAGGCCGGACACCCCCTGGTGGGATCCGGAGCATTCCGACGCGGCCCCGGCACCCGACCGGATCCAGGTCGACGGGACGTCCGTGGGCCCGGGCAGCCGGGTGCTGCTGCGCCCGGGGCTGCGGCGCACCGACGCCCAGGACCTGTTCCTCCAGGGCCGGACCGCCCTGGTCGAGGCCGTCCTGCACGACGTCGACGGGGGCGTGCACCTCGCGGTCACCGTCGAGGGCGACCCGGGCGCCGACATCCGCCGGGAGCAGGGCCGGTTCCTGTACTTCCAGCCCGACGAGGTCGCCCCCCTGGAGGACGCGTGAGCGCCCGGACCCTGGTGGCGGGCATCGGCAACGTCTTCCTCGGCGACGACGGCTTCGGCGTCGAGACCGTACGGCAGCTGTCCGTGCCCGGGAGCCGGCTGCCGGACCACGTGGAGGTGGTGGACATCGGCGTACGCGGTGTGCACCTGGCCTACCAGCTGCTGGACGGCTACGACACGCTGGTACTGGTCGATGCCACCTCCCGCGGCGGCCCGCCCGGGACGCTCTACCTGATCGAGGCCGCCGGACCCGGCTCGATCGCTCCGCAGGCCCCCGTGCTCGACGGGCACCAGATGTCGCCCGACGCGGTGCTGGCCCTGCTCGACACCCTGTGCGCGGGCACGGGCGGCACCCGGCCGCGGCGCATCCTCGTCGTCGGCTGCGAACCCTCCTGCCTGGAGGAGGGGATCGGGCTGAGCGGCCCGGTGGCCGCCGCCGTGCCGGAGGCCGTACGGATGGTGCTGGACCTGCTGGAGGACGACCGCAATGCCGTCGCCAACTGAGGAGAACCCCATGAAGAAGGTCATCGTCTTCGGCGTGGCCGCCGCCCTCGCCGCGGTGCTCGTCTCGGTCCTGCCCGACCTCAAGCGGTACTTCGACATCAGCCGGATGTGACCCCGCCCCGCGCGGGCACCCGCCGGGGCGGTCGCCCGGCACCCGCCGGGCGACCGCCCGGCGACCGCCCGGCACCCGAACGGCGTACGGGCCGCACGGCGCGTCGGCGTGCCCGTGCGGCCGGTGCGCCGCCTGCCGGTCTAATGAGGCCCGGCAGGACGGAGTCCCATGCACGAGATGTCGATCGCCATGGCCGTGGTCGGCCAGGTCGAGGAGGCCGCGACGGCCGGCGGCGCGAGCGCGGTCACGTCGGTCCGGCTCCAGGTCGGTGAACTGGCCGGAGTGGTGCCCGACGCGCTCGCCTTCTGCTTCGAACTGGCCTGCGCCGGCACGCTCCTCGAAGGGGCCGAGCTGGTGACGGAACCCGTGGCGGCCCGGGCGCACTGCGGATCCTGCGGGGACGACTGGGCCGTCGGCATGCCGCCGCGGCTGCTGTGCCCCGGCTGCGGCCTGGCCACGCACGTCGAACTCCGTTCCGGGCGCGAGCTGCAGATCCTCAGCGTCCGCTGGGAGGACGGCCCCGCCGGCCCTCCGGGACTCCCCGTCCCGTCCACCTGCGAACCGATCTCCGAGGAGCACTGAAGCATGTGCCGTGTGGTCGACCTGAAAGCGGCGGTCCTCGCCAAGAACGACTCCACCGCGCAGACCCTGCGCGGTGAACTCGGCGCCCGCGGCACGACGGTGGTCAACCTGCTGTCCAGCCCGGGCAGCGGGAAGACCGCGCTGCTGGAGCGGGAACTCGGCTTCGCCCGGGAGCGCGGGGTGCCGGTCGCCGCGCTGACGGCCGACCTGGCGACGGAGAACGACGCGCTGCGGCTCGGGCGTTCGGGCGTACCCGTCAAGCAGGTGCTCACCGACGGGCTGTGCCACCTGGAAGCCGGAATGCTGGGGCGGCACCTCGACGGGTGGCTGCCGCAGGACACGCGGCTGCTGTTCGTGGAGAACGTCGGCAACCTCGTCTGCCCGGCCTCCTACGACCTGGGCGAGTCCCTGCGCGTCGTACTGGCGTCGGTGACGGAGGGCGAGGACAAGCCGCTGAAGTACCCGACGGCGTTCGGGACGGCCCACCTGGTGGTCGTGACGAAGACGGACATCGCGCGGGCGGTGGAGTTCGACGAGGCGGCCTTCCGCGCGAACGTGCAGCAGGTCAACCCCGGCGTGGAGGTGGTGCTGACCTCGGCCAAGGCGGGCGAGGGCGGGGGCGTGCTCCTGGACCGGGCGCTCGCGGTCGCCGACGGACACCCGGTGCACGCACCGGTCATGGCACAGCAGCACCACGCGCACCACCACCACGGCCACGGTCATGACCACGACCACGACGGCCACGACGGCGGTCCCGGGCACGTCCACCCCCGTCCGGCCGCGGCGCCGACCCGCTGATGGAGGCCGTGCAGCGGCGCCGGGTCCTCGTGCGCGGGGTGGTGCAGGGCGTCGGCTTCCGGCCGTACGTGTACACCCGCGCGACCGGACTGGGCCTCGCCGGGCACGTCACCAACACCCCCGAAGGCGTGGTCGCGGAGGTCGAGGGAGCTCCCGGCGCCGTGTCCGCCTTCTGCGAGCGGCTCGCCGCGGACGCCCCGCCGCTGGCCGTCGTCGACGCCGTCGACCACTGCGAGATCCCCGTCGCGGGCGGCGCCGGCTTCTCCATCGTCGCCTCCCGCTCCGGCGGACCCGCGCGCACCCTCGTCTCCCCCGACACCGCCACCTGCGCCGACTGCCTGGCCGAGCTGGCGGATCCCGCCGACCGGCGCCACCGGCACCCCTTCATCACCTGCACCCACTGCGGCCCCCGGTTCACCATCGTCACCGGGCTGCCGTACGACCGGGCCCACACCACCATGGCCCGGTTCCCGATGTGCCCCGACTGTGCCCGGGAGTACGCCGATCCCGCCGACCGGCGGTTCCACGCGCAGCCCGTGGCCTGCCCCGCCTGCGGGCCGCGGCTGCGGCTGCTCGCCGGGTCGCCGCCGCGCGAGGTGCCGGGGGCCGACCCGGTGGCCGGGGCCCGCCGGCTGCTGGCCGAGGGTGCGGTCCTCGCGGTGAAGGGGCTCGGCGGCTACCACCTCGCCTGCGACGCGACCCTGCCCGGCGCGGTGGCCGGACTGCGGCGCCGCAAGGCCCGCGGGGACAAACCCTTCGCCCTGATGGTCCGCGCCCTCACCGACATCGAGCCCCTCGTCGAGCTCGGCCCGGCCGAGCGGGCCCTGCTCACCGGTCCCGTCCGGCCCATCGTCCTGCTGCGCCGCCGGCCGGCACCGGACGGCCCGGCGGCGGTCGTCGTCGCCGACGCCGTGGCCCCCCGCTCCCCCGACCTCGGGGTGATGCTCCCGTACACGCCCGTGCACCACCTGCTGCTCGGGCTCCCCGGCGACCCGCCCGGCCCCCGCCTGCTGGTGATGACCAGCGGCAACCTGTCGGGAGAGCCCATCGTCACGGACGACGCCGAGGCCCTGGACCGCCTCGGGCACCTCGCCGACGCCTGGCTCACGCACGACCGCCCCATCCACGTGCCGTGCGACGACTCCGTCGTACGGGTCTGCGACGGCGAGCAGCTGACCGTACGACGCTCGCGCGGGCACGCCCCGCTGCCGCTCGCGCTGCCGTCGTCCGTCCCCGCGGCGCTCGCCACCGGAGGGGACCTCAAGAACGCCTTCTGCCTCGGCGAGGGCCGCAGGGCGTGGCTGTCCGCGCACATCGGGGACATGGACGACCTGGCCACCCAGCAGGCCTTCGAACGCGCCGAGCAGCAGCTGGAGTCGATCACCGGGGTGACGCCGGGGCTGCTCGCCGCCGACCGGCACCCCGGCTACCGCTCCGCGCAGTGGGCCGTGCGGAACGCGGGCGCCCGGCCCCTGGTCCGCGTTCAGCACCACCACGCGCACATCGCCTCGGCGATGGCCGAGCACGGCCTCGACGGCGGCCGGCGGGTGATCGGCATCGCCTTCGACGGCACGGGCTACGGCGACGACGGCGCGGTGTGGGGCGGTGAGGTCCTGCTCGCCGACTACGGTGGATACGCGCGCTTCGCGCACCTCGCGTACGTCCCCCTGCCGGGCGGCGACGCCACCGTGCGGCGCCCGTACCGGATGGCGCTGGCGCACCTGTGGGCCGCGGGCATCGACTGGTCCCCGGACCTGCCTCCCGTGCGGGCCTGTCCGCCCGACGAACTGGTCGTACTGCGGCGCCAGTTGGAGCGCAACCTGAACTGCGTGCCCACCTCGGGCATGGGCCGGCTCTACGACGCCGTCTCCTCGCTGGCCGGGGTCTGCCACCACGCCGGGTACGAGGCCCAGGCCGCCATCGAACTGGAGGCGGCCGCGGTGGCGGCCGGCGGCTCCGGGCCCGTCTACCGGTTCGCGCTCCGCGTCCCGGAAGCGGGCACGGCCGATCCTGCCGCCTCTCCCCCGCTGACCGCCGATCCGGGGCCCGTCCTGGCCGCCGTCGTGGCCGATCTGCGCGCGGGCACCCCGCCGACGGTGATCGCGGCCCGGTTCCATGCCGCGGTCGCCGCCCTCGTCGGTGAGTTGTGCCTCGCGGCGCGCGGGCGGCACGGGCTGGACACCGTCGCCCTGACCGGCGGGGTCTTCGCCAACTCGACCCTTTCGTCGGCCTGTTCCCGGCTGCTGCGGGAGCACGGCTTCACCGTACTGCGCCACCACCGGGTCCCCCCGAACGACGGGGGGCTGGCGCTCGGCCAGCTCATGGTGGCGGCTGCGACCGCGACCGCCGGCTGCGCCGACGGACACCCACAGCGAGGAGGAACCCATGTGCCTGGCGGTGCCCGGCAGAGTGATTGACATCGGGGAGCAGGACGGCACCCGGATGGCCACGGTCGACTTCGGGGGCGTGCGCAAGGAGGTGTGCCTGGAATACCTGCCGGACCTCCAGGTCGGCGAGTACGCCATCGTCCACGTGGGCTTCGCCCTGCAGCGCCTGGACGAGGAGTCGGCCAAGCAGACCCTCGAGCTCTTCGCCCAGCTCGGCATGCTCCAGGAGGAGTTCGGCGACCCGTGGGAGCGGGCCGCCGCGGAGGCCGGCGGCGCTCCCTGGCCCTTCACCGACGACCCGGACGACGTCCCGCAGGAGGCGGCGCAGCAGTGAAGTACATCGACGAGTTCCAGGACCCCGCCCTCGCCAAGCGGCTGCTCGACGAGATCCACGCCACCGTGACCCGCCCCTGGGCGCTGATGGAGGTCTGCGGCGGCCAGACGCACACCATCATCCGGCACGGGATCGACCAACTGCTGCCCGATCAGGTGGAGTTGATCCACGGGCCGGGCTGCCCGGTGTGCGTGACGCCGCTGGAGGTCATCGACAAGGCCCTGGAGATCGCCTCCCGGCCCGAGGTGATCTTCTGCTCCTTCGGGGACATGCTCCGCGTGCCGGGGACCGGCCGCGACCTCTTCCAGGTGCGCAGCGAGGGCGGCGACGTGCGGGTGGTCTACTCCCCGCTCGACGCCCTGCGGATCGCCCGGCAGAACC
This sequence comes from Streptomyces sp. NPDC085524, assembly GCF_044541755.1. Taxonomy (NCBI): domain Bacteria; kingdom Bacillati; phylum Actinomycetota; class Actinomycetes; order Kitasatosporales; family Streptomycetaceae; genus Streptomyces; species Streptomyces sp. NPDC085524. The sequence goes on from NZ_JBITTH010000001.1 coordinate 351,707, forward strand.
CGGACCGCGAAGTGGTGTTCTTCGGCATCGGCTTCGAGACCACGGCGCCGCCCAACGCGATGACCGTGTACCAGGCGAAGAAGCTCGGCATCCGCAACTTCAGCCTGCTGGTGTCCCACGTACGGGTGCCCCCGGCGATCGAGGCGATCATGACCTCGCCGAGCTGCCGGGTGCAGGGCTTCCTGGCCGCCGGGCACGTGTGCAGTGTGATGGGAACCGCCGAGTACCCCGATCTGGCCGCGCGCCACCGCGTCCCGATCGTGGTGACCGGTTTCGAGCCGCTGGACATCCTGGAGGGCGTCCGCCGGGCCGTGCTGCAGCTCGAGCGCGGGGAGCACACCGTCGACAACGCGTACGCGCGCGCCGTCCGCCCGGAGGGCAACCCGGCCGCGCTGGCGATGCTGGAGGACGTCTTCGAGGTGACCGACCGGGCCTGGCGCGGCATCGGCGTCATCCCCGCCAGCGGCTGGCGGCTGTCGTCCCGCTACCGGGACTTCGACGCCGAGCACCGCTTCTCGGTGGGGTACATCGCCACGCAGGAGCCGGCCGAGTGCCGCGCCGGCGAGGTGCTCCAGGGCCTGCTGAAACCCCACGAGTGCGAGGCCTTCGGCACCACCTGCACCCCGCGCACCCCGCTCGGCGCCACGATGGTCTCCAGCGAGGGCGCGTGCGCCGCGTACTACCTCTACCGGCGCCTGGACATCCCGAACGCCGCGAAGGCCCCGCTGGAGGCGAACCCCGTTGTCTGAGACCGCACTCGACGTCACCGGCTGGACCTGTCCGGCACCCCTGCGCGACCGGCCCCGCGTGGTGATGGGCCACGGGGGCGGCGGCGCGCTCTCCGCCGAACTCGTCGAGCACGTCTTCGCGCCCGCGTACGGCGGGGAGGTGCTCGGCCGGCTCGGGGACTCGGCCGCCCTGACCCTCGGCGGGGCCCGGCTGGCCTTCTCCACCGATTCGTACGTGGTGCGCCCGCTGTTCTTCCCCGGCGGCAGCATCGGCGACCTGGCGGTCAACGGCACGGTCAACGACCTGGCGATGAGCGGGGCCCGGGCCGCCTACCTGTCCTGCGGGTTCATCCTCGAGGAGGGCGTCGAGATGTCCACGGTGGCGCGCGTGGCCGGGGCGCTGGGAGCTGCCGCCCGGGCCGCGGGCGTCGAGGTGGCGACCGGCGACACCAAGGTCGTGGAGGCGGGCCACGGCGACGGCATCTACGTCAACACCGCGGGCATCGGCCTGATCCCGGACGGGGTGGACCTGCGCCCGCAGCGGGTGGTGCCGGGCGACGTGGTCATCGTCAGCGGTGAGATCGGCCTGCACGGCGTGGCGATCATGAGCGTCCGCGAGGGGCTCGGCTTCGGCGTGGAGATCGAAAGTGACTGCGCGCCGCTGGGCGGCCTCGTCCAGGCGATGCTCGCGGTCACGCCCGACCTGCACGTGCTGCGCGACCCCACCCGCGGGGGGCTCGCGGCCTCCCTGTGCGAGATCGCGGCCGCCTCGGGCGCCGGAGTCGTGGTCCAGGAGGGCCGGGTCCCGGTCCCGGAGGCCGTGCGGAACGCGTGCGCGATCCTCGGCCTGGACCCGTTCTACGTGGCGAACGAGGGCAAGCTGGTGGCGTTCGTGCCCCGGGAGCACGCCGACGCCGTCCTCGACGCGATGCGCGCCCACCCGCTGGGCCGGAACGCGGCCGTGATCGGCGAGGCGGTGGAGGCCCACCCCGGCATGGTGGTGGCGCGGACGGGGCTCGGCGGCACGCGCGTGGTCGACCTGCCGATCGGGGAACAGCTGCCGAGGATCTGCTGACTCCGGGCCGTACGCCGGTCAGAGGTGACCCCGGTTCCCCGGGCCTCAGCCGATGGCCAGCACCACCGGGCCGCCCGCCGGGTCGACGCGGGTCGTCCAGGTCGACGGCACCCTCAGGGAGCGGGACGGGGACAGGCGGCCCACGGCCCGGCGCCGCCACAGCAGCCGGCCGTCCTGGCGCACCGTCACCACCGGGGCGGTCAGCGCCTCCCCGGAGCGCAGCAGCAGCGGGCGCCCGGCGGTCCCGGTGACCCGGTTCGGCGTCACCCACACGAGCGGGGCCCGGACCTCCAGGGGCGGCCCGGGCTCCGGCCAGGGGGCACCGGCCAGGTGGGCCAGGACGGGGGCGGCCGCGGCGGCGCCCTCCGCCGCCGCGGTGGCCGCGCTCTCGATGCCGTGGAGGGCGTTGCCGACGGCGAAGACGCCCGGCTGCGCCGTGCGGAAGGACGCGTCGACGCCGGGGCCCCTGGTACCGGGGTCGAGGGGGACTCCGCCGCGGCGTGCCAGTTCGTGGTCGGGGATCCAGTCTCCGGTGAAGACCACGGTGTCGCAGGCGAGGAGCCCGGACCGGCCGTCCCGGTGGCGGACGAGGACGCCGGTCAGCCGGCCCCGGCCGCGCAGTTCGCCCACCGTGGTCGCCGTGAGCAGCGGTACCCCCGGCACGGCGGCGGCGCGCGGGTGCTCCGTGACCATGGCCACCACGTCCGTGCCCGCCCGCCGCAGCGTGCCCACCGCGTGGCGGGCGACGGGCTCGGCGCCGACCACCACGGCCCGCCGCCCGACGGGCAGGCCGAAGCGGTGCACCGACTGCAGGAGCTCGCCGGTGGTCAGCACCCCCTGCGGACGGGAGCCCGGCACCAGCCGGGCGCTGCGGGGGCGCTCCCGGGCGCCGGTGGCGAGGACGACGGCCCGGGCCGTGATGCGTTCCGGGCCCGCCGGGCCCGTGGTCTCCAGCGCGAGGGGGCCGGCCCAGCCGGTGGCGCTGACACCGGTGCGGACGGCGGCCCCGGCGGCGAGTGCGGCCTGCGCGGCCCTCCGCGCGTACTCGGGGCCCCGGGTCCAGGGGCGCGGCGGCCGGCCGAAGCCGCCGTGGTGGAGGTGGCGCGGCATCCCGCCCGCCTCCTCCTCGCGTTCCAGGACCTCGACCCGCCCGGCGCCCGCCTGTGCGAGCCGGGCGGCTAGGGCGAGCCCGGCGGGGCCCGCGCCGACCACCAGTACGTCGACGGTCCGCTCCGTACGGTTCACCCGCGGGCCTCCTCGAACAGCGCGCGGACGGCGGCCCCGCAGTGGAAGCCCTGGCAGCGGCCGCCGCGGGCGCGCGTGCGCCGCCGCAGGCCGTCGAGCGAGCCGGGCGGGACAGTGGCGGCGAGCGCGTCGCGGATCTCCCCGCGGGTCACGCGCTCGCAGTGGCAGACGATGCGGCCGTACTCCGGGTCCGCCGCGATCATCGCCGCGTCCTGGTAGGGCCGGGGGAAGGCCTCGCCGAGGTTCGGCATCCGCACCGGCTGCAGCTCCCGTGCGCCGCCCACCGGCAGGCCGCCCTCGGCGAGCAGGCCGACCACGTGGGCGGCGATCGCCATCGAGGCGGTCAGCCCGGTGGAGCGGATCCCACCCACGGTCACGTAGCGCTGCGCGGGATGCGCCCGGATCGCGTAGTCCTCCTGCCCGGTGGCCGCCCGCAGCCCCGCGTAGACGGCCGTGACCTCCTCCTCCAGGAGCGCCGGCAGGATCCGCCGGCCCTTCTCGCGCAGCAGCGCGAGGCCTTCGGCGGTCGACCCGGTGGCCGTCTTGTCCTCCAGGTCCTCGGCGGTCGGCCCGAGCATCACGTTCCCGTACACGGTCGGCGATACGAGCACTCCCTTGCCGCGCTCGTCCGGCACCGGCAGCAGGATGTGGCGTACGAGGCCGCGCGCGAGCTCGTCGAAGACGATCAGCTGGCCGCGGCGGGGCGTCACGGCGAAGTCCGCATGGCCGAGGAGGCGGTCGATCTCGTCGGCGTACAGGCCCGCCGCGTTGACCAGGTGCCGGGTGCGCAGGGGGCCCCGGCCGGTGGCCAGGGTGTGCGGGTCGCCGGATTCGACCGACCTCACCGGGCAGTTGAGGTGCAGGTCGACCCCGGCCCGCACGGCCTGCGTCGCGTAGGCGAGGGTGGTCGTCCAGGGGCAGATGACGGACTCGTCCGGCACGTACAGGGCGCCCAGTACGCCGGGGCCGAGCTCCGGCTCGCGGGCGCGTACCTCGTCGGCCGGGAGGATCCGGGCCGACCGGTAGCCGTTGGCCCCGGCCTTGGCGGCCAGTGCGGGCAGCGCCGCGAGCTGCTGCTCGTCCCAGGCGACGAGCAGGGCCCCGAGGGGTTCCACCGGGATGCCGCTCTCCGCCGCGTAGGCGGCGAGCAGCCGCTGCCCCTCCCGGACGAGCCGGGACTCCAGGGAGCCGGGCACCGCGTCGAAGCCGGTGTGGAGGATGGCGGTGTTGGCCTTGGAGGTGCCGTTGCCCACGTCGTCGGAGGCGTCGACCAGGGCGATCCGCAGGGGCAGCCGGGCCAGTTCGCGGGCGATGGCCGAGCCGACCACGCCGGCGCCGACGACCGTGACGTCGTAGGCGGGGCCGCCGGGCAGCGGGCCGCGGGTGGTGACGGTCATGCCGGGCCGTCGAGCAGGGCGGAGACGGCCGTCCGGAAGCGGGCGCGTCGCTCCGCCGCCTGCCCGGAGCCGGCGCGCGGCTCGTACACGGCGGAGGGCTTCCACTGCGGGACGGCTTCGTGCACGGTGAGGGAGGGGTCGAGCCCGAGCCGGGCGACCGCGCCGACGCCGAGGGCGGTGGCGTCCGGCAGCGCCGACACCTCGACGGGGATCTGCAGCAGGTCGGCCTGTGCCTGCATGAGCAGGGCGGAGCGGGTCAGGCCGCCGTCGACGCGCAGGGCGGCCAGCGGTGCGCCCAGGTCGGCGGCGACCGCGTCCGCGAGCTCCGCGACCTGCGCGGCTATGCCGTCGCACAGTGCGTGGACGAGGTGCCCGGCGGTCGTGTCGAGGCCGAGGCCGCTGACCGAGCCGCGCAGGTCGCCCCGCCACCAGGGGGCGGCGAGCCCGGCGAGCGCGGGGACGAAGGTGACGCCGCCGGCGTCCGGGGCGGTCCCGCCCACGGTGTCGATGTCCTGGGCGCCGGAGATCACGCCGAGGTCGGTGAGCCAGCGCACGGCGGAGGCGGCCGTGTAGACCTGCCCGTCCAGGCAGTAGCTGGTCGCCCCGCCGAGCCGCCAGGCGACGCAGCCGACCAGTCCGGTGGTGCTGCGGCGGGGGCGCGGGCCCGTCTGCGCGAGGAGGAACGCCCCGGTGCCGTAGGTGCACTTGGCGGTGCCGGGCTCGGTGACGCGCTGGGCGAGCAGGGCGGCCTGCTGGTCGACGAGCAGGCCGGTCAGCGGCAGCGGGGGCCCGAACGCGGTCGTGGTCCCGATGTGCGCGTCGGCGTCGACCACTTCGGGAAGCCGCTCGCCGGCGAGGCCGAAGGCGTCGAGCGCGGCGGGCGACCAGTCGACGGTGTCGAGGTCGAGCAGCTGGGTGCGGCCCGCGGTCGCCGCGTCGGTGACGAAGGCACCGGTGAGCCGGTGCACCAGCCACACGTCGCTGGTCGTCACGACGCCCTCCCGGGTCAGGCCACGGCGTATCCAGGCCATCTTCGGCGCGGCGAAGTACGGGTCGAGGGGGAGGCCCGTCCGCTCCTGCAGCAGTGCGGCGTGCGGGGCCAGTTCGGTGCACAGCTGCTCGGCCCGGCGGTCCTGCCAGACGATCGCGTCGGTCAGCGGTTCACCGCTCGCCGGGTCCCAGGCGAGCACGGTCTCGCCCTGGTTGGCCAGGCCCACCGCCGCCACCGGCTCGCCGGCCGCCGCGAGGGCGGCGCGCCCCGCCTCGACGACCGAGTCGAGCAGCTCACGGGGGTCGACCTCGACGCGGCCGCCGGGCAGGTGGGCGGGCCGCACGGGAGCGGAGGCGGAGCCGATCACCCCGCGTACGGGACATATGACGAGGGCCTTCGTTCCCGACGTCCCCTGGTCCACAGCGAGCACCGGGCCCGTCATCGCGACTCCGTCCGTGTTGTCCGCCGGCTTGACCGTCGGTCGGAAGACTTCACCAGGGGGGCGCCGCCCGTCAAGATCGGCAAGGGTTCGCCCGCGGGACATCTGACGCGATCTCACATTCCGGACGTGGCTTGATAGTTGCATTCCGAAAAGAACCGTGATGCAGATGCTCACAGTCGCTCTATAGTGATCGCCGATTACCCGGCGCGACGGCCATTGCGATGCGAGGACCCATGACCACCACCGACGCACGACGCGCCCGCCCCCGCCACCCGTCGACCGGGACGAGGTGATGGCGGGCAGCGACTTCAGGCCCGTCTACCATCCCGCGGGTCACGACAACGAGCTGCGTGTCGCCGTGCAGGACCTGCGCACCGGCCGCTGGGTGTCGATGGCCCAGTTGCTGGACCGCACGGACGGCTGGGGGCTGTGGACCCAGCGCACCCAGGTGCTCGCCGCCGTCGCCGCCGGATCGGACGTGGTCCAGGCGTGGCGCGCCGAGGAACCGCGTAGCGTCGCCGCGTCCGTCATGCACACCCGTGTCGTCGTCGAACGCACCGTCCGGGCCCACCGCGCACGGCACCCCCGCACGCACCAGTTATGGCAGGAGGCGTGGCTGGCGTGCCGGGACGCCGCCGAGCTCAGCCCGGCCGACCCCGTGCCGTGGGTCTGCCTGCTCGCGCTCGCCCTCCTCGACGAACAGCGTTCCATGGACGAGCACCGGCTCGCACCGCCCGCCATGATGCTGCCCCCCGGCCCCTGGGGCATCCTCGCCCAGGCCGACAAGCGCGACCCGCACAACCGCGAGGCGTACCACCGGATGCTCCAGTTCGTGTGCGCGGGCACCCCCGGTCCGCTCACCGAGGCCGCCAACTTCGTGCAATGGGCGGCGGGTTCCGCAGCGACCGGGTCCGCCGTCCACGCCCTGCCGCTCTACCTGAGCGTCGAGCGCTACCGCCGTGAACGCGGCCAGGAGAAGGCGCTGGACCTCCACTGGGTCAGCGACGGCGCGCTCCGGGACGCCGGGCACGCCCTGGACACCTGGTTCCGGCACGCCGACGTGCGCCGCGCCTCCCCGCTCGATCTGAACCACCTCGCCCACGCCCTGTGGGGAGCCCACCGGTTCGGCGAGGCGGCCGAGGTCTTCGGTGCGATCGGCCGGTACTGGACCACCCTGCCGTGGGCCCACCGCACCCGCGACCCGGCCGACCAGGAACTGGCCGCGGAGGTCTTCCTGCAGGCCAGGTCCCGCAGCCTGGCCGACCGCGGCTGACCCTCCTTCCCGCAGTCCGCCCGCTGCGGCCCCGACACCCCCACCCCCGCTCGCGTCCCCGCATTTCACGAACCCCCGGAGGTACCCCGCCATGTCCCGAACCGCGCCGACCGTCCGCCAGGACAGCGTGGCCCCACCACGGCAGGACGAGGAGGAACGGCTCAGAGAGCTCGGCTACCAGCCCGTCCTCGCCCGCCGGATGGGCGGCTTCGGCAACTTCGCCATCAGCTTCTCCGTCATCTCCGTCCTGTCCGGCTGCATGACCCTGTACGGCTTCGGCCTGGGCACCGGCGGTCCGGCCGTGATGCTGTGGGGCTGGGCCGGCGTCGGCCTCTTCGTGCTCTGCGTGGGTCTCGCCCTCGCCGAGGTGACCAGCGCCTACCCCACCTCGGGGGCGCTCTACTACATGGCCGACCGGCTCGGCGGACGCCGCTGGGGCTGGTACACGGGCTGGCTGAACCTGCTCGGCCTACTCGGCGCCATCGCGGGCATCGACTACGGCGCGGCCCTGTTCACCGGCGCCTTCCTCAACCTCCAGTGGGGCTTCGTACCCACCCCCGGATCGACCTTCCTGATCTTCCTGGCCATCCTGCTGCTGCACGCCGTGCTCAACCTCTTCGGCGTCCGCCTGGTCAGCGTCCTCAACTCGATCAGCGTCTGGTGGCACCTGGGCGGTGTCGCGCTCATCGTCGGCGCCCTGGCCTTCGTCCCCGACCACCACCAGTCGGTCTCGTTCGTCTTCACCGAGTTCGTCAACGACACCGGCTGGGCCAACCCGTTCTACGTCGCCGCGGTCGGCCTGCTGCTCGCGCAGTACACGTTCTCCGGCTACGACGCCTCCGCGCACCTCTCGGAGGAGACCTCGAACGCCTCCGTGGCCGCCGCCAAGGGCATCGTCCGCTCCATCTGGGCCTCGTGGCTGGCCGGGTTCGCGCTGCTCGCGGGCCTGACCTTCGCCATCCAGGACTACGCGGCCGTCGCCGGCACCGCCACCGGTGTCCCGCCGGCCCAGATCTTCCTCGACGCCCTGGGCTCCGGGGGCGCCAAGGCCCTGCTCCTCGTCGTGATCGTCGCGCAGCTCTTCTGCGGCAACGCCGAGGTCGCCGCCGCGAGCCGGATGGTCTTCGCCTTCAGCCGCGACAACGCGCTGCCCGGCTCCGCCCTGTGGCGCAAGGTCAGCAGCCGCACCCAGACGCCGGTCCCGGCCGTATGGCTCGCGGTCGCCGTCGCGGGCGTGCTGGCGCTGCCCTCCCTCTACTCCGCCACCGCCTACGGGGCCGTGACCGCCATCAACGTCATCGGCATCACCCCGGCCTACGCCATCCCGATCTACCTGCGCCTGCGCGCCGGCAACCGCTTCCAGCCCGGCCCGTGGAGCCTGGGCCGCTGGAGCAAGCCGATCGGCTGGACCGCCGTCGTCTGGGTGGCCGTCGTCACCGTCCTGTTCTGCCTGCCGCAGAAGTCGCCGGTCACCATCGACACGATGAACTACGCGGTGATCGCCCTGGCCGTGGTCCTGGTCCTGGCCAGCGCGTGGTGGTACGTCGCCCGGCGCTCGTACGGGACGCCGTCGGCGTACGGCAACGCCCGTGAGCAGGCGGAGATCGCCGAAGGCATCGTCTGAGCACTCCGCCGGGCGTTCCGCGCGCGCACCGGACGGCCGGTGCGCGCGCCGCCCGCACAGTGGAGATGCAGCCCCATGGGAATGTCCCTACCGTCGATACAGGTGTTCGGCGCAGGGGCTCCTTCCCCGCCTCCGACGCGTCGGCGCCCCGACACCCAGGAGGCTCACCATGACGACAGCATCCGACCACCCCGTCCTCGACACCCTGGCCGCCATGACCATGGACTCGATCGAACGGTGCGGGCTGCCCGCGGACACGCTGATACTCACCCGCCTCGCCGCGCTCGCCGCGATGGACGCACCCGCGCTGTCCTACGTCGCACACATCGATCCGGCCATCAAGACCAACCTGACGCCCGCCCAGGTGCAGGACGTCCTGGTCGCGATCGCCCCCATCGTGGGCACCGCCCGCGTCATGTCCGCGGCCACCCACATCGCGGAGGCCCTCGGATTCGTCATCGCCGTGGCCGAGGCGGAGGCCGAGGCGAAGCTCGAAGGGTAGCCGGACCCCCGGGGACTCCTCGAGCTGTTCGCCGTCCTCGCTCAGCACGCCGAGCGCGCCGAACCGGGCGTCGACCAGGCCCATGGCGGTGGTGATCACGCGCCGCGCGGCGCGTCCTCGGTTCCACCGCAGGCACCCCCGCTGCCCACCGCACGGATTCCGCCCGGCCGGACACGTAGGGTGAACGGCCGCACCGGCGCGTGACGGCGCAGGGGCCGTTCCGGATCGCTCCGGAACGGCCCCTGGTCCTCCGTGCGGCTCCGCGTCACTCCGCGGCCCGCCGCTTGCCCCGCTGGCGGCGCGGGTACGGGAAGAGCCGTGGCGAGCGCTTGGCGGCCACGTCCTCGACCCAGCCGAAGGTCAGCACGAGCAGCCCGATCAGCGGGATGGCCACCATGAGCGTGAACCACTGGCTGGACAGCAGCCACTGGAGGTTCGTGTAGAAGAAGGGGATGCTCCAGAGGGGGTCGATCAGCGGGATGGCGCACACCAGCGCGACCTGGTGCCACAGGTAGACGCTGACGGCACGCGAGTTGAGCAGGCTGACGAGGCCGTTCCAGCGTTCCAGGGGCCTCGGCCACTGCTCCCAGGACGGGCTGACGTGGAGCAGCATGGCGACGAACCCGAGGGACCACAGGGCCTGGGCGATCGGCCAGGCCTCGATGTCGGTCGGCTGGGACGGATCGGCCGGCCGGGTGTTCAGGTACCAGAGGCCGGCCACCATGACCAGCGGCGCGATGGACGGCACCACGTACTGGGGGATCTTCTTGAGGAGCCCCTCCTGGTGCGCCATGCCGAGGATCCAGCAGGAGCCGAACATGGTGAAGTCGTTGGCGGTCTCCCAGACCCGGCCGTAGATGAACTCCTGCTCGGCGAAGAAGGTGTTCATGACGATCACCACCGCCAGCGGCGTGAACAGCGTCACCACGGGGAACTTGCGCAGGGCCCGGAGCATCAGCGGCGAGAGCAGGACGTACCAGAGGTAGGCCCGGAGGTACCAGAGCGGCACGATGACCTGCGCGGCCCAGGTCGCTTCCACGTGGTGCTCGAAACCGGAGAACCCGCCCAGCTCCTCCCCGAACGGCGGGGTGCTCAGCGGCAGCAGCCAGAACACCAGCTTGCCCCACCACCAGTTGGGGTGGCCCTCGGAGTCGGGGCCCCAGCCGTCGAGGATCTGGAGGGTGATCATGATGGCGCCGAACAGCCACATCGGCGGCAGGAGGCGGCGCAGTCGGCCGCGGATCACGCCGAGGGCGGGGCGGCTGAGCGAGCGGGTCATCAGCGAGCCGGCCAGCGCGAACATCACGCCCATCGACGGGAAGACGAGGGGCAGCCAGAACCAGCCGAAGTTGTGGTAGAGCACCACACGGCCCAGCGCCAGCGCGCGCAGCAGGTCGAGATAGCGGTCCCGGCCGCCCTTGCGCCGGACCGGCGCCTCCGGCTCCGGCTCCGGTATCAGGATGGGCGGAACCCTCAACTGCATGGTTTCCGCGTGGCGCACGTAGTCGACGGATGCAGGCATGATCAGGCCTCCACGGGTGCGGTGGCGACCTCGCCGGTGCGCCGCAGCTTCTGCCAGCGCAGTCGGCCACCGGTCATCGCCGTGATCGCGGACTGCAGCAGGACGATGTACATCAGCTGCCGGTAGACCAGCTGCTGGATCGGCAGGCTGATCAGGTGCCAGGGCTTCTCCCGGTCGAGCCGGAAGGCGTACCAGGACAGCGCGGCCTGGAGCAGGATGAACCCGCCCCAGCTGGACAGGGTGATCGGGGCGTCGCCGAACAGCACGCCGTACACCAGGAACATGTCGACCAGCGGCGCCAGCAGCGGGGCGACCACACCGAACAGCACGATGAGCGGCAGCCCGAGCCGGCCGAAGCGCCCGGCCGGACCGCGGGAGGTCACCGCGCCGCGGTGCTTCCACAGGGCCTGCATGCTGCCGTAGCTCCAGCGGTACCGCTGGGACCAGAGCTGCTGGAGGCTGGCGGGAGCCTCGGTCCAGGCGCGGGCCTCCTCGGCGTAGACGACCCGCCATCCTTCGCAGAGCACCGCGATGGTGATGTCGGTGTCCTCGGCGAGGGTGTCCTCGCTCATCCCGCCGACCTGCTGCAGGGCTTCCTTGCGGAAGGCTCCCACCGCGCCGGGGATGGTGGGGATGACGCCCAGCACGTCGTACATCCGGCGGTCCAGGTTGTGGCCGAGGACGTACTCGATGTGCTGCCAGGCGCCGATCAGGCTGTCCCGGTTGCCGACCTTGGCGTTGCCCGCGACCGCGCCGATCGTCGGGTCGGCGAAGGGCTGGACGAGCTCGCGCACGGTGGACGGCTCGAAGACGGTGTCGCCGTCCATCATGACGATGATGTCGTGCGAGGCGGCCGCGACGCCGGCGTTGAGCGCGCTGGGCTTGCCTCCGTTGACCTTGCGGATCAGCCGGACGAACGGCAGGTCCATCTCCTCGACGGCGTCCGCGGTGCCGTCCGTCGAGCCGTCGTCGATGACGATCACTTCGATGGGGTAGTCACTGACGGCCAGGGAGTTCAGGGTGTTGGCGATGCACTCGATCTCGTTGTAGGCCGGCACGAGCACGGTGACCGGCTCGGTGACGGGTTCCCCCCAGCGGTCCGGCCGTTTGTTGCGACGGGCGTGGATCGGCGCGAGGACGATCATCAGCGCGAACCGGCCGAAGTTGAGGAAGCCGACGAGGGCCAGCAGTGCGACCAGGACCGGCAGGGTGTGCACGGAGAACTGGGTGGCCCAGATGAACCCCTTGCCCGCCCACAGCTGGAAACCGTGCACCGGCACGGTGGCGCTGGAGGCGCCGAGCGCTTCGGAGATGGTGGTGAAGCGGTAGCCCTGCGCCTGCAGCTTGTCGATGATCTGCGTGAGCGCGGCGATGGTCTGGGTACGGTCACCACCCGCGTCGTGCAGCAGGATCATCTCGCCCGCGCCGGGCTTGGACGGCATCGCCGCCTTGACGATCTCCTCGACGCCGGGCCGCTTCCAGTCGTCGGTGTCCTTGTCGATGAACGCGGTGAGGTAGCCGCGCGCGCCGACGTACTTGATCACCGGGTAGTTCCAGTCGTCCAGCGCCGTGGCGTCGGAGGAGTACGGGGGGCGGAACAGCGCGCTGTGGACGCCCGCGACGCCGGCCAGTGCCAGCTGCGTCTGCGCCAGCTCCCAGCTGATCCGGGCGTGGGACTGGTACACCAGGTCGGGGTGGGTGAAGGTGTGCACGCCGAGTTCGTGGCCGTCCGCGACGATGTCCCGGATCAGGTCCGGGTAGCGCGTGGTCATGGCGCCGGTCACGAAGAAGTCCGCCTTGATGTGGCGGGACTCCAGCAGGGCCAGGATCTTCGGGGTCCACTCGGGCGAGGGACCGTCGTCGAAGCTCAGGACCACGGTGCGGTCGGGTATGCGGTAGCTGACGGGGTGCTCGTTCTTGCTGCCGCGCGCGTCGATGACCGGCCCGCCCTTGAGCAGGTTCTGCGGCACGGTGTCCTTGTCGACCGAGATCGCGATCCGGGAGTCGTGGAACGCCTCGTTGTTGGCCAGGCCGCGCAGGACGAGCAGCGCGAGCAGGCACGCCAGCAGGGACAGCGGCATGAAGAAGCGCAGCGGCGGGGCGGCCAGACGGCGCGGCCTCAGCAGGGACTGCCGGCGGCGGGACCGGGACAATGACGCTCCTGGAGATGGGTGGTGCGGACGATCAGCTGCGCTTGGCGGGCTGGCCCGAAGGCGTGGCCCCGCGCTGCACGGTGGTCGTGGGCTTCGAGGGGGTGGCCGCGGGCTTCGTCGCACCGGCCGGGGGCTTCGACGTGCCGGCCGAGGGCTTCGTCTGGGGCGTCGCGGACCCCTTGGCCGTCCGGGGCGAGGACGACGAGGACGGAGCGGCCTGCCCGGTCGACGGGCTGGGCGACTTCGCCGGCACGGGTGAGGACGAGGGGGCGGGCGGCAGCGAGGGCTGCACCGGTATGCCCATGGCCGGGGCGTCCGCCTGGACACCGATCAGGCTGCTGCCCATGGCAACTGCGAGGATCGCTCCGACGACGGAAACCGGCCATCCGAACCCGCGCAGCAGACGGCCGCGCAGACCCGACTGGTCGACGAACACCGGTGCTGAGGCGGGTTCTTCGAAGTCCGACTCGGGAATTTCGGACAAAGGCTGATATGTCGATCCGCGTTCGATGGGATCGAAAACTGAGCGCACCTTGCGAGGCCTTTCATTGCAGGGTACGTAGACCGCGGGACCGCAGGGCGAACGCTAGTGCACCGACCTGAATCGACTTGGGTTCCATGTCTGGATTTAGGACCATCCGATCAGGTGTTGTAATCGGATCGAAATGCCAATCGGCAGTACCGATCAGTAGATGCGTCCGTACGCTCTCCGGGTACCGGACAGTACGCTTTTAAGCCAAATCGTTTCTGCTGGCACCGCACCGCCGGAAGCCGCAAATGCCACCCCGGCAGTCACCCCGGTGTTCACCCGGGCGGTCGCTCCGGTGCCCACCCGGCGCCTTAGGATGACCCCCTCGTCGGACCGTTCATCGGATCGGTCGGTCCGATCGTCATGCAGAGGGCGTGTCCAGGTACCGCCTCTACGCCCCCAAGGAGCCCGTGTGAGCCAGTCCCGCCGCACTTCTCGTCGCCGCGCGTGGACCGCGCTCACGCTGCCCGCCCTCCTGTGCGTGCTCGCCGCGTGTTCCGGCGGCCCGGCATCCGGCAAGGGCGCCGGCGACGGCCGGCCCAGTGCCTCGCCGACCCCGTCCGGACCGCCGGGAACCCTGTTCGACAACTTCCACTACAGCGGCGCGGACGACCCCGCGCTCGCCGCCCACGGCTGGGAGGTCCGTACCGGCGGGGGCGGCCCCGGGATCCAGGACAGCTGGAACACCGCGGGCGCGGGCTTCCCCGCCGACACGACCGCCCAGGGCGGCAAGGTCCTGCAGCTGCAGTCCTCCACCGACGGCACCAAGCAGGGCACCAAGCAGGTCGAGGTGCTGACCACCGGCAAGAACCTCTTCACGGGCACCTACGCCGCCCGGGTCTACTTCAGCGACAAGCCCTCGAGCGGCCGGGGTGGCGACCACGTCGTCCAGACCTTCTTCCCGATCTCCCCCTCGGACGCCTCGGCGAACTACAGCGAACTCGACTTCGAGTACCTGCCGAACGGCGGATGGGGCACGGCGGGCCCGCGACTCGACAACGTCAGCTGGTACAAGGCCGACCCGCCGGACCGGGTCAACAAGTCGACGAAGCAGCGCCTCGAGGGCTGGCACCTGCTGATGATCACCGCCATGGACGGGAAGGTCGTCTACTCCCTGGACGGCAAGGAGACGTTCACCAGCTCCGGCAAGTACGTCCCGCGCGAGAAGATGGACATCCACTTCAGCAACTGGCTCATCGACCTCCCTTCCACGGGCGGCCGGCGCACCTGGGACATGAAGGTCAACTGGGTCTACTACAAGGCCGACCAGGTCGTCTCCCAGGCGGACGTCCAGAAGACGGTGGACGGCTTCTACAGTGCCGGCACCAACTACGTCAACACCGTCCCGAAGGGCTGACGCCTTCCGGGGGCACGTCCCCCGGAGCCCGCATGCCCATGGAGCGGGCGGTTGCGGACCCCGTGTCGGAGCCGAGGAGGCCGAGCACTTCGAGAGCGAGGTCCGGCCGGGATGCCGAGGCCAGGACGCCTCCGCTGAACGTCGAGCTGATGGCGGTGTCCCCGGGCAGCGGTCCGGCGACGACGACTCCCGGCAGGTCCATCAGCTCGCTGCGCTGCTGGAACGCCAGGTCGGCCCGGCCGGAGGACAGCAGACTGCCGGCCGGCACGCCCGGGGGTGCCTGGACGAGCCGGCCGGCGAGCGCACCGGCGAGGCCCAGCCGGCCGATCAGCTCGACCAGGGCCGTTCCGCTGGGACCGGTGGAATAGGCGATGCCCTGCGCCGCTTCCAGGGCGGACCGCAGGTCGGATTCCGAGGCGAGCTCCGGAACGGGTGATCCCTCCGGCACGGCGGCGACGACCTGGGAGATCCACAGCGGGCGCACGGTGCCCTCCGCGAGGTGGCCCTCCTTCTCCAGTGCGGTCATGGCCCCGTCGGCGAGTACGAGCAGGTCGGCCTCGGCGCCCTCGCGCACCCGCCGTGCGACCTCGACCCCGCCTGCCGCCTCGAAGCGCACGGAAAGCCCGTGCACGAGCCGGATCTGCTCGGACAGCTCGGCCAGCAGGGGCCTCGTCGCCATCGAGGACAGCCCGGAGATCACTCTGTTCACGTCGCCTCCTTGGTGTGCGGCAGATCGTACGGCGCTCGGTGCAGGGCCTCAAAGGCGGTCTGCGAGACTGGCCGCGTGAGCACAACCCGGAGCACGGCGGCTGGAAAAGTCCTGGACGTCCTCTCGGCCTTCGACCGCGAGCACCCGTCGCAGACACTGTCGGAGATCGCCCAGCGCACCGGCCTGGCCCTGAGCACGACGCACCGGGTCGTCGCCGAACTCGCGGCGTGGGGGGCGCTGGAGCGCGCGGAGGACGGGTCCTGGCACATCGGCCTGCGGCTCTGGGAGATCGCCTCGGGATGCCCGCGCACCCAGATCCTGCGCGATGTGGCGCTGCCCTTCATGCAGGACCTCTACGAGGCGACCCACGAGAACATCCAGCTGGCGGTGCGCGAGGGCACGGAGCTCGTGTTCGTCGAGCGGATCGCCGGGCACCGGTCGGTGGAGCTGCTGACGATGGTGGGGGCCCGGTTCCCCATCGGCTCGACCGGGATGGGGCGCGTCCTGCTCGCGCACGCACCGGTGGACATCCAGGAAGAGGTCCTCGAATCCCCGCTGCGGGCCTGGACCCCGCACACCGTCACCGACCCGAAGACGCTCCGCGCGCAGCTCGACCGCATCCGCCGCGAACAGGTCTTCGTCAGCGACCGGCAGCTCTCCGAGAGCACCGTCGCGGTCTCCGCGCCCGTACGGATCGGCCGGCACGGGCCCGTCAGCGCAGCCCTCGGGATCGTGATCACGGCACGTGGGGCGAGCCGGGCGCGCGGACTGCGCGAGCCGCTGCTGAGGGCCGCGTACGGGATCTCCGACGAGCTCGGCCGGCGTACCCGCGCCGCCGCCTGAGATCCGGGCGGGCTTCCGCCTGACGGAAACACCGCAGACCGGCCGCGGTCCTGGCTGTCAACGTTCGACGTGTTCCCCACGTCCACCGTTGCCCAGGAGATGCCATGGCAGACGCCGTCGTCGACACCGTTGCCTCGGTTCCCGTCGCAGTCGTCGGGGCCGGTCCGGCCGGTCTGATGCTCGCTCACCGGCTGGGACGGGCCGGAGTCGGCACGATCGTGATCGACACCCGCACCCGTCACGAGATCGCGACGACGCAGCGCGCCGGAATCCTGGAGGCCGACGCGGCCCGGGACCTGGTCGAGACGGGTGTCGGCGACCGCATCCTGCGCGAGGGCCACGAACACGAGGGCACCGAGCTCCGCTTCGGCGGGCGGCCGCACCGGCTCGACTTCAAGGAGCTGGTGGGCGCGTCGGTGTGGCTCTATCCGCAGACCGACGTGTTCACCGACCTGGCCGACGCGCGCGACCGCGACGGCGGCACGGTCCACTTCGGGGTGAAGGACAGCGAGGTCCTCGACATCACCACCGGTGCTCCGCGCGTCCGGTACACCGCGGCCGACGGCGCCCGGCACGAGATCCGGGCGCGGTACGTCGTCGGCGCGGACGGATCGCGCAGCATGTGCCGCAACCTGGTCCCCGAGGACCGGCGGGTTCGGTACGGCAAGGAGTACCCGTTCGCGTGGTTCGGCATCATGGCCGAGGCGCCGGCGAGCGCACCCGAGCTGGTCTACGCCCATTCCGAGCACGGCTTCGCGCTGATCAGCCAACGGACCGCGACCGTGCAGCGGATGTACTTCCAGTGCGCCCCGGACGAGTCCGTCGGTGCCTGGCCGGACGACCGCGTCTGGGAGACGCTCCAGGCACGCGTGGCGGGGGAGGACGGCTTCCGCCTCAAGGAGGGCCCCATCCTCGAGAAGACGGTCCTGCGGTTCCGGTCGTTCGTGCAGGAGCCGATGGGCTGGGGCTCGATGCTGCTCGCCGGAGACGCCGCGCACACCGTGCCGCCGACCGGCGCCCGCGGGCTCAACCTCGCACTGCACGACGTGAAGGTCCTGGCCGACGTCCTCCTGCGGGCCCTCGGCACCGAGGGCGAGGCCGCCCTGGCGGAGTACGAGCCGCGCGCGCTGCAGCGGATCTGGCGGGCACAGAACTTCTCCCACTGGATGACCCGGCTGCTGCACACCCCGCCCGGCGCCTCACCGTTCGACCTGCGGCGCCAACTCGGCGAGCTCGACAACGTGGTGGGCACGCGCGCCGGCCGTGCGTATCTCGCCGAGCAGTACACGGGCTGGCCCGCCGCCTCCCGCGGCTGACCCGACGAGACCCCCAGGAGACATCCCGACATGATCATCGACTGTCACGGTCACTTCACCACCGCGCCCCCGCAACTGGCCCAGTGGCGCGACCGGCAGGTCGCCGCCGCCGGGTCCCCCGCGGACGCCCCCGACCCGGACGACCTCGTCATCACCGACGACGACCTGCGCCGGGCGATCGAGGACAACCAGCTGCGCCTCATGGACGAGCGCGGCAGCGACCTGACGATCTTCTCCCCCCGGGCCAGCTTCATGGCCCACCACATCGGCGACTTCCGGGTGTCCGAGACGTGGGCACGGATCTGCAACGACCTCGTCCACCGCGTCGCCGGGCTCTACCCCGACCGCTTCGCGATGGCCGCCATGCTGCCGCAGTCCCCGGACGTCGACCCCGCCACCTGCCTGCCCGAACTGCGCCGCGCGGTCGAGGAGCTCGGCGCGGTCGCGGTCAACCTCAACCCCGATCCGTCGGGCGGCAGCTGGACCGCACCGCCGCTGACGGACCGGAGCTGGTACCCGCTCTACGAGGCGATGGCCGAGTACGACATCCCGGCGATGATCCACGTCAGCACCTCGTGCAACCCGGCCTTCCACACCACCGGCGCCCACTACCTGAACGCGGACACCACGGCGTTCATGCAGCTGCTCCAGGGCGACCTGTTCGCCGACTTCCCCTCGCTGCGCTTCGTGATCCCCCACGGCGGGGGCGCGGTTCCCTACCACTGGGGCAGGTTCCGCGGCCTGGCGATGGCGCTGGGCCGGCCGGACCCCGAGACGCTCCTGGACAACGTCTTCTTCGACACCTGCGTGTACCACCAGCCCGGCATCGACCTGCTCACGCAGGTCGTCCCCAGCCGGTCCGTGCTCTTCGCCAGCGAGATGATCGGCGCCGTCCGCGACATCGACCCGCGCACCGGCCACCACTTCGACGACACCCGGCGGTACGTCGAGGCCACCGCGCACCTCACCGACGACGAACGGGCCGCCGTCTACAGCGGCAACGCCCTGCGCGTCTACCCCCGCCTCGCCGCCCGGCTCACCGCCTCCGGCAACTGACCCAGGAGAAGGACCGATGGAACACACGCGGCTCGGTGTCGTCCACACCGCGATCACCCGCGCCGACCCGGAGGACGTCGCCGCCCTCTCGGCGTTCGGCGTCGCGACCGTCCACGAGGCGATGGGCCGGGTGGGACTCATGCGCCCGTACCTGCGCCCCGCCTACACCCGGGCCCGGCTCTGCGGCACGGCGGTGACCGTGCTCCTGCAGCCCGGCGACAACTGGATGCTCCACGTCGCCGCCGAGCAGATCCAGGAGGGCGACGTGGTCGTCGCGGCCTGCACGACGGAGAGCGAGGACGGGTTCTTCGGCGAACTGCTCGCCACCTCGTTCCGCGCCCGCGGCGGCCGGGGCCTGGTCATCGACGGCGGCGTGCGCGACGTGGCCGAACTGGAGGAGATGGACTTCCCCGTCTTCGCCCGGGCGGTCAACGCCAAGGGCACCGTCAAGGCCACCCTCGGCTCGGTCAACGTCCCGGTGGTCTGCGCCAACGCCCTGGTCAGGCCCGGGGACGTGGTGGTGGCGGACCGCGACGGCGTCGTGGTGGTGCCACGCGAGCGCGCCGCCGAGGTCGCCGCGGCCGCGGCCCGGCGCGAGGCCGGCGAGGAGGGCAAGCGGGCACGGTTCCGCGCGGGCGAGCTCGGCCTGGACCTGTACGGCATGCGCGGCCCGCTGGCCGAGCTCGGCCTGCGCTACGAGGACTGATGATGACGACGCACTACGAGAAGACCCCGGGCTGGCTGGACTGGTACGCCGACCCGAGCCGGCCGCGGTTCCGGATGCCCGAGGGGGCCGTCGACGCGCACTGCCACGTCTTCGGCCCGGGAGCCGCGTTCCCGTTCGCGCCCGAACGGAAGTACACCCCGTGCGACGCGTCCAAGGACCAGCTCTTCGCGCTGCGCGACCACCTGGGCTTCGCCCGCAACGTCGTGGTCCAGGCGACCTGTCACGGCGCCGACAACAGCGCCATGGTCGATGCCCTGCGGTCCTCGGGAGGACTGGCCCGGGGCGTGGCGACGGTGCGGCCGGACGTCTCGGACGCCGAGCTGCGGGAGCTGCACGAGGCCGGGGTGCGGGGCGTGCGGTTCAACTTCGTCAAGCGGCTCGTCGACGCGGCTCCGCAGCAGGACCTGCGGGACGTCGTCCGGCGGATCGCGCCCTACGGGTGGCACGTGGTCGTCTACTTCGAGGCGGCCGACCTCGCGGGCCTGCGCGACTTCTTCCTGTCGATCCCGGTTCCGCTGGTCATCGACCACATGGGCCGGCCCGATGTCGCCCGGGACCCGTACGGCCCGGAATTCGGCGCGTTCCTGGACTTCATGCGCGCCAGGCCGGACATCTGGTGCAAGGTGACCTGTCCCGAACGGCTGTCCGTGAGCGGCCCGCCGGCTCTCGGCGGCGAGCGGTCGGCGTACCGCGACGTCGTCCCGTTCGCACGCCGCGTGGTCGAGGAGTTCCCCGACCGGGTGCTGTGGGGGACGGACTGGCCGCACCCGAACCTCGCCACCCACATGCCCGACGACGGCCTGCTCGTCGACTTCGTCCCGAGCATCGCGCCGACGCCGGAGCTGCGGCAGCGGCTCCTCGTCGACAACCCGATGCGCCTGTACTGGCCGGAAGCCGGCTGACCCGTCTCACGATCGGAGCCCGACCTTGTCGCTGGACAAGACCTACAAACTGGTGCCGGGGACCACCGTCTTCGACGCCGAGCAGTCCGCCCGGGGCTACCACCTCAACCAGTTCTGCATGTCGCTGATGACGGCGGAGAACCGCGCCCTCTACCTCGCCGACGAGCGCGCCTACCTGGACGCGTGGCCGCTGCGCGAGGAGCAGAAGCAGGCGCTGCTGGACCGTGACCTCAACGCCGCGATGCGCGAGGGCGGCAACATCTACTTCCTCGCCAAGTGGGGTGCGACGCTGGGGCTCTCGTTCCAGCAGATGGCCGGTTCGATGACCGGGATGACCGAGGAGGAGTACCGCGCGATGATGGTCGGCGGCGGCCGCTCCGTCGAGGGCAACCGCATCGATCACGCCGTCCTGGAGGCGGCCCACGCCGATCGGACTCCCCCTGCCGCACACGCCGTGATCACCGGTGCGGTCTTCACCTCGCACGTGCCGGCGATCGGTGCGGCGATGGACCACGACAGGACCGACGAGCCCTACTGGAGGCCGGTCTTCGAGGGCTACGAGTATGCCAAGGCCTGGGAGGAGGAGAACCGCCCGGACGTGGTCTTCCTGGTCTACAACGACCACGCGTCCGCGTTCGACCTGTCCCTGATCCCGACGTTCGTACTCGGCACCGGCGCGGCCTGTGCCACCGCCGACGAGGGCTACGGCCCCCGCCCCGTCCCCGGCATCGAGGGCGACCCCGATCTGGCCGCCCACATCGCGCATTCGCTGATCAGGGACGACTTCGACCTGACGCTCGCCAACGAGATGACCGTGGACCACGGCCTGACCGTCCCGCTGTCACTGATGTTCGGGGACGTCGAGAAGTGGCCGTGCAAGGTGATCCCGTTCCACGTCAACGTGGTGCAGTACCCCGTGCCTTCGGGCGCCCGGTGCCTCGCCCTCGGCCGGGCACTGCGGAAGGCGATCGAGTCGTACGACCGGCCGCTGAAGGTCCAGGTGTGGGGCACCGGCGGCATGAGCCACCAGCTGCAGGGCCCGCGCGCCGGACTCATCAACCGCGAGTGGGACAACGCCTTCCTCGACAGGCTCGTCGAGGACCCCGTCGGCCTGTCGCAGGTACCGCACCTGGAGTACGTCGAGGAGGCGGGCTCGGAGGGCATCGAACTGGTGATGTGGCTGATCGCCCGCGGGGCGATGAGCGACCTCGACGGGTCGGGGGACATCGAGGTCAAGCACCGCTTCTACCACGTGCCGGCGTCCAACACCGCCGTCGGCCACCTGATACTCGAGAACCACACCCGGGCCCAGGAGCCCGCCGAAGGAGTGAAGTGACATGAGCGACGACCGGACCCTGCGGGTGGCCCTGGCCGGCGGCGGCGCCTTCGGCGCCAAGCACGCGGCCGCGCTCAGGCGGATCGAGGGCGTCGAGGTGGCCGCCGTCGTGAGCAGCACCCTCGAACGTGCGCAGAAGTTCGCCGCGGAGCAAGGGATCGGCCGTGCCGCGGCCTCCCTGGACGAGGTGCTGGCGATGAACGACGTCGACGCCGTCGTCCTCGCCACCCCCACCCCGATGCACGCCGCGCAGACGCTGGCCTGCCTCGACGCCGGCAAGCACGTCCAGGTGGAGATTCCCCTGGCCGCCTCCCTCGGCGACGCCGAGGCCTGTCTGGCGGCGCAGGAGCGCACCGGGCTGGTCGCCATGGTGGGCCACACCCGGCGCTTCAACCCGAGCCACCAGTGGGTGCGGCGGCAGATCCAGGCCGGGCAGTTCAACATCCAGCAGATGGACGTGCAGACGTACTTCTTCCGCCGCACGAACCTCAACGCGCTGGGCGCTCCGCGCTCCTGGACCGACCACCTGCTGTGGCACCACGCGGCGCACACCGTCGACCTGTTCACCTACCAGACCGGCTCGCCGATCGTGCAAGCCCACGCGGTCCAGGGCCCGGTCCACCCCGAGCTCGGCATCGCGATGGACATGTCGGTCCAGCTGCGCGCGGCGAACGGCGCCATCTGCACCCTGTCCCTGTCGTTCAACAACGACGGACCGCTCGGCACCTTCTTCCGCTACATCGGCGACACCGGCACCTACATCGCCCGCTACGACGACCTCGTCACGGGCAGGGACGAGCCGATCGACGTCAGCGGGGTCGACGTCTCGATGGACGGCATCGAGCTGCAGGACCGCGAGTTCGTCGCCGCCATCCGCGAGGGCCGCGAGCCGAACTCCTCCATCGCCCAGGTCATGTCCTGCTACCGGACTCTGGCGGGCCTGGAGGAGCAGCTCGACGCTGCCGCGGGCGCGTGAGCACGGCACCGGTGACGGGCCCGGGCGGCGCGCCGCGCCGGATCGGACCGTTCGAGGTCCCGGCGACCGGCCTGGGCTGCATGAACCTCAGTCACGCCCACGGCGTCCCTCCGACGCCGTAGGCGGCCGCGTGCTCGCCGCCCACCGGGGCGGACGGAACGGGGCAGGACGACAGGACGGGCTCATCGTGCCGGTGGCACGGTGAGCCCGTCCTGTCGTCCTGCCGTCCTGTCGTCCTGCCGTGCGGGTCAGCTGCCGAAGCCGAGACCGAGGCGGTCCAGGGTGCGCAGCCAGAGATCGCGGCGGCCCTCGTTGCGGTCGGCGCGGGCCAGGGACTTCTGGGTGATGCCGATGCCGATCGAGCGGAAGGGCTCGGGCGGGAAGGGCAGCGGCCTGCGGCGTACGAGGTCGAGGGCGGTGCGCTCGGTGGATGCGCCGGTCAGCAGGTCCAGCATCACCTCGGCGCCGAAGCGGGTGGCGCCGACGCCGAGGCCGGTGAATCCGGCCGCGTAGGCGACCTTGCCGCGGTGGCTGGTGTCGAAGAACACGCAGAAGCGCGTGCTGGTGTCGATGGCTCCGCCCCAGGCGTGGCTGAAGCGGAGGCCCTCCAGTTGCGGGAAGGTCTTGAAGAAGTGGCGGGCGAGCGTCGCGTAGGTCTCGGGGCGCCGGTCGTGCTCGGCGCTCACCCGGCCGCGGAAGTGGTGGACCACGTCGTAACCGCCCCACAGGATGCGGTGGCCGGTGGTGATCCGGACGTAGTGGAAGTAGTTGGCGGGGTCGGCCCAGCCCTGCCGGTTGTGCCAGCGGACCGAGGCGAGCTGCTGCTCGGTCAGCGGCTCGGTCATCAGCGCGTAGTCGTAGACCGGCACCGTGTAGGGGCGATGGCGGCGGAGCAGCGAGGGGTAGGCGTTGGTGGCGAGGGCCACCCGTCCGGCGGTGATCCGTCCGTAGGGGGTGCGGACGGAGACGACCGCGCCGTGCTCGTCGAGTCCGAGGGCGGGGGTGTGTTCGTGGATGCGGACGCCGAGGTCGAGGCAGGCGCGCTTGAGACCCCAGGCGAGGCGGGCCGGGTTGACCATGGCGGTGTCGCTCTTGTTCCAGACCGCACCGAGGAAGGTCGGGGAGGCGATCTCGGCGCGGACGGCGTCGGCGTCGAGGACGGCGACGGTGGCACCGTGGCGAGCGGCCGTTTGCGCTTCCTCCGCGAGCCACTCGACCTGGTGGGGTTCGGTGGCGACGGTGAGGGAACCGGTGCGCTCCCAGTCGCAGTCGATGCCGTGGCGGGCGAGAGTGTCCTCCATGGCCTGGAGGTTCTCCCTGCCGAGGCGTTCGAGGACGTCGATCTCGCGGGGCCAGCGCTCCAGGCCGTTGGCGAGGCCGTGCGTGAGGCTCGCCTCGCAGAAGCCGCCGTTGCGGCCGGAGGCCGCGCCGCCGGCCTCCGCGCCCTCGACGAGGACGACGTCGAGGGAGGGGTCGCGTTCCTTGGCGATGAGCGCCGTCCACAGGCCCGTGTATCCGCCGCCGACGACGAGCAGGTCGCAGGTGGTGGGGCCGACGAGGGCGGGGGTGGCCCCGGGGCGGTGCGGGTCGTCGAGCCAGAACGGGGTCGGTGCGGCGTCCCGGAGGGAGAGCAGGGGGTCGGTGTCGGCCATGTGGGCCATGTGTGGGCTTCCTTCGGGAGGCGCGGGAGCCGCCCGGTGGGGCTGCCGCGAGGGTTCCGGTTCGAGCTCGAAGCCGGCCGGCGGGCGGGCGGGGTCGTCGCTGCCCCGCCCGCGTCGGGGCGGCCCGGTCCGCGCCCGTGCGGAAGGCGGGCCGGGCCTGGCCGGTCAGGCGTAGTGGCGGTACACGGCCTCGGCGACGCAGGCCGGCTTGTCGCTGCCCTCGACCTCGACGGTGAAGGTGATCGGCATCTGCACGCCGTTGCCCTTGACCTCCTCCACCCTGCCGACGGCACCGTGGAGACGGATCTTCGCGCCGACCCGGACGGGGCTGGGGAAACGGACCTTGTCCAGGCCGTAGTTGACGCTCATCTTGGTGCCGGTGATGCTGAGCAGCTCGCCGAAGAGCGGGATGATCAGGGACAGGGTGAGGTAGCCGTGGGCGATGGGGCCGCCGAAGGGGCCGTCCTTGGCCTTCTCCGGGTCGGTGTGGATCCACTGGTGGTCGTCGGTGGCGTCGGCGAAGGTGTCCACCCGGTCCTGGGTGATCTCGAGCCACTCGGTGCGGCCGAGGTCGGCTCCGCTGAGGGAGGTGAGTGCGTCGAGGCCGTCGGCGATGGCGATGGGCATGATGAAGCCTTTCGATGGTGCGGGCGACGCCGTGCGCGCCCTGGGGGAACGTCCTGCTCGAACGCCGGTCACGGCCGGCGGTGTTCGGCGGGACCGGTGGCGAAGGCGTCCCGGACGGCGGACTTCACGATCTTTCCGGAGGCCGTGCGGGGCAGGCCGCCCGTGAGGACGACCGACTTCGGGATCTTGTACTTCGCGAGCCGGCCGCGGAGGTGGCCGAGGATGTCGTCCTCGCCTGCGCGGGCCCCCGGCTTGAGGACGACGACGGCGCGGCCGACCTCGCCCCAGACCGGGTCGGGAATGCCGATGACGGCGCATTCGGCGACGGCGGGGTGGCCGAGGAGGGCGTCCTCGACTTCGGCCGGGTAGACGTTCTCGCCGCCGGAGACGTACATGTCCTTGACCCGGTCGACGATGTAGGCGTAGCCCTCGGCGTCGGTCCGGGCGATGTCGCCGGTGCGGAGCCAGTCGCCGTCGGTGAAGGCGGCCGCGGTGTCCTCGGGCCGGTTCCAGTAGCCGGTCATGGTGTGGGGGCCCTGGACGAGGACCTCGCCGCGTTCGCCGGGCGCGGTGTCGCTGCCGTCCGGCCGGACGATGCGGGTGTCGGTGAAGAAGTGCGGGACCCCGGCGGAGCCGGCCTTGTCCACCGTCCGCTCCCGGTCGAGGAAGAGGACACCGGGGGACGCCTCGGTCATGCCGTAGCCCTGGCTGAAGGCGAGGCCGCGGTCGGTGTACGCGGCGATGGTGCGGGCCGGGACGGGTGCTCCGCCGCAGTTGAGGGTTCGCAGGCTGGAGAGGTCGGTGCTCGCCCAGCGCGGCCGGGCGGCCATGGCGTCGTACATCGTGGGGACGCCGAACAGGTACGTGACCCGCAGGCGTTCGACGGTGTCCAGGACCAGGTCGGCGTCGAAGGCGGCGAGCAGGACCACCCGGCCGCCCTTGAGGAGGGTGGGCAGGCAGGTCATGTTGAGGGCGCCGGTGTGGAACAGCGGGGCCACGACCAGGGTGACCTCGTCGGCGGTGAGGTCGGTGTCGACGAGGACGTTGACGCTGTTCCAGGTGATGTTGGCGTGGGAGAGGACGGCTCCCTTGGGACGGCCGGTGGTCCCGGAGGTGTACATGATCATGCACGGGTCTTCGGGGCGCACGGCCACGTCCGGAAGCCCGTCGGTGGCGCCGGCCGGCAACTCCTCGTAGGCGAGGGCGTCGTCGCCGGGTCCCTCCGGCCCGTCGAGTGCGATCCGGTGGCGCACCCCGGCCTCGTCGGCGGCGGCGCGTGCGGCCTCGGCCTGCTCGGGGGCGTGGACGAGGACGACGCTGCCCGAGTCGGAGAGGTTGTACGCCAGCTCCGGGGCGGCCAGGCGGGTGTTGAGGGGGACGAAGACCGCGCCGAGCGCTCCGGCGGCGAACAGCGTCTCCAGGAAGGCCGGATGGTTGGGACCCAGGTAGGCGATCCGGTCGCCGCTCCCGACGCCCAGGGCGCGCAGGCCGTGGGCGAGCCGCTGGACGCGGCGGTGCAGTTCCCGGTAGGTCAGGGTGCGGTCCCCGTGGACGACGGCGGTCCGGTCGGGTGTCTTGCGGGCCCGGCGCGCCGGCCAGGAGCCGATGCCTTGGTTCAGCACGAGGGTTTCCTTCAGTCGGTGGACAGGCCGAGCAGCCGGGCGGCGTTCTCCTTGAGGATCTTCGGCCGGACCTCGGGCTTGATGTCGAGTGCGGCGAAGTCGGCGAGCCACCGGTCGGGGGTGATGACCGGGTAGTCGGAGCCGAAGAGGACCTTGTCCTGGAGCAGGGTGTTGGCGTAGCGCACGAGCTGCGGCGGGAAGTACTTCGGGGACCAGCCGGACAGGTCGATGTAGACGTGCGGCTTGTGGGTGGCGACCGCGAGGGCCTCGTCCTGCCAGGGGAAGGACGGGTGGGCCAGGACGATCCGCAGTTCGGGGAAGTCGACGGCGACGTCGTCGACCGCCATCGGGTTCGAGTACTTCAGCCGGATGCCGCCGCCGCCCGGGACGCCGGCGCCGATGCCGGTCTGGCCGGTGTGGAAGAGAGCCGGTACGCCGAGTTCCTCGATGGCCTCGTACAGCGGGTAGGCGAGGCGGTCGTCGGGCGAGAAGGCCTGGATGCTGGGGTGGAACTTGAATCCGCGCACCCCGTGCTCCTCGACCAGGCGCCGGGCCTCGCGGACGCCCGCGCGGCCCTTGTGCGGGTCGATGCTGGCGAACGGGATCAGCACGTCGGCGTGGGCGGCGCAGCTCTCCGCGATCTCCTCGTTGGAGATCCGCGGGTGGCCGGTGGCGTGCTCGGCGTCGACGGTGAAGACGACTGCCGCCATGCGGCGTTCGCGGTAGTGCGCGGCCATCTCGTCGATGGTGGGCTGCCGGTGGCCGTGGGCCTTGAAGTACGCCTCGGATGCGCCGAACAGCTCGGGGCTCAGGGCCCCGTGGCCGTCCTCGGAAACCTCGGCGTGGGTGTGCACGTCGATGGCGGTCAGCGCGTCGAGGTCGAGCGCGGGCTTGCGGGGGCGGTCGGTCATCTCACGCCTCCGGGGCCTGGGGCGCGGGGATGCCGTAGGTCTCGGGCTCGGCGCCGACGCCGTCCGGCCATGCGGCGGCGATGGCGTCGCCGCTCCAGCCCCCGTCGGCGAAGGCGACGGCCTTCTCCTGCGGGTGGGCCCACAGGGCGAGACGGTCGCCGCCGATGCCGATGGCCTGCCCGGTCACTCCGTCGGAGTCGTCCGAGGCCAGGAAGGTGATCAGGCCGGCGACGTCCTCGACGGTTCCGAGGCCCTCGTCCTTGCGCAGCCAGTCCGGCAGCGGCTCGCCGGTGCGCTCGGCCTCCTCGATGACCGGGGCGAACGCCGGGATGGTCCTGGTCATCTCGGTGGCGGCGACGGGTACGACGGCGTTGACGGTGATGCCGGCGCGGCCCAGTTCCATGGCCCAGGTGCGGGCCATGGCGACGATGCCGGCCTTGGCGGCGGCGTAGTTGCCCTGGCCGAAGTTGCCGCGCTGGCCGGCGGGCGAGGAGATCAGGACGAGGCGGCCGCCGGTGCCCTGCTCGCGCATGCGGACGGCGGCGGCGCGGGCGCAGGTGAACGTGCCGCGCAGGTGGACCCGTACGACGTCGTCGAAGTCCTCGTCGGTCATCTTCCACAGCACGCGGTCCCGCAGGATGCCGGCGTTGGTGACGAGCACGTCCAAGCGGCCGAACACCCCGACCGCCGCGTCCACGAGCCGCTGGGCCGCTTCGCTGTCGCCCACGGCCGCTGCGACGCCGGTCGCGGTGCCTCCGCGGGACGTGATCGAGGCGACGGCGGCGTCCACCGTGTCCTTGTCGACGTCGTTGACGACGACGGCGGCACCCGCGGCGGCGAGGGCCTGGGCGTACGCCAGTCCGAGACCGCGTCCGCTGCCGGTGACGACGGCGACCTTGCCCTGAAGATCCATGAGAGGTGCCTCCCGAAAGAGATGAAGGGGGTGAAAGAAGCGAAAAAGGAATCCCGGAAGCAACGGCCGAGCCGCGATCGACAGGAATCCTGATGAACGCAGTCTGAGCAATCGGCAGGATTCCTGTCAATGCCCTAGGGTGAGGCGGCACCGCGTCCCGGTCACACGGCACCGGGAGCGGCACGAGCCGCCCCCTGCGGGCCGTCACGACGGGAGGATGCACGTGAGCACGTCGCTGCTCTACCTGATCAAGAGAACGGAGCTGGCGGTGCGCGCCCGGCTCGACGAGATGCTCAAGCCCGCGGGGATCACGGCGCTGCAGTACACCGCCCTGACGGTGCTGGAGCGGCACGACGGCATCTCCGCGGCGCAGCTCGCCCGCGACTCCTTCGTCACCGCCCAGTCGATGGCCGACATGGTCCGCGCGCTGGAGGGACGGGGCCTGATCCGCCGCGAGCCCAATCCGGCCAACCGCCGCGAGCGCCTCATCCTGCTCGCCGGCCCGGGGCGGCACCTGCTCGCCGAGTACGCCGAGCCGGCCCGCCGCATCGAGGAACGCATGACCGCCGGTCTGGGCCCCGAGCAGACCGAGGCGTTCCGAGCGGCGCTGAACGAGTCCTGGCGGGCCCTGTCCTGACCCGGCGCACCTGCGGGGCGGACGCCGCTCAGGTCTCGGCCGCCGCCGGGAGCATCGCCGCCATCGCACTGAGCATCAGTTCCAGGGCGAAGGGGTAGCCGCTGTCGCGCATGTCGGCGGCGAGCAGCGGGAAGGTCGCGGCGATGTTCGGATGGGTGTCGGCCGACAGCCGGCCGTAGACCGAGTTCCAGACCGCCTCGTCCGCCTCCCGGGCACTCTTCGGCAGGGCGAGCGCGGCGGCGTCCTGGGCGGCGAAGGCCAGGGCCTGGTCGACGAACGCGTGGTAGGCGCGGACGGCGAGGACGTCCGGGAAGCCCGCCGAGCGGAGGATTCCGAGGATCCGCTCGACGGCCCGGGTCTCGTGGGGGCGTCCCGTCGTGCGGTATGCGCCGAGAACGGCCGCCTGCGGGTGGGACAGGTAGCAGGCGTGGATCCGCAACCCCATCGAGCGCAGGTCCTCCCGCCAGTCCCCGGTCGCCCGCCAGCCCTCCTGCGCCCTGCCGATCATCTCGTCCGCGAGGGCGAGGAGCAGGGCGTCGGTGTTGTGGAAGTAGCGGTAGAGCGCGCTGGGGTCGGCGCCGAGTGCGGCGCCCAGTCTTCGCACGGAGAGCGCCTCGGCACCGTGCTGGGCGACCAGCCGCAGCGCCGTCTCGACGATGAGCTGCTCCGAGAGGACCGCGCCCTGCTTGGTGGGTCTGCGGCGCTTGCGCCCGCCTTCGGGGATGACACGTTCGGACATGGCCGGGACCTTACGTCAACACCATTGACGTGTAAACGGCCTTCCCGATTCCATGGCGCCCACCCCCCGTCGCCTCACGTTCTGGAGCTTTCGAATGGCCAAGGCCGATCTGGTCTTCACCCGCGGCCCCGTCTTCACGGTGGACCCGGCGCGCACCCGGGCGACCTCGCTCGCCGTCATCGGCGACAGGATCGCGGCCGTCGGCCACGACGAGGTGCGGGAGCTCGTGGGGCCCGGCACCGAGGTGGTCGACCTGACGGGGAAGCTGCTGCTCCCCGGCTTCCAGGACTCCCACGTGCACCCGGTCTTCGCCGGGGTGGAGCTGGCCGAGTGCGATCTGACCGAGACCGTCACCGTGGACGACTACCTGGCCCGGATCCGTGCGTACGCCGACGCGCACCCCGACCGTGAGTGGATCACCGGTGGCGGCTGGTCGATGGAGAGCTTCGAGGGCGGACTGCCGACCCGGCAGCTGCTCGACTCCGTCGTCCCGGACCGCCCGGTCTTCCTGGCCAACCGGGACCACCACGGTGCCTGGGCCAACACCCGGGCGCTCGAACTCGCCGGGATCACCGCCGCCACCCCCGATCCCGCCGACGGCCGGATCGAGCGCGAGCCGGACGGCACTCCCAGCGGCGTGCTCCAGGAGGGCGCCACCTCGCTGGTCGGCAGGCTGCTGCCGCCGAGCACGCAGGCCGAGCTCCTCGCCGGGCTGCTGCGGGCCCAGAAGCTGCTGCACTCCCTCGGCATCACGGGGTGGCAGGACGCGATGCTCGGCGAGCTGGGCGGCCGGCCCGACCCCTCGGACGCGTACCTGACCGCGGCGCAGGACGGCACCCTCACGGCCCGGGTGACCGGGGCCCTGTGGTGGGACCGGGCGCGGGGCGCCGAGCAGATTCCCGAGCTGGTGGCCCGGCGCGAGAAGATGCGGGCCGGGCGGTTCCGCGCGACCTCGGTGAAGATCATGCAGGACGGCATCGCGGAGAACTTCACCGCCGCCATGACCTCCCCGTATCTGGACGGCTGCGGCTGCGCCACCGCCAACAGCGGCTTGAGTTTCATCGAGCCCGGGGCGCTGCGCGGATACGTGACGGAGCTCGACGCCCTCGGCTTCCAGGTGCACTTCCACGCCCTCGGCGACCGTGCCGTGCGCGAGGCCCTCGACGCGATCGAGGCGGCGGTGGCGGCCAACGGACACCGCGGCAACCGCCACCACCTCGCCCATCTCCAGGTCGTCCACCCCGAGGACCTCACCCGCTTCGCCGCGCTCGGCGCCCTGGCCAACATCCAGCCCCTGTGGGCGGCCCACGAGCCCCAGATGGACGACCTGACCATCCCGTTCCTGGGCCCGGAGCGCGCCGCCTGGCAGTACCCGTTCGGCGACCTGGTGCGCGCCGGCGCGACCCTCGTCGCGGGCAGCGACTGGCCGGTGAGCAGCCCCGATCCGCTGGCGGGCCTCCACGTGGCGGTGAACCGCCGGGATCCCGAAGCCGACCACGACCGGATCTTCTACGCCGAGCAGCGGCTCGACCTGCCGACCGCGCTGGCCGCCTACACCGCCGGGGCCGCCCATGTGAACGGTCACGACGACGCGGGCAGCCTGCGCGTCGGCAACCTCGCCGACCTGGTCGTCCTGGACCGCGACATCCTCACGGCGCCCGCGGAGGAGATCGCGGAGGCCCGGGTGGAGCGGACCTATGTCGGCGGCCGGCTCGTGCACTCGGTCTGAGCGGACCGGACCGATGACGCCCGTACGTCGAGTCGGGTCGGGACGAGCACCCCCGCCGCCTCCCGTTCGCCGTGTTCCAGGACCGCCACCAGCATGTCGACGCCCGCCTCCGCGATCGCCTCGGGCCGCAGGCTCAGGGTGGTCACGGGCGGCTCGGTGTACTCGGCGGTGACGTCCTCGCTCACGCAGACGAGGAGCAGGTCGCCGGGGACCTCGTAACCGAGCCGGCGCGCCGCGTCCAGGACGAGCGGCGGACTCGCCTCGGCCACGACGAGGAGGGCGTCGGGGCGTCCCGGGCCGGCCGCCGGGTCGCCCGCGAGGGCGGTTTCGACGGCGCGGATGACGGGACCGTTGCCCGGACTCCCGGCCCGGACGACCCGTTCCGGCACTCCGTGGACCGCGCACCACTCGTGGTGTGCGGCCAGCACCTCGGTGTGGAAGCTGGTGGTGCTGTCCGGTACCAGGAGGACGGGCCGGCGGGCGCCCTGCTCGCGGACGTGGTCGAGGGCGCCCCGCACGGCGCGGCCGGCGTCCACGTCCACCCAGTACGCCCCGGGCCGCCCCTCGACGGAGCGGTCGCTGAACACGGGGTTGCGGGCGGCGTGGAGGTCCTCGACGATCGGGTCGTCGGCGACGGGGTCGGCGACGACCACCGCGTCGAGCGACAGGTCGGCCCACTCACTCTGCAGGGACCCGGCGGGCAGCAGTACCACGGCGTAGCCGCGCTTCAGCGACGTCGCCGCGGTGGCTGCGGTCAGCCGGGCGAAGTACGGCGACTCCAGGAAGGTCCAGGGGGCGTCGGCGAACTCCCCGACCACGTAACCGATCAGTCTGGCCCGTCCCGCGCGCAGCCGGCGCGCGGCGGCGTTGGGCCGGTAGCCCATTCTGCGCGCGGTCTCGCGGGCCTTCTCCCGGACCTCGGGAGAGAGCCTTCCGGTGCCGTTCAGCGCCGCCGAGACGGTCGTCTTGGACAGGCCCGCCTCGCGGGCCACGTCGACGAGGCGGACGCGCGGGAGGGGCGGCGAGGGCTGCCCGCCATGCGGTGGGACGTCGGTCATGCGACTGATGCTGCCACCCTCGTGACCTTTGCAAAACCGTTCCCGCACAACCTTGTGCGGGAACGTTCCCGCATCAATACTCGCTCCATCCCCCAGCGCCCGTCACTACACCCGTAAAGGGGTGGGTCTGCATGCGCATGCCCCGAACCATCGCGCTCCTCCTCTGTACCGCCGCCGTCGCGGCCGCCACCAGTGCCTGTTCCGGCGCCACCCCGCCCAAGACCGCCGGCGGCTCGGACTTCAAGGTCACTCCGCTCTCGCCGCCCGCCCAGGGCCCCCTGGACTCCTTCACCTGGTCCCTGTACGCCGAGCCGTACACGCTCGACTACGCCCTCGCGTACGACTACCCGCCGAACACCGTGCTGGCCAACGTGTGCGAGCAGCTCATGCGGGTCACCCCCGACATGAAGATCGAGCCGGGCCTCGCGGTGAAGTACGACCGCCCCGACCCGCTCACGCTGGTCTACACCCTGCGCCCCGACGTGAAGTTCCACGACGGCACGACCATGACCGCCGACGACGTGGTCGCCTCCCTCCAGCGCCAGATGGACCCGGCGACCGGCTCCCCCTGGGGCTCGGCGTTCAAGAACGTCAAGGCCGTCGAGAAGACCGGCCCGCTGGAGGTGACGCTCCGGCTCACCAAGCCCGACGTCCTGCTCCACGAGCTGATGGCCGCCTCCCCCGGCACCGTCGAGAGCGCCGCCACCCTCGCCGCGGCCGGCAAGGACTACGGCACCCCGGGGGGCAAGGTCAACTGCACCGGTCCGTACGCCCTCGACACCTGGTCCCAGGGCACCGGGATCACCCTGAAGAAGCACGGCGCGTACTGGGACCCGCAGCTCGCCCCCAAGACCGACACCGTGAAGTTCACGTTCATCGAGGACACCGCGGCCCGCACCAACGCCTTCCTGTCCGGCACTGCCGACGGCGGATACATGGTGGCCCCCGCCACGGTCGGACAACTGCGTTCCGGCGCCAAGGGCAGCGTCCTCTTCGGCCCCAACACCGCCGCGTCCAACCTCGCCGTGCTCGACTTCAAGGGACCGCTCGGCGACCCGAAGGTCCGCCAGGCCCTGTCCCTGGCTCTCGACCGGAAGAACATCATCAAGGCCGCGGCCGGCGGCCTCGGCGTCCCCGCCAAAGCCCCCGCCGCGCGGGGCGCATGGGCGCTGGCCCCGGAGAAGACCGCCGCGCTCTTCGACACCCTGCCCGAGCCCGTCTACGACATCGCCGCCGCGAAGAAGCTCGTCCAGGAGGCCGGCGCCGCCGGCCGCAAGATCACCCTGGTCACCAGCACGCTCGCTCCCGAGATCAGCGTCGTCGCCAACGCCGTGCAGGGCGCCGGCCGGGAGATCGGCCTGGACGTCGAGCTCAAGTCGGTGGCTCCCGAGGCGTACAGCAGCATCTTCGTCGACCCGGCCGCCCGCGCCGGCCTGGACCTGGTCATCACCAACGGGTACGACAACACGCCCGACCCGCTGGAGTTCTACCAGTACCTGCGCACCGGCGACTTCGGGAACTACGGCAACTGGTCGAACGCCGAGTACGACGCCGCCTTCGACCGGGCCAACGCCGAACCCGACGCCGCCAAGCGTGCGGAGCTGACCGCCGAACTCCAGAAGATCGCGATGCGCGAGCTGCCGATCATCCCCCTCTACGAGGCGCCCTACATGGTCTACCTCGGCAAGCGCGTGACCGGCGCCCCGACCGGGATCGCCCAGCTGTACTACCCGTGGGCCGCGACGATCGGGGCCCCGGCGAAATGACGCGCTACCTCATCGGACGCATCCTGGGCCTGGTGACGGTTCTGTTCGTGACCTCCCTCGTGGTCTTCGGCAGCGTCCACCTGGCCCCCGGCGACCCGGTGTCGTTCCTGCTCCACGGCCGCCCCGCGACCCCCGAGGCCGTGGCGGCCCTGCGCTCCCAGTACCACCTGGACGACCCGCTGCCCGTGCAGTACGCGAAGTGGCTCGGCGGCGTCTTCCAGGGCGACTTCGGCACCTCCGCCCAGTTCCACCAGGACGTCTCCGCGCTCATCGGATCGCGCCTGCCCGGCACGGCCCTGCTCGTCGGGTACGCGGCGCTGCTCGTCGCCCTCATCGGCGTGGCGGCCGGGGTCCTCGCCGCGCTGCGGCCCGGGCCGCTGGACCGGGCGGTGCTGCTCGGCAGCGGTGTCGCCACGGCCACCCCGTCCTTCGTGACCGCGATCGCGCTCGTGTCCCTCTTCTCCGTCCGCCTGGGCTGGTTCCCCGGCCCCGGCGGCACGCCCGTCGGATTCTCCGAAACCGTGTACCACCTGACCCTGCCGGCCTTCGCCCTGGCGCTGACCTTCGCGGGTCTGCTGGCCCGGGTGACCCGCTCGGCGATGCTCGACGAACTCGGCCGGGAACACGTCGAGGTGGCGCACGCCCGCGGCGTCCAGGGTCGGACCGTGGTCCGCAAGCACGTCCTGCGCAACGCGCTCGGCCCGGTCGTCACCGTCGGCGGCACGATGCTCGCAGGCCTCCTCATCAGCACCTCGATCGTCGAAACCGCCTTCGACGTGCCCGGCCTCGGCTCCCTGCTCGTGCAGTCGGTCACCGCCAAGGACTTCGCCGTCGTGCAGGCCATCACCCTGCTCAGCGTCGGCGCGTTCGTCCTCGTCAACCTCGCGGTCGACCTGCTCGCACCCCTCATCGACCCCCGGCTGTCGCTCCACGGGGAAGGCTCCTCATGACCACCACCGCTCCTCCGGAGCCCGCCGTCCTGCGCCGCCGGCCCGGCCTGCGCCCCCTGCGCCTCCTCGCCCAGGGGCCGTTGTTCACCGCCTCGGTCGCGGTGCTCGCCATCCTCGTCCTGATCGCCGCGCTCGCCCCCGTCCTCGCGCCGTACGACCCCGAGGCCCTCGACCTCACGGCGAGCCTGGCCGGAACCACCGGCGAGCACCTGCTCGGCACCGACCAGTCCGGCCGGGACGTCCTGTCCCGGCTGATGTACGGGGCCCGCACCGGGCTGCTCGGCCCGCTGCTCGTCGTCGGCGTCTCCACCCTGCTCGGCACCCTGCTCGGCGTGGTGGCGGCCTGGCGCGGCGGTTGGGCGGACTCCGTCCTGTCCCGCTCGATGGACATGGTCTTCGCGATTCCCGGACTCCTGCTCGCCATCCTGCTCGTCTCGGTCGTCGGCTCGGGGATGACCGCGCCCGTGATCGCGATGGCGGTGGCCTACACCCCGTACGTGGGCCGGCTGGTACGCGGCATCGCGCGCCAGGAGAAGGCCCGCCCGTACATCGAGTCCTACCGGGTACAGGGCTGGTCCGGCTGGACCGTCTGCCTGCGCCACCTGCTGCCCAACATCGCCGCCACCGTCTTCGCCCAGTCCGCGATGAACTTCGGGTACGCGCTGATGGACCTGGCGGCGCTCTCCTACCTCGGCTTCGGTGTGCAGCCACCCACCGCCGACTGGGGGGCCATGATCAACGAGGGCCAGGCCGCCGTCCAGCAGGGGGCGATGCTCCCGGCCCTCGCGCCTTCCGCGTGCATCGTGCTCGCGGTGGTGGCGTTCGGCATCGTCGGCGAGGGCCTCGCCGACCGGATCGCGAGGCGGAAGCGGTGAACCGCATGAAGGAACAGCGGGAAGAGAAGGGCGCGACCGCGGTCCCGGCCGACGGCCGCAAGCCGGTGCTGGAGATCGACGGGCTCGGGATCCGGCTGCCCGAGGACCGGGCCGGGCGGCCGATCCTGGACGGGGTCGGCCTGCGGGTGGGCGCCGGGGAGAGCGTCGGCCTCGTCGGCGAGTCCGGCTCGGGGAAGTCGGTGGCGTGCCGCAGCGTCCTCGGGCTGCTGCCCGCGGGCGCACGCACCAGCGGCGAGGTCCGGGTCGCCGGCCGGGACGTACTGACCATGAACCGCACGGAGCTGGCCGAGCTGCGGGCCCGGCAGGTCGCAATGGTCTTCCAGGACCCGCGTGCCTCGGTCAACCCGCTGCGCCGCGTCGGCGACTTCCTCACCGAAGGGCTCCGCGCGGCCGGGACCCCGGCCGCCGCGGCGGACGCGCGGGCCCTCGAACTCCTCGACGCGGTCGGCATCCGGGACCCGCGGGGTGCCATGCGACGCCGTCCCCACGAGTTCTCCGGCGGCATGCTCCAGCGGGTGGTCATCGCGGCGGCGCTCGCGGCCGAACCCGCGCTGATCGTCGCCGACGAGCCGACCACCGCCCTGGACGTCACGACCCAGGCGGAGATCGTCGAACTCCTCGCCCGGCTGCGGGCCGAGCGCGGCACGGGCCTGCTCTTCGTCACCCACGACCTCGAACTGGCCGCCACCGTCTGCGACCGGGTGTACGTCATGTACGCGGGCCGGATCGTGGAGACGCGCGGCACCGACGAGCTGTTCGACGCCCCGCGGCACCCGTACACCGCGGGGCTGCTCGCCTGCACGCCGAGCATCGAGGCGGGCGCGCCCCCGCCCCGCCCCATCCCCGGGCGGCCCGTCTCCCTGGCCGAGGCGCCGCCGGGCTGCGCCTTCGCCGCGCGCTGCGCCCACGCGGTGCCGCGCTGCTCCGAGGAGAAGCCCGCACTCACCCGGCACGGCGACGGATTCGCCGCCTGCCACCGCGCCGACGAAGGGATCACGCTGTGACCGCCTCAGCGAAGGGGGGACCGGCCGCCGAGGGACTGGTCGTCGAAGGTCTGCGCAAGCAGTACGGGGACCACACGGCGGTCGACGGCGTCTCCTTCTCCCTGGCGCCCGGGGCCTGCCTCGCGATCGTCGGGGAGTCCGGCAGCGGCAAGACGACCACGGTCCGGATGCTCGTCGGCCTGGAGCGCCCGGACGGCGGGACCGTTCGCCTCGACGGCCGGGACCGCTCCGCCCAGCCCCGGCGGCGGGCGGAACGGCTGGCCAGGGCCCGGGAGATGCAGATGGTCTTCCAGGATCCGTACCTCTCGCTCGATCCCCGGGTGACCGTCGCCGGGTGCCTGGACGAGGTGCTGCGCCTCCACACGGATCTCGACGCGGCCGGCCGCGGCACCCGGGTCACCGGGCTCCTGGACCAGGTCGGGCTCGGCACGCGCGAGGCCGCCGCCCTCCCCCGCGACCTCTCGGGCGGCCAGCGGCAGCGGGTGGCGATCGCACGCGCCCTCGCCGTGGGGCCCCGGATCCTCGTCCTCGACGAGGCGGTCGCCGCGCTCGACGTGTCGATCCAGGCGCAGATACTCGAACTCCTCACCCGTATCCGCGAGGCATCGGGGATCGGCTACCTGTTCGTCACGCACGACCTGGCCGTGGTCCGGCACATCGCCGACGAGGTCCTCGTGCTCAAATCCGGCCAGGTCGTGGAGACGGGCCCGGCCTCGCAGGTCCTGGACGCCCCGGAACACCCGTACACCCGGCTCCTGCTGGACTCGGTCCCCCGCCGCAGGCGCTCCCCCGCCGGCCCCTGACCGCCGCCCCTGGGCCCGCGTCCGGGCCTCCGCCGCCGACGGCGCGAGGCCGCCGGCGCGGGCCCGGCCACGACGTGCAACGGGGCCGCGCCGATGGCCCGCGGACGCACGGAAGGCCGTCCTCTCGCAATTCATGCAGCAACAACCGGCTCCCCGTACGGAACGATCCCTTCCGGGCCACGTCGTATCGATACCCTGGCATGCGGCAGGCAGCCGCTGGAGGGGACATGGGTGTGGAGGATCCGTTGGCACGGGCACCGAGGATGCGGCTGGACGAGCTGCTGGACGAACTCCAGGTCCGGATCGACGCCGTACGCGGGACCCGCGACCGGGTACACAGCCTGCTCGAAGCGGTCGTCTCCGTCGGACGGGAACTGGATCTGCCCCAGGTGCTCCGGCGCATCGTGGAGGCGGCCGCGCTCCTGGTCGACGCCGACTACGGCGCACTCGGAGTCATCGGCCCCGACGGCCGCAGCCTCTCACAGTTCCTCACCGTGGGGCTCACCGACGAGGAGATCGCCGTGATCGGCCCCCTCCCGGCGGGCCACGGACTGCTGGGCGAGATCATCCACCACCCCGAGCCGCTGCGGCTGACGGACCTCGGCGCGCACTCGTCCTCGTACGGCTTCCCGGCCCACCATCCGCCCATGCGCACCTTCCTCGGCGTTCCGATCCGGGTGCGCGACGAGGTGTTCGGCAACCTCTACCTGACCGACAAGCGCGGCGGTGCGGACTTCGACTCCGAGGACGAGTCCGTGATCACGACGCTGTCCGTCGCAGCGGGTGTGGCCATCGACAACGCCCGGCTGTACGAGGGCTCGCAGCGCCAGCAGCGGTGGCTCCGGGCCAACGCGGAGATCACCGAGAGCCTGCTGTCGGGCAGTTCCCGGCCGGCGGTGCTGGAGCTGATCGCCCGCCGGGCTCAGGAGATCACCGGGGCCGTGATCGCCGACATCGCCATGCCCGTCCCCGGCGCCGAGAGCCTGGTCGTCGAACTCACCCTGGGCGGGGACTTCGAGGCCCGGCGCGGGCTGGTCCTCCCACGGGCCGGGACGCTGTCCGGCGAGGCGCATGCACTGACCGAGCCGGTCAGCACGGCCGCCCTGTCAGGTGACGAACGGTACGTTTCCGACGCGCAGGCCGCGGAGGGTTTCGGACCGGCCGTGGCCGTACCGATGGGGACCGCGGGCCGGGAGAGCCGGGGCGTCCTGCTGCTCGCGCGCCGGGTGGGAGAGTCCGTCTTCACCGAGGCCGAGCTGGAGCCGCTCCTCGCGTACGCCGGGCAGGCGACTCTCGCCTTGGAGCTCGCCGAACGGCGCCGGGACGCCGAGCAGTTGGTATTGCTGGAGGAGCGCGACCGGATCGCCCGGGACCTGCACGACCTCGCCATCCAGCGGCTCTTCGCCACCGGTATGACCCTCCAGAGCGCCGTCCGGCTCGTCCAGCACGATGGCGCCGCCGAGCGGGTGGGCCGCGCCGTGGACGACCTGGACGAGACCATCAAGATCATCCGCTCGACCATCTTCGGCCTGCGTGCGAAGGACCGCGAGGCCGGCTCCGGCCTGCGGGCCCGCGCCGCGCGAGCGATCGGCGAGGCGGCGACCGCGCTCGGCCATCCGCCCCGCCTGAGCATGGAGGGTCTGCTCGACACGGACGTCCCGGGGCACGTCGCCGATCACGTGATGGCCGTGCTGGGTGAGCTGCTCAGCAATGCCGCCCGGCACTCCGGGGCCTCACGGGTGGGCGTCACGCTCAGGGCCACGCAGACCGAGATAGAGCTGACCGTGTCGGACAACGGTACGGGCATCCCGGCCCAGGGCCGCCGCAGCGGCCTCCAGAACCTCGACGAGCGGGCAAAGGTGCTGGGTGGGACCTTCACCATCGACAGCCCCGAAGGGGGCGGCAGTCGCCTCGTCTGGCGAGCGCCGCTCCCCGTGGTGGCCTGACGCACCCGGCTGGTCAGGCGCCGACGGCGGGGCCCGACCGCCTCGGCCCGGCCTCCAGCCGGAATCCGGTGACGAGGTCGGAGCGGATCCGCAGGGCACTGGTCATCCGGTGCCCCGTCCAGGGCCGCAGCAGCGTCTCGTACCGGTTCACATCGCCGGAGTCCGCGACGGCGCTCGCGTAGCCGGTGACGACGACGCTCCAGCCCAGATGCGTCTCGGGGTCGATGGCGTCGGCCTCGTAGGCGACCACGACTGCGTGATCGTCCGCCGGCGCCACCAGGGCCGCCAGGGCCCCGCCGTCGTGCATCCGGATGATGACGTCCTCACCCTCGACGAGGTGGTGCACCGGACGCACGGCCGGCAGGGCGTGCCGGGTGAAGACGATGCGGCCCAGGGACACGGTGCCCAGCAGCCTCAGCGCTTCGTCCCGGTCCAGCTCGTGCAGGTGCCGGGCGGCTGCCGTGCCACCGTCCCGGCCGTCCGGTCGCCCCATGGCCCCGCGTTCCATCACGCGCCCTCCGTCCGGGCCCATCGGTCCGTTCATGTGCGGGCCCCAGCCTCCCTCGCGCCCGCGCACCGCAGCCGGGCCGAACGAACCGGCGTCCGCCGCCGACCCCCGGGCTCCCACGCCGTCCCGAGGCGTCATGGCCTCGGGCTCACGGCCTCAGACATGCGGTACGACGGCGACCGGGCAGCGTGCGTGGTGGAGCGCGGCGTGGGCCACGGAGCCGGTCCTCGGCCCCATCGGCGACCGGCGGACCTGCCGTCCGACGACGAGCAGCTCGGCATGCGAGGCCGCCGACAACAGCACTTCCGCCCCGCTGCCCATCTCAACGTGTTCGACGACCTCCACCTCGGGGTACTTCTGCCGCCACGGCTCCAGCGCCTGCTCCAGCGCCGCCTTCTCGTACGGCTCCAGACCCCCGAACTGGTCGGCGAGCCACATCGATCCCGGGCTGTAGCCGTAGACCGGGGGCAGGCTCCAGGCGCGTACGGCTCGCAGCGTGGCGTCACGGGCGGCTGCCGCCTCGAAGGCGAACCGCAGTACGTCGCCGCACTCCGCCACGCCGCCCTGCTGCCCGACGACGACTTCGCCCTCCCCGGTGCCGGGAGCCGGCGCTCCATGTGCCTTGCGCACCGAGACGACGGGGCACTCCGCGGCGGCGATGACCTGCTGGCCGTAGGAGCCCAGCAGGAATCCGAGGACGGCGCCGTGGCCCCGGGAGCCGATGACCAGCGTCCCGGCCTCCTTTCCGGCCCGCAGCAGGGCCGGCACGGTCGCGTCCTGCACTACGTCCGCCGACAGCTCCAGCCGGGGGTACCGGTCGGCCAGGTCGGCCTCGGCCGCCTCGAGGATGTCCTGCGCACGGCGTGCCGCGGACTCCCGGTCCTGGGTCAGGGGCAGGTCGAGCGGCTGCCAGAGCCAGGCGTGTACGAGTCGCAGCCGCACGTCCCGGCGCACGGCTTCGCGTGCGGCCCAGTCTGCGGCGGCCAGGCTTTCGGGAGATCCGTCGACTCCGACGACCAGGGTGCGATTCACGTATCTCGTCCTTTCGCGATCAAGCGGATTCACGGGGATGGTGGGGCTGGTGTTGCACCGGCCGGGGGAACCGGCGCAACCTGCTTCACCTTCCCTCCCCGGGGCAGGCCCGAAGAAGGGCCGACGGTCCCCCTGCGAGGGCCGGTCCTCCCCTGCCGCCGCGGGTCGGACCGGGCACAGGGTGTCGGTGCCGGGTCAGCCGGCGAACGTCCCGGACCGCCGCACCGAGGAGCGGACATGACCGCGTACCCGATCCCGGAACTGGATGCCCACTGGCGCGCCGCCAACTACCTGGCGGCCGGACAGATCTATCTCATGGACAATCCGCTGCTGGCCGAGCCCCTGCGGCCCGAGCACATCAAGCCCCGGCTGCTCGGCCACTGGGGCACCTCGCCGGGCCTCAACCTCGTGCACACCCACCTCAACCGCGTGATCAAGGAGCGGTCGCTGGACGCCCTGTGTGTCTGGGGTCCGGGGCACGGCGGACCCGCCGTCCTCGCCAACTCCTGGCTGGAGGGCACCTACTCCGCGACCTACCCGGGGGTGACGCGGGACGCCGCCGGCATGGGCACGCTGTTCCGGCAGTTCTCCTTCCCCGGCGGGGTGCCGAGCCATGTCGCGCCCGAGACCCCCGGCTCGATCCACGAGGGGGGCGAGCTCGGCTACTCCCTCGCGCACGCCTACGGCGCCGCCTTCGACCACCCCGGCCTCCTGGTCGCCTGCGTCATCGGCGACGGCGAGGCCGAGACCGGGCCGCTGGCCGCCTCCTGGCACTCGAACAAGTTCCTCGACCCGGTCCACGACGGAGCCGTCCTGCCGATCCTGCACCTCAACGGGTACAAGATCGCCAACCCGACGGTACTGTCCCGGATCCCCGACGGCGAGCTGGACGCCCTGCTGCGGGGCTACGGGCACGACCCGCTGTACGTCACCGGCAGCGATCCGGCCCACGTCCACCAGGCCATGGCCCGCGCCCTGGACCATGCCGTGGATCGCATCGCGCTGATCCAGCGGGAGGCGCGCGCGGCGGGTGCGGACCCCGGGCGGGACCGCCCGCGCTGGCCCGTGATCGTCCTGCGCACTCCCAAGGGGTGGACGGGCCCGGCGACCGTCGACGGCGACCCGGTCGAGGGCACCTGGCGGGCCCACCAGGTCCCGTTGGCCGCCGTACGCGAGAACCCCGCGCACCTGAAGCAACTGGAGGACTGGCTGCGTTCGTACCGGCCGCAGGAGCTCTTCGACGCCGACGGGCGGCCGCTGCCTCACGTGCTGGCGTGTGTGCCGGAGGGAGGCAGGCGCCTCGGCGCGAGCCCGTACGCCAACGGGGGCCGCCTGCTGAGGCCTCTCCCCCTTCACCCGCTCGACGGCTGCGCCGTACCCGTGGAGAAGCCGGGGGCCACCCTCCACGAACCGACCCGGGTGCTGGGGCGCCTCCTCACCCAGGTCATGCGCGACACGGCGGGACGGCGGGACTTCCGGGTCTTCGGGCCCGACGAGACGGCCTCCAACCGGCTCGACGGACTGTACGAGGTCACGGGCAAGGCCTGGCAGGCCCTCGCCGAGCCCACCGACCGCCACCTGTCCCAGGACGGCCGGGTCATGGAGATCCTGTCCGAACACCTCTGCCAGGGCTGGCTGGAGGGCTACCTCCTCACCGGCCGCCACGGGCTCTTCTCCACGTACGAGGCCTTCGCCCACATCGTCGACTCGATGGTGGCCCAGCACATCAAGTGGCTGAAGACCTCGCGTGAGCTGCCCTGGCGGGCTCCCCTGGCCTCCTTCAACTACCTGCTCACCTCTCACGTCTGGCGCCAGGACCACAACGGCTTCTCCCATCAGGACCCCGGATTCGTCGACCACGTCCTCAACAAGAGCCCCGATGTCGTCCGGGTCTACCTGCCTCCGGACGCCAACACCCTGCTCGTCGTGGCGGACCGTTCCCTGCGCAGCAGGGACCGGGTCAATGTGATCGTCGCCGGGAAGCAGCCGTGTCACGACTGGCTTTCGATCGACCAGGCGCGCACCCATTGCGCCCGCGGGGCGGGGATCTGGGAGTGGGCGGGGACGGACCACGGCTCCGCCGCGCCCGACGTCGTGCTCGCGTGCGCCGGCGACGTACCCACCCTGGAGGTCCTCGCCGCCGCCGCACTGCTGCGCGAGCACCTGCCCTCCCTGGCCGTACGGGTGGTCAACGTCGTGGACATCGCCCGCCTGATGCCCCGCGAGGAGCATGCGCACGGTATGACGGACGCCGAGTACGACGCCCTGTTCACCCCGGACAAGCCGGTGGTCTTCGCGTACCACGGCTATCCCTGGCTGATCCACCGGCTGGCCTACCGCCGCACCGGCCACCCGCACCTGCACGTACGCGGCTACAAGGAGTCGGGGACCACGACCACGCCCTTCGACATGGTCGTACGCAACGACCTCGACCGGTACCGGCTCGTCATGGACGTCATCGACCGCGTCCCCGGACTCGCCACCGGCCGCGCCGCCGCCCTCCGTCAGACCATGGCCGACCAGCGGATCCGCCACCACGACTGGATCCGCGCCCACGGCACCGACCTCCCGGAGATCACCGGCTGGTCCTGGCCCCACTGACGAGGACGCCCGGGCTCCGGAGCCACGCCCGACGGGACCGGTCGGGCCCCGATGGGGACCACTGGGCCCTCCCGCAGTGGGCGCCCCGCGCTCAGGGTGGAGATGACGACCGGCATCCCCCGAGAAGACGGGCAGGCACGATGACGACCTACGTGTACGACTTCATCGAGGGCAGCCGGGAGATGGCCGGGCTGCTCGGCGGCAAGGGTGCCGATCTCGCGGAGATGGCCCGCATGGGCCTGCCCGTACCGCCGGGCTTCACCGTCACCACCGAGGCCTGCCGCGTCTTCCTCGCCACCGGTGCGCCGCCGGAGGGGCTCGACGACGAGATCGCCCGGCACCTGGCGGCCCTGGAACGTGCGGCGGGCAGGCGGCTCGGGCAGGTCGACGACCCGCTGC
Source organism: Streptomyces sp. NPDC085524 (assembly GCF_044541755.1). NCBI lineage: Bacteria > Bacillati > Actinomycetota > Actinomycetes > Kitasatosporales > Streptomycetaceae > Streptomyces > Streptomyces sp. NPDC085524. Next base: position 396,212 of record NZ_JBITTH010000001.1, read on the forward strand.
TGCTGTCCGTACGGTCCGGGGCCCGGTACACGATGCCCGGGATGATGGACACGGTCCTGGACATCGGGCTGAACGATCTGGCGGTCCTGGGGCTCGGCAAGACGCCCGAGCGCGAGCGCTTCGCCTGGGACTCGTACCGGCGGCTGGTGCAGATGTTCGGCAGCACGGTCATGGGGGTGGACAGTGCACTGTTCGAGGCCCTGATCGGCGACCTGGAGCGGGAGCACGAGGCTGCCGACGACAGTCGGCTCGACACCGTGGACATGATCCGGCTGGTCGAGTCGTTCAAGGACCTGATCGCGGAGCGGACCGGTGAGGAGTTCCCGCAGGACCCGGCCGAGCAGCTGCGGCGCACGGTCCTCGCCGTCTTCTCCTCGTGGAACGGCGAGCGGGCCCGGACCCACCGCCGCCGCGAGCACATCCCCGAGGACCTGGGCACCGCCGTCTGCATCCAGAGCATGGTCTTCGGCAACCTCGGGCCCGACTCCGGGAGCGGCGTCGCCTTCACCCGGGACCCGGCCACCGGACGGCCGGGCGTTTACGGCGAGTACCTGTCCAACGCCCAGGGCGAGGACGTGGTGGCCGGCATCCGCAACACGGTGCCCCTCCAGCGGCTGGCGGACCTCGACCCCGGCTCCTACAAGGAACTGGGCGCCCACATGGCCCGGTTGGAGGGCCGGTACCAGGACATGTGCGACATCGAGTTCACCATCGAGCGCGGGAAGCTGTGGATGCTCCGGACCCGTGTCGGCAAGCGCACCGCCGAGGCCGCCTTCGGCATCGCCGCCCAGTTGGCCGACGAAGGCCTGATCTCACCGTCGCAGGCGCTGGACCGGGTGGACGGCGACGCCCTGGCCCACCTGATGTCCCCCCGGTTCGACACCTCGGCCCCGGACGTGGGCGAGGTGGTCGCGCGCGGGGTTCCCGCGTCGCCGGGAGCCGCCGTGGGCGCCGTCGTGTTCGATTCGGCCGAGGCGGTCCGCCGGGCCGGAGCCGGTGAACAGGTGGTCCTCGTAGGGCAGGAGACCACCCCCGACGACCTGCCCGGCATGATCGCCGCCCAGGCGGTGCTGACCGCCCGGGGCGGGAAGACCAGCCACGCGGCGGTCGTGGCACGACGCATGGGCAAGGTCTGCGTGTGCGGGGCCGGGGGCATCACCGTGGACCTGGCGCGGCGGTGCCTCACCACGGCGGACGGGGTGACCCTCACCGAGGGCACGGTCGTCTCCGTGGACGGGACACAGGGCGTGGTGCGGCTGGGCGCCGTGCCGCTGGCCGAGTCGGAGGTCACGCAGTACTTCGAGGCCGGCGGACGGGCGCCCGAAGACGAAGCCCGGCAGATCGTCCACGACGTGCACCGGCTGATGGCCCTGGCGGACTCGGCGCGGCGCCTCGAGGTCCGGGCCGACGCCGACACCCCCGAAGACGCCGCCCGCGCCCGGCGGTTCGGCGCCCGGGGCATCGGCCTGTGCCGGACCGAGCACATGTTCCTGGGCGAGCGGCGCCCCCTGGTCGAGGCCGTGATCCTGGCCGGCACCGACGCCGGGCGCACGCGGGCACTGGCGGCGCTGATGCCCCTGCAGCGGGAGGACTTCACCGGCATCCTGGAGGCGATGGACGGACTGCCGGTCACCGTGCGACTGCTCGATCCGCCGCTGCACGAGTTCCTGCCCGACCGGACCGAACTCGCCGTCCGGATCGCCCGGGAGGAGGCGGCCGACCGGACCCCCGCCGCACGGGACCGCGAACTGCTGGCGGCCGTGGAGCGGATGCACGAGTCGAACCCGTTGCTCGGGCTGCGCGGCGCACGGCTGGGTCTGGTGGTTCCCGGGCTGGTGGCCATGCAGGTACGGGCCCTCGCCGAGGCCGTCGTCGCCCGCAAGCGGGCCGGCGGCGACCCCCGCGCGGAGATCATGGTCCCGCTCGTGAACGACGCCCGGGAGCTGCGCCTGGTACGGGACGAGGTCGACGCGGTGCTCGCCGATGTCTCCGAGGAAAGCGGGATCGCGCTCGACTGCCCCGTGGGGACGGTGATCGAACTGCCGAGGGCGGCGCTGACCGCAGGCCGGATCGCCCGTGACGCGCACTTCTTCTGCCTCGGGACGAACCTTCTGACCCAGACCACGTGGGGCTGCTCGCGCGACGACGCCGAAGCGGCGTTCTTCCCGACGTACCAGGACCGGGGCGTCTTCGAACGGTCGCCCTTCGAGACGATCGACCGCGAAGGCGTGGGCCGGCTCGTGGAGATCGCCGTCGCGGAGGGCCGGGCAAGCCGGCCGGACCTGACGATCGGGGTCTGCGGGGAGCACGGCGGCGACCCCGCTTCCGTGCACTTCTTCCACGCGGCCGGGCTGGACTACGTCTCCTGCTCCCCGTTCCGCGTGCCGGTCGCCCGACTGGAGGCCGGCCGCGCCGCGCTTTCGCCGTCGTCCGCGGACAGCAGCGCCTGAGGAGACCCCTGCGGGCCATGCCGGCACGGGAGTCGCCCGAGCGGAACAGGGGGAGGCTCCCCGTCCGTCGAAAGGCTTGGCCATGTCGGACGAAACGCGGGAGCCCCGGGCGTATCCGGTCGGTGGCGGAATCGCCTCGCCGGCCGCGGCGGTCTGCCCCGCAGGGAACGCGGGCATGCAGGGCTGGGACATCCGCATCCTGGAGGAACCACCGCAGGCGGGCGGCGCACCCGACGGGGGCGGCGCTCCGGGGACCGGCTGCGTCACCCGGGGCGGACGGACGGTGGAGACGGCCCGGCTGCCCGCACTGCCCGCGTCCGTCATCGGGCATGCAGGACAGAGGACTTCTTCTCCCCGCAGCCCGCACCCGAGGCGTCACCTCCTTGACCACCCCTGCCTGCGCCCGGCGGGATCCGCCCCCGAGCCGGGGCCGAACGGCCCTCGCCGGGCAGGGCCAAGAGTCCCGCGGAACGGGGCCGTTGGGTCACACCGCAGGGACCGTTGCCGGCCGCCGGTGGCAGGGGTGCGGTGACAGGGTTCAGGCATCCCCCGGTCCTGCTGGGAAGTGGGCTCCAGCGCAATCGAACCGACCGTGCGTACGGTCCACCGCACACGACCCGCGGCAGGCATCGGGCGACCGTCACAGTCCACCGCACCCCCGAGGTATCGAGCCATGCCCTTCCACGTGGACTCCGAGACCGGCCGGCTGAAGCAGGTCATCCTGCACCGGCCCGATCTGGAGCTCAAACGACTCACCCCGACGAACAAGGACGCACTGCTCTTCGATGACGTCCTGTGGGTCAAGCGGGCCAGGGAGGAACACGACGCGTTCGCGGACACCCTGCGCGACCGCGGGGTCCGGGTCCATCTCTTCGGGGACCTGCTCACCGAGACCCTCGCCCTGCCCGCGGCCCGCGCCGTGGTATTGGACCGGGTCGTCGACGAGCGCGAGTTCGGACCGCTGGCCACCGACCGGATCCGTGGCGCCTTCGACGCCATGGATCCGGGCGAGCTGGCGGACTGCCTGGTCGGCGGTATCACCAAGGGCGAGCTGCTGGCCCGTACCGGGGCGACGGTGAGCATACGGCTGCACACCATGGCGCCGGATGACTTCGTGCTGGCTCCGCTGCCCAACCACCTTTTCACCCGCGACACTTCGTGCTGGGTGTACGACGGCGTGAGCGTCAACCCGATGCGCAAGCGGGCGCGGCGCCGCGAGACCGTCCACTTCGAGGCGATCTACGGCCACCACCCGCTGTTCGAAAAGGGGGAGCACCGGCGGTGGTCGGACGGGCAGGCAGGCTTCCCCGCCACCATCGAAGGCGGCGACGTGCTGGTCATCGGCAACGGCGCCGTACTGATCGGCGTGAGCGAGCGCACCACGCCCCAGGCCGTCGAACAACTCGCGCTGCGCATGTTCGCCGCGGGATCCGCACGCCGCGTGATCGCCCTCGACCTGCCCAAGGCCCGAAGCTCCATGCACCTGGACACGGTGATGACCATGGTCAGCGGCGACACCTTCACCCGCTACGCGGGCCTCGGCCCGCTGCGGTCCTGCACCATCGAGCCCGGCCACGACGGCCAAGGGGTGAAGATCACCGATCACCTCCCCGAGGAACTCGACCAGGCGATGGCCGACGCGCTGGGCCTGGAGAAGATCAACGTCCTCGCGCCCGTCCAGGACATCCGCTCCGCCGAGCGCGAGCAGTGGGACGACGGCTGCAACGTGCTGGCCGTGGAACCCGGCGTGGTCGTCGCCTACGAGCGCAACGTCACCACCAACACCCATCTGCGCAGGAACGGGATCGAGGTCATCACCATCCGCGGCAGCGAGCTCGGGCGGGGGCGCGGCGGTCCGCGCTGCATGAGCTGCCCCGTTGAACGGGAAGCGGCCTGACGCCGCGCTCGCAGCCGCCGACCGCACGCACCGCAGGCCTCCGAAGTTTCCGTACGTCCGAAGGAGTCACCATGACCGCCGACCTGCGCCACCGCCCCTTCCTCAAGGAACTCGACCTCACCCCGGCCGAGTTCCGCCACCTCCTGGAACTGTCCGAGCAGCTGAAGGCCGCCCGTTGCGCCGGCAATGACCACAAGCAACTGAACGGCAAGAACATCGCCGTCATCTTCGAGAAGACGTCCACCCGCACCCGGTGCGCCTTCGAGGTGGCCGCGCACCAGGAGGGCGCGCACGTCACCTACCTCGAGCCCGCGAGTTCCCAACTCGGCCACAAGGAGTCCATCAAGGACACCGCCCGGGTGCTCGGCCGCTACTACGACGGCATCGAGTACCGGGGCAGCGACCAGCGGCTGGTCGAGGAGCTGGCCCGGTACGCCGGAGTCCCGGTGTGGAACGGGCTGACCGACCAGTGGCACCCCACCCAGTCCCTCGCCGACGTGCTCACCATGCGGGAGCACACCGACAAGCCGCTGGAGCAGGTGTCGTTCGCCTACCTCGGCGACGCGCGCAACAACGTCGGCAACTCCCTGCTGATCACTGCCGCGATGCTCGGCATGGACGTCCGCATGGTCGGTCCCGCCGCGCTGGCCGGCACCCCCGAAGTGGTGGCCGAGGCACGCGAGGTGGCGGCATCCACCGGGGCGCGGATCACCCTCACCGAGGACGTGGCCGAGGGGGTGGCCGGAGTCGACTTCGTCTACACCGACGTATGGCTGTCCATGGGTGAGCCGGCGGAGCTGTGGGACGAGCGGATCGCGCTGCTTCGGCCCTACCGGGTAACGATGGACGTGCTGAAGGCGACAGGCAATCCGCAGGTGAAGTTCATGCACTGCCTGCCCGCCTTCCACGACAGCGACACCACCGTCGGAGCCCGGATCGCGGCGCGGACCGGCATGACGGCCATGGAGGTCACGGACGAGGTCTTCGAGTCGGTCCACTCGATCGTGTTCGACCAGGCGGAGAACCGGCTCCACACGATCAAGGCCGTCCTCGTCGCCACCCTCACCGACTGACCCCCTTGGGCCCGATCGACGGAGAACTCCTGATGCGTGTAGTCATCGCCCTGGGCGGCAACGCCCTCCTGCACCGTTCCGACCGGCCGGATGCCGCCCCTCAACTCGCCAATGTCCACAAGGCCGTCGCCGCGCTCGCCCCGCTGGCCGCCCGGCACGAGCTGGTCATCACGCACGGCAACGGCCCGCAGGTCGGCGTACTCGCCCTGCAGAGCGCCGCGGACCGCTCGCTGAGCAGCCCGTACCCCTTCGACGTCCTGGGCGCGGAGACCCAGGGGATGATCGGCTACTGGCTGCTGCAGAGCCTGCAGAACGCGCTGCCCGGCCGGCAGGTCTGCGCCCTGCTCAACCAGACCCTCGTCTCCGCCGCCGACCCAGCCTTCGCCGACCCCGAGAAGTTCGTCGGACCGGTCTACGAGCGGGCAGAGGCCCACAGCCTCGCCGCCGAACGCGGCTGGACGGTCAAGCCGGACGGCGAACACTGGCGGCGGGTCATACCCTCGCCCCGCCCCCAGCGCGTCGTCGAGACCCGACTCGTCCGCCTGCTGCTCGACTCCGGCGCGATCGCCGTCTGCGCGGGCGGCGGCGGAGTCCCGGTGGTCCGCGACGAGCAGGGGCTGTTGTCGGGCGTCGAGGCCGTGGTGGACAAGGACCTCACCGCCGCCCTGCTGGCCGAAGCCCTGGACGCCGACGTCCTGCTGCTGCTGACCGATGTCCCGTACGTCGAACTCGGCCACGGCACGCCGCACGCCGAGCCCATCCGGCACACCACCCCCGCCCGCCTGCGGGCGCAGCGCTTCCCGGCCGGGTCCATGGGCCCGAAGGTCGAAGCCGCCTGCCGTTTCGTGGAGTTGACGGGCGGAACTGCCGCGATCGGCGCCCTCGAAGACGCCCGGGCCATCCTCGACGGCGCCGCCGGCACCGTCGTCACCCCCAGCGGCCGTCCCCTCCAGGACGGCACCCTCACACCCGAGGAACAGAGATGACCACCAGCACGACTCCCACGGTGGGCCGCGGGATCGACGGCCCCGACGAGCCCGGCCCGGGCCCCGACGCCGCCCCCGCACCGTCCGGGGACGGCAGACGCAGGCTGCGCTTCCCCTCCGCCTTCACGGTGCTGGTGGTCGTGACCGTCGCCGTGTGGGCCCTGACCTTCGTCATACCGGCGGGCCGCTACGACACCACGCCGGACGGCACTCCGATTCCCGGCACCTACCACGCGGTGGAGCGGACCTCGGACTTCCTCGACCGGCTCAAGGACCTTTTCCTGTCACCCGTCAACGGCCTGTACGGGGTCACCGATGCCGGGACCGGGCTGACCACGCCGGGCGCCACCGGGTCGTTCGCGGGCGCCGCCGGAGTCTTCCTGTTCATCCTGGCGGTGGGCGCGTTCATCGCCGTGACCATGCGCACGGGTGCGCTCAACCTCGGCGTGGCCCGCCTCGCACACCGCCTGCACGGACACCGGACCCTCCTGCTCGTGACCCTCGTGGCGGTGTTCTCACTGGGCGGGACCACGTACGGGATGGCGGAGGAGACGCTCGGCTTCTACGGGCTGGTGATCCCGCTGATGCTCGCCCTCGGCTACGACCGGATGGTGGCGGCCGCCGTGATCATGGTGGGTGCCGGGGTGGGGACGCTGACCTCCACCGTCAACCCCTTCGCGACCGGTGTCGCCTCCGACAGCGCGGGCATCGGCACGGGTGACGGCATCCTGCTGCGGCTGGCCATGTGGGTGTCCCTGACGGCCATCGCGGCCTGGTACGTGGTCCGGTACGCCAAGCGCGTCCTGGCCGACCCCGCGCGCTCGCTGATCCCGTTCACCGACGAGGACCGTGCCCTCGCAGAACAGGACGAGGAGGTGCTCGCCCTCACGGGCCGGCACCGCGCCGTCCTCGGCGTCTTCGCCACGACGTTCCTCTTCATGATCTTCGCGGTCGTCCCGTGGGCGGACCTGGGTGTCACCTTCCTGCCGACGCTCGGCTGGTACTTCCCGGAACTGGCCGCCCTGTTCATCGTCGCCGCCGTCGCGGTGGGCCTGATCGGCGGCCTGGGCGAGCAGGGCACGGCCGAGGCGATCACCCGTGGAGCCGGGGACTTCGTCGGCGCAGCCGTGATCGTCATACTGGCCCGCGGGGTCACCGTGATCATGAACAACGCCGCCGTCACCGACACCATCCTGAACGGCCTGCACAGCGCTGTCTCGGGCACTTCCCACGGGGCCTTCGCGGTGCTGGTGTTCCTGGTCAACCTCCCCCTGGCGTTCCTCGTACCGTCCTCGTCCGGCCACGCGGCCCTCGCCATGCCGATCCTGGCCCCGCTCGCCGACTTCGCCGGCGTCAGCCGGTCCCTGGTGGTCACGGCGTACCAGTCGGCATCCGGCTGGGTGAACCTGATCACCCCGACCTCGGCCGTGGTCATGGGCGGCCTGGCCCTGGCAAAGATCCGCTACGACCAGTACCTCCGCTTCATCGCGCCCTTGATGGGCACCCTGCTCCTGGCGACCGGCGGATTCATGGTCCTGGGCGCGGCCCTCGGCTGAGCCCGACCCGCCCGGTGCCCGGCCGGCCTGCGGTTCAGACGGGCATCGAGGCGTGGCCGGGAACGTCGGTCCGGAGGTCCTTCGGCGGGCCCCGGTAGCCGGTGGAGGCGGGCCCGGGGGAAGGACGTTCGGCCCCGCGCCCAGGGCCGCCCGGACCGTCGTCCCTCCACCGCGCGGAGCGGGAGGGTGGAAGACGCGCCGCCGACGGCGGTCGCTCTCTCGCACACGTTCCTGGAGGAACACCATGTCACGTATGGTCGTCGTGGGCCTGGACGGATCCCCCGCATCATCAACCGCCGCCGAGTGGGCCGCGCACGAGGCCCGGCTCCGCCGGCTCCCGCTCAAGCTGCTGCACGCGGTGGAGCACTGGGCCCCGCCCTACGGCTACGCATCGCCCGCCGGGACCTCGGCCCCTGCCCCGGCCTCGACCGAGTACTGGGGCGAGCGCATCCCGCGGGACGCCTTCCAGCAGCTGACAGGGCGTCACCCCGACCTGGAGATAACCACGGAGCAGGTGGACGGGCAGCCGCTGACGGTCCTGACCGACGCCGCGCGGGAAGCCGAAGTACTGGTCCTCGGCTCCCGCGGGCTGGGGGCGACGACGGGATTCCTCGTCGGATCCGTGTCCCAGGCCGTACTCGCCCACGCCGAACGCCCGGTGGTCGTCGTGCGGACCGGCTCCTGGACGGACAGCGCCCACCTGCCGACGCCCGACGGCAGCGGGCCGCAGGAAGGTGCCTGCCTGCCGGTCGTGCTGGGGCTGGACCTCGCGCGCCCGTGTGACGAGCTCCTCGCATACGCCTTCGGCGCGGCGGCCGCGCGCCGGGCCCCGCTGCGCGTGGTCCACGGATGGAGCATGCCGCCCGCCTACGGCTTCGACCCCGCGCTGATCGCCCCCGAGGTACGGGACGGCATGGCGGCAGGTACGGCCATCGCGCTGAGGGACGCGCTGCGACCCTGGCGGGGCAAGTACCCCGAGGTCCGGGTGGAGGAGGAGTGCTCGGTGGGCCGGGCCGCCGGCCACCTCGTCGAGGCCTCGGCCAATGCCTCGCTGGTGGTCGTCGGCCGACGGATCCGCCGCTCGGCGATCGGTACTCACCTCGGGCCCGTCGCCCACGCCGTGCTCCACCATTCCGCCGCTCCGGTCGCGGTCGTACCGCACGCCTGAGGCAGCACCGCACCGGACCGGTGTCAATCGGCCCGCATCAACAGCTTCCGCTGTCGAAGGACCTCCGGGTTCGTCGTCGCACACGAGCCAACGGGCGGCCTTCGCGTGGTCGCGGCCGGCCCTCATCCTCGTACCCGCCCCGACGGCCTGCGGGCGGGTACGAGGAGGGCCGTTCGGCCCTGTCCGATCGGCTCTCGGGCGGGGCACCATGCAGGAGTTCGCGCGTGTGCCGGACGTACCCAGCCAAGGAGTTGCGTAATGACCGCCAGCGACGCCCCGTCACCCGCGAAGACGCCCATCAGCGTCTTCCTCCTCGACGACCACGAAGTCGTACGCCGGGGCGTGCACGACCTGCTGGACGCCGAGCCCGACCTGACCGTGGTCGGTGAAGCGTCCACGGCCGAGCAGGCGTTGGTCCGGATCCCCGCGCTGCGCCCCCAGGTCGCGGTCCTCGACGTCCGGCTCCAGGACGGCGACGGGGTCAGCGTCTGCCGTGAACTGCGCTCGCGGATGCCGGAACTCGCCTGCCTGATGCTGACGTCGTTCGACGATGAGGAAGCGCTACTGGACGCGGTCATGGCCGGCGCGTCCGGCTACGTACTGAAGCAGATCACCGGCACCGACCTCGTCACCGCCGTGCGCACCGTCGCCGCAGGCCAGTCGATGCTCGACCCCGGAGCCACCACCCGCCTGATGGCCAGGATGCGCGGTGACGTCCCCGCGGAGGAGCAGGTCCCCGGTCTGCCCGGATTCACCGACCGGGAGAAGGAGATCCTGGTCATGGTCAGCGAAGGGCTCACCAACCGCGAGATCGGCAAACGGCTCTACCTCTCCGAGAAGACCGTCAAGAACATCATCTCCCGGCTCTTCACCAAGCTCGGCGTCGAACGCCGCGTCCAGGCCGCGGTCATCGCCAGCCACACGCTGACTCCGCCGAGCCGGCATCCCGTTCCCGCCGCCGAATAGGCACGGGCGGCCCATCGCTCGCCGCCCTCCCGCCGTACGAAGAGGCCGTCCCTCGTCGGCGGGCGTAAGCGGTCCTCACCCGATTGCCCCGACCCGGCCGAACCTCCAGCGGCGAAGGGCACCCCGCCCAGTCCCTGGCCGGGGTGGTCTCCGCCGATGAGGCGCGGGGCCACCGCCCGCGGCCCCGCGCCCACGGCCGGGCAGGGCTCCTACCGGGCGGTGCGCTCGGTCTCGCGAGCCGAGCGGGACCTCTCCTGGAGGGTGTCCGTCTCCGCAACACTCGTGGTGGCGCCGCCTCGCGCATCCTCGGCGTGAGGCGTCTCCTCCACCGAAGGCGCGGCCATGACGATCCGGAGCCCCAGCCCGCGCCGTCGGGCCTCTTCCGCCGCCCGGGTCAGGGACGCGTACCAGTTCCTTGCCGGGTCGATACGGAGGAGGATTTCGCAGGGCTCACTGGTGGTGGTCATGACGCCTCATTCCTGTGGTCGCCGCTGTGCCGCGGGATGAGTTCGACGGGACAGTGCGCGTGGTGCACGAGGCTGTGGGTCACGTGCCCCAGGGTGCGACCGATGCGGTCGGGCGACCGGCGCCCGCCCATGACCAGCAGGTCCGCATGGCGGGACGCCTCCACGAGAACACTGGCCACGGACACACCTTCGTCGGCGTCCGCCTGGACGCTCAACGACGGGTACTCGTCCCGGATCTGCCCGGCGACGGCCGTGAGGCTCAGCTCATGGTCGTCGCCGAGCACCCTCCTCGCCACGGAGCCGACGGACTGGAACATGTTCCGTACGTGCAGCAGCCTCAGCGAGGCCTTGCGCAGCTCCGCCGCTCGCGCGGCGTGGCGGACACAATCGAGGTCGCGCTCGTCGCGCACGGCGGCCAGCACGACACCGTGCGCGGCCTCGTTCTCGCTCCCCCGAACGACGATCACGGGCGTGCGGGCCTCTGCGGCGACCTCGAGCCCGACCGAGCCCACCGACAGGGAGTCGAAGCCGCCCCGGCCTCGGTCGCCGACGACGAGGGTGCCCCCGGTGGACGCGGCCCTGCGCAGGCTCATGACGGGCCCGCTGCGGCTGTACTCCGTCGTGACGGACAGCGCGGGATGCCGGTTCTGCGCGGCTTCGGCCGTGCCTTCCAGCAGTTCACGGCCCGCGGCGCGGACCCGTTCCTTGTCATCGGCCGAGAGGTACAGGACCCGGCCGTCGACGTCGGATCCGTACACGACGTGCAGGGGGCGTCGGCGCCGTGCGGCCTCGTCCGAGGCCCAGAGCGCCGCCCGCCGGGCCCGATCGGACCCGTCGACGCCGACGATGACCGATCCGGATTCCGGACCGCTTCTGTTGCCTTCCATGGCTCCTCCTCGCCGAATGCCACTGGGGGACAGCTCTACGCTGACACCGCAGCCCCTGCCGGGAGAGGGCCCGTCCGGGCCTCCTCATGGCCGAAGGTCCCTGCCGCCGGACGGGAAGAGACTTCAGCGGCAGAGGCCGGTGGAACCTGCCGCACCTGCCTGGTCCGGCCGACGGCGGGCTACGCCGCGGCCTGCGTCACACCAGAGGCCGACCGAGCACCCCAGCCCCGGGCGAGCTGGTCGACACGGGCACCAAGGGCACCGAGGGACAGCGGGCCGCAAGGTAGCCCTCATCGAGAAGGTCCGGCCGATGGTTGCCCGACGACTGCCGGCCGTCGGCAACGCCCCGATGTCCGGAATTTCTTGGGACCGCGCAGCGGTCGCATCTCCACCGCGGTCCTGCGCGACGCCACCCACTGGGACGATGACGTCGCGGAGCTCGGCTTCGAATACCTCCGGCAACACGACTTGAACCCCGACGCTGACCAGGTCACGGCAGCTGGTGCCCCTGCCTGGCCACCTCATGGGGCTGCGTGCACCTCGTTCGCTGCCGGTCACGGCAGTGGCCGTCATCTGACCCGCTCTGACCGCCCTGGTCCCCAGCACTGGTCCCCAAGCTGAGGGTTTTCGCACGGCAACATCCTGCGCAGTTGGCCGCCTGCGCGAGGGCGACTGTCCGTGTGGTCCGCGAGCAAGTGAGCCCCGGAGCTCTCGGAACCAGCAGACGTCGATCTGGCTGGTCACCGGCGGCAGGTCCCTCGACGCCCTAACTGCAGGCAGCGTCGCCGCCATCGCGGGAGTCGAAGCGCCCCTTCTGACGGACGCGCTCGTCCTCGCGGCTGCGGCGGCCACCTCGTGGGCCTCTCCCGTCCGCGGCCTGGCCGTCATGTCTACGCACAGCGGTGATCAGAACGGGACACGCCCGACCTGCGCCCCGGTGGCCACCTGGGCGATGATGCCCAGGCCGAAGCGGCCTCACCCTTCTGCTTTGCTGGTCGAGCCGGCCGATGCCGCGCCGAGGAAGATCAACGCAGCCAACAGGACCACCGCGGTCCGGTGGCGCAGGGGAAGCGACTCCCACAGATCGTGCGCGATGGTGTTCCGGACGTTCGGCCCCGCAGCCGGTTCGACGAGCAGCAGCAGGAAGCTCCTCGCCCGTGCACTTAAGGCCAGATCCAGCCTATCGGCCAAGGAGCGCAGGAGCCCCCCAAGCAGGCAGACGCCGCCGGTGGATTCACCCTTGGCCAGGTGGATCGGAGGCCCGCTATTTGACAGGCTGCCAGAGACGTGGGCCCTGCTGCTATGGGAGACCCTCAGGGCGTTACAGCAGGTCCCCCAATCTGGGCCGTGAGATCGCGGCCTGGCGCGAGCGACGCACAGCTGTGTAGAGATAATGGCTCAGCCGACGACAGCCGTGGTCGCGGTATCCGAGATGGCAGTGGTCCGGGCACTGGAACTGGCAGGCAACCGCCTGATGGCCCGGAACGGCCGGGGTGACCGAGGTGCTCTGCAGCGCATGGCCCCCGGGGACCGACGCTCGTTCTTCCGCGTGACTACGGCTGGCCGGAGCGGGTTCGTGGCGAGGCGGGACACGATCGTCGCGCCCCGCTCCCGAGCGCCCTGGGGAAACCACGGGGGGTCAGGATGTGCGCACCGGCCCGGGCCTGAACGATCGGGGGGGGCGTCGGGGGTCAGGCTCCGCCGGCCGCCCCCGCGCGTCCTGTTCGGAGTCTCGCCCTCCATGATCGGCAGGCCGGTCGGCCGGCGAAGTGCCCAGGCCGGATGCACGATGCCACTGCAGTACGCACCGAGGGCCGCGAGGAGCAGTTGCGTCTGCACCCGAACGGACAGCCGAAGTCGATTCCCGCTATGCCGGCCTGACCCGCGATTCCCCGGCCAGCTCAGCGCCCCGCCGAAGAAGCCGGCGACGGACGCCGGGCCGTCCGAGCGCAACTTCTCGCCACCCGTGCCGCGCCCATCTGGACACGGCGAGGCGAGGTTCCCGATGGCACGCTTGACCACCGGTTCATTACGGGGCAGAAGCCTCTGATCCCCAATGCCCGCCAGAGCGGACCAAGCCCAACAAGCAACCCCGGCTCATCGGGCAGTCTCTGCGTGCGCCCTCAGGTCAGCGCAGGCCATCCGTGTCGTCGGACTCTTCGCCGACCGGGAGTGGCCGATGGTCGTCCTCCGAGGTCTCGCCATAGACGACCGAGGAGACCGCCCTGTCGTATGCCTCGTCGAGACCGTTCCCGCTTGTGCCGAGTATGTTTTCCCAGTCAATTCCCATACCTGCGATCCTATCCGAACTGCCCGACAGTCTTGGTGATTTGGGACACTGCGGCCGTGCAGCCGCACGGCCTGGAGCTACATCCGCCGACGGATGCACGGGCCCGTGGCCGACCGAAGGCCGACCAGGACGATGTGCCCCTCGACGCACGGATCCACACGACCGGCGTGAGCGGCGACGCGCCGCACGCGATGCTGCACCGGACTCGGCCGCCCGCACAGCGTCATGCGCCTGGGCCTGGGCCTGGGCCTGCACCCTCTCCGGCCGGCTTGTTGCGGACATCACGCATCCGGACATCTAGAGCGGCCTGGGTCTCCGGGTCGAGCTCGTGGTCGGCGGCGGTTTCAGGGTTGACGCTCAGCGCGTGGGAGCGGAAGGCCTCCCGCTCGGCGGAGAGTTGCTGGATGGTCCGGGTGATCCGGTGGATCTTCTGCAGCAGCCTCTCCCGCTCCTGCTCCGCGATGGCGAGCTCGGCGAGCTGTTTCTGGATCTCAGCCTCGTTTTCCCGGGCGTAGTTGTCGCTGACCAGTGTGATCAACGGAACCCCGAGAGCCTCGGCAGCGGTGACCGCCTCATCGAGCCTGACCGCACGGGTCTGCTGCTCGATGCGCGTGATGGCAGTGGCGTCAACGTTCGCGCCAAGCAGTGCGGCCATACGGCGCGCCAGCTCTGCCTGGCTGATGCCGAGGCGTTCACGCTCTTGACGAAGCCGACGGGCGAAAAGGTCACCGGGCAGTGGGTTCATGGCGGTTTGACACTTCCTGGTCAAGATCGCGATCGACGGAGGGCAGGCGGGGGCGGCCCACCTCGGAATCGAGCAGGCCGACGTCCCGGCACTGCTGGAGCAGCACCTTACACATCCCGAACTGCGGATTCCACAGCCGCCCGCTGCACCTCAACGGCCGCGCGCCACCTCCGCGACCACGCACCGCGACGTCGATTCACCTCGCCCCCGAGGCCCTTTCGATGACCTATCGATACATCTAGCACACCCCTACGATCGACGATTCGAATGGTGTAAGTTAACCACTCCGAGATACACACATATACGAGTCAGCAAGAGGAGTCGATGGATGCCAGCGACCTACTCGACCCCTATCACTACCTGTCACGGTAGGTAGTCGGCGCTTGTTGCACTGCGACTCGATGTCACACCACTGAATGAATCGAAAGGCGAGAGGAAAGAAGTATGCCGAAGACCGACGGGGCAGCCGTCCTCACACAGGCACCCCTGCCGAGCGCCGCCTGGGACCTGACCAGCTTCCTGCAGAACGCCAAGTCCCAGGTCCAGCTCTGGGGAGGTTCTGTACTCATGCTGCTCGGCGTTGTCGGCCTGGTCTGGGGCGGCGTGCTCTTGATCAAGAAGCTGATGGCCAACCCGCAGTCCGCCGGCCAACAGCAGGGCTGGGGCACGATCGCGCTCCTCGTTCTCGTCGGCGGAGCTTTGGGCACCGGCGGCTGGACGCTGATCTCGACGATCGGCTCCGGCGGCCAGCAGACCATTACGGATCTCGGCGGCGGCACGGTGATCGCGCAGACCTTCGACCAGGTCACCGGATTCCTGAGCGGCCCTTCCAAGTAAGGGGCCGTCACGGACTGCGCACACGAACGGTGACAGAGCCATCGAGCGAACCGGGTCGATTGAGGCGCAAGGCCTCTTCCGACCCGGTTCGCCGTACCCGGGCTCGCAGCACGGTGCAGGCGCGAAAGAGAGCAGAACATGGGGATCAGGAACAAGGCGCTGGGCTTCAGTAGGAAGTTCAAGCTTGACTCGCACCACGCGATCGAGCGTTTTGGGGTGTTCTTCGGCATCTTCGCGGTCACAGGCGCGATCGCGATCGGCGCATCAGGGGTCTCGGCATACCAGGCGGGACGTGACTCGCTGTCACAGACGGCGCTGTACACCAGCGACTTCAAAACGTCGAAGACGAATCTCGACGGCACCGTGGACGGGGTCTACACCAACGAGCGCGGCAACAAGGCGCTCGTGATGATGCACTTCAGCCCGACCGCTCAGATCTCGTACAACGCCGCGGACTACAGGGCGTTCCTGCTCGGATCGGACACCTCACTCAACAGCGAGCCGGTCAGCACCAGCGGGATCAAGGGATCCCTCTACGCCTTCGGCTCGACCGGCTACATCGGGGTCCTCCTGAACGCCGACCGGCCCTTCGACCGTCAGGTGTTGAATCTGACGGTCCGTGCGAATGCCGAACTCACCGCGCCCGGAGCCCAGCCGAAGCAGAGCAGCGGCAAGCTGGCCGGTGACGAGACCTTCACCAAGTACGACCAGTGGCGGGTCTTCTTCAACCCCGGTGCGTCCGGGGTCCAGAAGATCGCGGCGCTCAACGCTCCGACCTTCGATCCCGCGCAGGCCTACTACTGGGTCGCACTCAAGAAGAAGGAGACCGAGGCCAGGAAGGCCCTGGACCAGAAGCTCGTCGAGATGCGCGCGAATCTGACGCAGATTCGGTCTTATACGTCCGACCTGCAGACGACGAAGATCGACGGGTTGTTCCTGCGTCCGCCGACCGTTCCGGCCTCGATCGCCGCCGACAAGATCACGGGGGTCTCCGCAGCCGAGGCAAAGGATGGTGTCTCGACGCTGGCGCTGCAGACCAAGCACGTCGCCCACGGCGGCTTCGACCTCAACTGGCGTACAGGCAACGTCTACGACGGCTACCTCGATGCCCTGACGCCGGCCGGACAGAGCTACGCCCAGTTGTTCGCCAAGAAGCGTGACGAGGGGTCAGATCCGACGATTCAGCAGATCTCGGACATGCAGTGGATTCTCTCGGATGGCACCAGCCTCACCAAGGACTACCAGTCCTCTGACGTGACGATGCGCCCGCTCATGAACATCATGAACAACCTTTCACATGCGTATCAAACCTACTCAGTGAACAAGTCCAAGTACCAGTCGGACCTCTCACTCGACCTGCTCCGCCTGGACGTGAGTCTGCGGGACGTGCAGTCCAACAGCACCGTTCGTGACGACAAAGACTTCCTCACCACGCTCCACTGAGCGCGGCGAAGAAGTGTCGGATCCTGCTACCTGGATTGAGCCGGAAAGGAAAATAGCATGGCCGCCGACCAGCCGAATCGGAGCTCCGAGACGGGGACGACGAAGGACCAGCCGGACACGTCGGCGAGTCAGGGGATGCCCCGGCAGGGTCGCGGGACCAAGAGCCTCGATTCGGCGGCGCCCCTGCGCCGGCACAGCAGGATGAAGGCGGCGGCGCCCACCCGAAAGGAGGGCATCGAGAAGCCTCCTGAGGGCAAGACCGCCGTGCCCAAGCAGCTCCCGGGGCGGGAAGCTGATCCTTCCGGTCCTTCCGGCCCTTCCCGCCCTTCCCGTCTTTCCCGCCCTTCCCGTCTTTCCCGTCCTTCCGGCCCTTCCGGCCCTTCCGGCCCTTCCGGCCCTTCCGGTCCTTCCGGCCCTTCCGGTCCTTCCGGCCCTCCTGTTCCTTCCGGTCCTTCTCGTCCTTCCGGTCCTTCTGACCCATCCGGCACGGCGAACACCGCGCGACCGAAGATGGCGGAGGCCGGGTCGAAGGTACCGGACAGTGCAGACACCGCAGGCAAGACAGCCGGGGCCGCGAACGCCGGGGCGACGATCAAGCAGGGTATGGACGGCGTCGCCGGGAACCTGGCCGGAGGCGCGACCCGGAAGGCGATCGAAGGAGACGGCAGCAGCGCGACCCGTCGTAACGTCGGGCGTTACGCGGGAGCTGCTGTCTCCGGTGCCGTGGCCGGCGCACAGGCCGGCGGGCTTCCGGGAGCCGCCGTTGGCGCAGCGAAGAACCTCACTGTCGAGGGTGCCCAGGACACGGTCAAAGGCGTGTCCAAGGCCACCGGCGGCAGCCCGGACGCCAAGCCGGCCGACCAGCGCGAGCTGGGTGTCGGCGGCACGGGCTACGAGCGCGGTGCGACGAAGGACGACGAGGGCCTGGGCGCGAAGGCGGCCAAGGGCGTCGCCATCGGCGGTGGTGCGTCTGCTGCTCCGCCGGCCATGGGCCTGGTCATGGCCATGGCCTTACTGAACTGGCTCAAGTCCATGTTCTTCGCAGCCATGGCGATGGCCGTCAACGCCGGGAAGCTGCTGTGGACTCTCTTCGTCAACATCCTCAAGGCGGTTGGTCATGCGATCGCCGCACCGTTCATGGCGATCGGCAGCTTCCTAGCCAAGGGGGCCGGCGCGGTCCTGGGCTTCACCGTCACTGCGACGATGGCCCCTGTAGCGGCAGCGCTGTCGGGTGCGGTCGCGATAACCGCCACCGTGGCCCTGCTGGGCACGGTCCTGACCGGTGTCCTCAACTCGACGGCGTTGACCGAGGGCAGCATCAACGCGAACAGGGCGGCGTGCGTCGTCAACGCGGACAACGTCGGCAACGGTTCCGGTGCCACCGTCCCGGCGAACGTGGAGAAGAACGCCAAGGAGATCTACTCGGTACTCAGCAGTTGGGGGATGCCGAAGGCGAACATCGCGGGCATCCTCGGGAACTGGTCGCAGGAGTCCGGGATCGACCCGACGAGTGTGCAGAACTTTCCGACGGGGACGTATGCCATGACCCCCGCGAAGGCCGGCGCCGCGCAGAACACGGACAACGGTATCGGTCTTGGGCAGTGGACGTTCGGCCGCAACACGCTGCTGCGCCAGTACGCGCAGCGCAAGGGCGTCGACTGGTTCACGATCAAGGCCCAGTTGGCCTTCATGGTCGATGGTGACAACCCGGGCGACGTTGCGGTCTTCAAGGACATGCTCAGGAAGTCGCAGGGCTCGCCGCGTACGGCGGCGGTGCACTTTCACGAGAACTGGGAGCGCTCCGCCGACGGCGCGGCCGGGGTCGCTGTGCGAGGCGACAACGCCGAGATGTGGTTCGGCAAGATGAGCGGCTGGTCGGTCGACAGCTCGATCGTCGGTGGCGTCGAGGACATCGTCGGCGGGATCATCGACAACATATCGAACGGGATCGACACGATCCTGGGAAACTGCGCCTCCACGGCCGGCGGTTCCGTCTCGCCGAAGGACGGCGGGATGACGCAGGAGGAGGCCCAGGCCCTCGTCGACCTCTTCAACAAGGAGGGCGACAAGTTCCTCGACGACCGGTACGGCCCGGGCGGCGGCCCCGGTTCCTGCGGCGACAACCACGCGATGAACTGCGTGAGCTTCTCGACCTACTTCGTGAACAAGTACACGACGTTCCAGGCCTACCCGGCCGGCGATGGCAAGGAGACGGCCTACACGATCGCGAAGGAGACCGGCAAGACGATGCAGTCGACCCCCGTCCCCTACTCGGTCGGGTCCGGGCCGGGATCCACTTCCGTCGGCCACACCCTGGTGGTGCTCGGCGTCCAGGGGGACAAGGTCATCCTCGGCGAGGCCGGCTACTGCGCCTACATGGGCCGGGTCCGCGTCGACAGCGCGGCGCGGCTGGCTGCCGCGGGCTGGAAGTTCGTGGACATGTCGGATGCGATGCTCACCTCCGACAAGATCAAAACGGTCTGATGCGCAGCAGCTGACCTGGGAGGCAGAAGCCGGTGCTCGGCGATCCGGGCACCGGCTTCTTCGTGTCCGAGTCAGGTCCGCGCGCCGGTTCCACCTTCGACGCTCTTACCGAATGGATTCACACTCGGCCATGAATGGCTTTTGATATAGGCTTCAGTCGTTTATGAGAACAACGCGGAGTGAGGAGCGTTCCGTGACGACAACCCCTGACGAGTCCGAGGGCACCGGACCGGAGCAGGAGAGCGAGTCGATACCCGAGGAGAAGCCCGCGGTATCGAAGACGCACACGAAGGTCACCGGAGTCGAGCTCGAAGAGCGCTTCGCGGGCTGGATGACGCGCCGGCGAGAGAAGGGCCAGGCCCGCGCCCCGGCGGACAACGCGCGCCTGCTCCGCCGCGGCGTCACCGCGGTGATGAGTGCCGGGATCCTCGCCCTGGTCATCACTGCGGGCGTGACCGGCGAGAGCTTCAAGACGACCACAGCGGACAACGAGGCCCGGATCCTCCAGCTTACGCAACAGTTGGACGATGCCCGGTCCAAGCCCGCGACAGCGGACGTCGGCGCGCAGTTGTCGAAGCTCGCCGAGGCGGCAGCCGCCGACGCGAAGAAGGTCGCGGCGGGTGAGCAGACCTTCGCCGAGTTGTACCACCAGGCCGATGTCCAGCCCAGCCGGAAGAACGGGGCTCCGAACCAGGCCACGCTGGAAATCGTCGAGCACCGACGGGACTTGGCGCCGCTGTTCGACAAGAACTCCTTCCTCGTCAGCGACAAGGAGGCGTACAGCACCTCGTCGCTGACGCCGTTCGACGCGACCACCGAGATCGATCCGCGCCACGCCTGGTACATCCGCTACGACGGCGACAAGGCAGCTGCCCCGAGCACGTACGCATGGAAGGTAGAGACGGTGATGCCCGATCTGAGCGTGAAGGGCGGCTCCGGCGCGACGAACCGGGCAAGGGTCATCTGGCTGTGCCGGGACACGACGAGCGGCGAGGTGCTCGCCTGGGCGAGCGCGCGTTACGTGCGCAATGGCACGGCGGGGGCCTTCGACCACTTGGCCCTCGTGGTAACCGCCGCCGGGGCTCCGCACGAGAACCCGGCGGTCAGGATGCCGGCCGGGTCCGGAGTACCCGAACTCAGCGGCACGGGCACACAGGAGGCGGGTGGGAAGCGATGACGGAGCAGACGGCAGCACCCGCGCGGCGGGGATTCTTCCGGCGCAACCTCTCGGCCTTGGGGACGGCAGCGGTCCTCGCGGTGGTCGCGACGGTTGGCGGAGTGACCTGGAGCAGCCGGCACGCGGCCCTGGTTGAGCAGGAAGCCCGGATCAACGATCTCGAGGGACATCTGGCGGCAGTCCGGAAGAGTGACGCCGAGCAGGTGAACGCGGACGTCATGGCGGCCCTGGGCGTCAGCCGGAGTCGGCTGAGCACCGACCGTGAGCGCATCAAGTCGCTGCTCTCGATGGTCTTCACGTGGGACTCGGGGCAGAGCTACGAGGCTGCGCGCGAGAGGCTGAAGAGTCGGTTCGACCTCACCGAGAACGAGGTGTTCCTGAAGTCGTTCATGCCCCCGTCGAGGTTCAACGAGGATTCCCAAGGGCGGCGTTACCACTACATCGACGCGGTTGGCCTGAACTCGGCCCTCGGCGCGGATCCGGACGTGGAGGTCATCGACGCCAAGGCGGGCGTCTACACCTACGCCGTCCTTGCCGACGTCGAGGTCACCTCCGACGCGACGTCCCAGAACAAGGCGAGCAAAGCCAGTGTCACGGCGTACCGGCGCGCGCTCCTCTTCGTCACGGTCGACGCCCAGGGCAAGGTCTCGAACCTCTCCGGCGTGCCGGCGAGCGGCGAGACTCGCCATTCCAAATGACTCACAGACCCTTTCGACTCACCTCGCTGATAGAGTTAGACTGGTATTTGAGTGAAACGGCGAGTTGAGGAGCAATGGCGTCGACACAGACCGATGAGTCGGGCGGGTCCGCGGTACGCAAGACGCGCTTCGTCGCGACGTCCGGGTCCTCGCAGGAGGGCTCGGACACTCCTGAGCTCATGGAGCCCGCGGGCGGCCTGCGCAAGCGCACCGTTGCGGCCGGTCTGAGCATGGGTGTCGGCGCACTGCTGTGCTTCCTGCTCTCCGCAGGAACTTCCGACGGCCAGAGCGCGGTGCGCGGTACGGCTGTACCGCAGGTGTCCTCTCTGCGGGAGCAGCTCAGGAACACCGAGGCGAAGACCGCGGCGCTACCGAAGGCCGACGACGCCGAGCGTGGTCTGACCGCGGCCCTGAGGGCGGCTGGTCAAGTCGCGAAGCTGCAGAACGACTACCGCTACCTGACGCCCAAGGTGGCGGCAGACGGCGGCAAGCTCGACGCGGCGACCTCTCAGTCGACGCTGCACAATCTCATCCCCTACTTCGCCCCCTCGGTACACCGGGAAGACCTGGGTCCGTGGTACCTGCTCGCCGGCGACAAGGACGTACCAGCCGGCGTCGGGATCCCCATGAGCTTCGACTCGGGCTTCGAGTGGGCCGGCCAGGTGCCTTACCTGGTCAACGACGACGGCACCATCGCGGTGACCTGGCTGGCGATGGAGACCAGGACCGGGGCGGGCGAGAAGCCGGCGGTGCTGGCCTGGGCCCGCGCCGACTACGACCTGGTCCGCAACGCCTTCGTGAACATCCGGACCGGTACGACGGTCACGGGCAAGGCTCTGGAGCAGGAGGTGAGGACACCGTGAAGGAGGAGATCAACGACAAGTTGCGCCTGCACGCCGGGAGGATCCTGCTCGGCGGCACCGGGGCGCTGCTCGCGCTCTCGGTGGTCACACTCGGAGCCGGCCTGCTCAGCGACGGTCCGGCGGTGTCGGACATCCAGGACAACGCGGTCGTTCAGAAGCTCGAAGGCGACCTCAACGACGCCCGGACCGAACTCGCAGCACGGCACACGGCGCTGCTGGCCCAGTTGCCGGGCGTGGACATCGAGCGGGTGAACCGTGACAGGACGACGGGCCGGTCCCTTCTGCTCGGCCTCACGGACAGCTCGGCGTCGAGCCGGACCGTCGAGGAGCAGCAGGCGCTACTCGACGCGCGCTACGGCTTCCTCGACCACGAGTCCCGGGTGCTGACCGAGTTCGTGCCGGAGTGGATGACTGCGACCGGAGCCACGAAGGGCGCTGGGACGACGTACGCGCTTGCCGATCTGGACGTTCATGTGAGTCGGGTGCAGGGCCTGAACTACTCCTACACGGGGGTGGCCCGTCTCGATCCGGTCCGCGTTGGACCGGATCGGGGCAGCACCGCCAAGAGCGAGTTCGTGGTCCTCACCTACTCCACCTCTCAGGACGGCACGACGACATCGCTGGACGCCTATCGGGCCTCCGCCAAGACCCGCGACGCCCTCGTCGGGGCCGGCGAGGAACGGTCCTCCCCCAAGCCGAAACGGTGAGCGAACCACCCGCCGTTTCGGCACGCACCCCAGAAGACCTCTACGAGACGTAAGGACACGAACATGTCGACTCAGGCCCTGGAGAAGACCGAGACGACTGTCCCGACGAGCACGGCTTCGGCGGCGAGGAAGACCACGGCCAAGCCTGAGAAGGAGCACAAGGCTTCGAAGGCGCGCACCGGATGGCGGCGCCTGGCTCCGGGGAATCAGGCCGGTGGGTTCTCCGTCGTGGTGTGGGCGGGGTTCTTCCGGGCCGTCGTCCTTCTCGCCGACTACCTGCTGGCATGCATCACGGCCGTGGTCGTCATCCCGCTGCTGGGCGCATGGCTGCACCAGCAGTCGGGCGCATCCCGGGTTGCGCTCAGCGGGGATGGAACCATCGCCATGTGGCTGATGCCGCTCCTCTTCCTGGTCGCACTGCTCGCCGCGGGCGAGATCGTCGTGATGCGCGGCATGTGGCGCTGGGCAACACGGATGATCGCGAAGATCCAGGACGCCCGGGGCGAAGTGACCGGGGCCGACGTCACACCGGAGTCCACGACCAGGACCGCCAACCAGAGCAGGACCAACCGCAAGAGGAGCAAGTGATGCGCACGGCAGGACTGACGATGAACGACGTATGGGCCCACCGTGTCCTGCGTGAACGAGGAGTGGAGACGTACCGGCTGGAGGGGGTGGTCGCCGAGCTCGGCGTCATGGTCGAAACGCTCGACCTCAAGCATCGGGGCCGGGAGGAGAACTACCGTCCGTATCTGCACATGACGGGCGAGCTGCGCTCGGTCACCCCTGCGGAGGCCCTGCCGTTCGGTATATCCCAGGTGACCTACTCCCCCGGCCAGGGCGAGAAGGTGGACGCCTTCTACGAGTTCGACGACGAGCAGCTGGTGGTGCTGGCCGGCAAGGGCTACTTCACGAGTGGCTTCACCGTGCCCGAGCAGGTCACCGGGATCGAGTGGGAGCTGCCGGCCACGGCGGACGTGCTCGTCCTCGCTCCGTCGGAGGAGCGGACCGAAGGCGATGTGCCCGTGGTCTTCACCCAGATCCACGGCATCGGGGGCTTGGAGATCGATCTCGAGTCCAGCGGCTACGACCTCGCCGGCTACTTCGCCGACCAATCCAAGAACGGCGTCCCGCGGGCCGAGGCCGTAGTCGACGCACGCGGGCTGAAGTCGCGCTCGGACGCGATCAACCCGCTGTTCACCGAGGACGAGTTGGGCCTGGACACCGAGACCAAGCAGGTCGTCGGAGCGCCCGCGCCCGAGGCAGCACCGGTCGCTGACGGCATGAACGCACGCTTGCGGCAGATCGAGGCGGAGATCGCCGCCGAACGGGAGCAGTACAAGACCGAGCGTGCGAGCACCGAGGGCACCACGGAGAACCTCTACCGGGAGCGCGTGGCCGCACCACTGCACAAGGCTGAAGAGCAGGAGGTGCCGTCCGCTTCCTCGGTCCCGACCCGTGAGGCGCAACGCGACCTGAACCCCGATCCCGACCTGGAGGAGGAGAAGGAGAAGGAGGAGGCACGCCGACATGAGGTCAAGCCCGTCCCGAGCCTGGACGAGCGCAAGCTCCAGGTGGCCCGGCGTGCGGCCGATCTGGACTTCGGCGTTGACGACGAGCAGAGCCTGGGCTCCTGAGGACGCATCAGGCATGACGTGCGCGGCCCGGGGAGCCGGCTGACAGCAGCCGGGGCCCGTAGTGCATCGGTGGCGAGACAGGAAGGAGAGCGACGATGGGCCTGAAGCAGGACATCGTGATCGTGAATGAGTTCACCGTGCCGCTGCCCGGCGGCAAGGGATCGCGCGGTGCGACGCCGGGCGACTACGTCACCCGGTACATGGCCCGCGCGCAGGCGACGGAGTCCCTGGCTCCGATCCAGCGTCTGCGCACCGACGACTTCATCCTGCGCTACACGGCGCGGGAGTCCGCCGTCGAGCGCGTCGGCATCTCGCGGGGTGCGACGAAGCACGAGATGCGCCAGGCGCAAGGCGACGGCGGCGTGGCCTTCGGCTACGGCTCGGTCTCGCTCTCGGACGAACAGCTCAAGGCGGCCGGCAAGGACATCCAGCACCACTTCGACGCTGGGCACACCGTGTTGAAGACCGTGCTGTCCTTCGACGAGGAGTACCTGCGGAAGCAAAAGATCATCGACGTCGACTTCCGCTGCGAAGCCCGCGGTGACTACCGCGGCCACATCGATCAGATGAAGCTGCGCATGGCGATCATGTACGGCCTGGAGCGGATGGGCTCGGGCACCAGCGGCTTCGACGACCTGCGGTACGTGGGGGTCATCCAGGTGGACACCGAACACGTGCACTGCCACCTGGCCATGGTCGACGGCGGCCGGGGCCAGGTGACGAAGAACGGCACGCAGCGCGGCAAGCTACTGGACCGGCACAAGTCCCGGCTCCGCCGCGGCGTCGATGCCTGGCTCCACGAGAAGCAGGCGGTCGCTCACCTCTCCAGCGCCGTCGGCTACGAGCGGCGCAACGTCACCACCTTCATCAAGCGGTGGGCGCACGAGCGAATCCGTGCCGAGTCCCTGCCGCAGTTTCTGGTCGCCTGCCTGCCCGGGGACCGAACGCTTTGGCGCGCCGGCTCGGACGACGCTCGCATGCGCAAGGCGAACCAGCTGGTGACCGAGCTCGTGACGGAGCAGCTAGAACGTGCCG
Source organism: Streptomyces sp. NPDC085524 (assembly GCF_044541755.1). NCBI lineage: Bacteria > Bacillati > Actinomycetota > Actinomycetes > Kitasatosporales > Streptomycetaceae > Streptomyces > Streptomyces sp. NPDC085524. Next base: position 421,578 of record NZ_JBITTH010000001.1, read on the forward strand.
GCTCCCCGATGCCCGCGGCCATGGAGCGCATCGTCGACTACGCCAACGAGCGCCGCGCGAAGGAGTCTCTGAGCACGGAGGAATGGCAGAAGCTGGTCGAGCAGGGACGTACGCAGATCACGGAGCGCGCCGTCAACGGCATCTACCAGATGCTTCGGGCCATGCCGGAGTCGGAACTGCGAGTGCACACGCCGATGCTCGAAGTCATGGGGATGGACTACCAGCAGATGGCGGCGCTGGCTGCAGATCGTCAGGGGGACCACGAGAACACGGAAGCCGATCTGGTCTCCTTCGGCTTCCGCCTGCGCAGCTACGCCTCACGTCTACGGCATCACCGGGAGAAGGTCGGGGTCTACCGCGATCTCACCCACCAGTGGGAACAGGCCGATAGGGCCGGTGTGGCCGCCGAGGATTCGCGCCCGCTCTACGACTTCTATCGCTTCGAGGAGGGCTACCACTGGAGGCTGATGAGCAAGTACCGGCACTTCCTGCCTTTCGTCGGGGATGCGGGCGCATGGCACGAGCAGCAGCAGGACGTGGCGGCTTACGGCCGGCGGCTGCTCTCGCTCATGGCCCTGCGCGCGGATGCCTCTCTGCAGCGGATGAAAGACTCCGAGGAGGCCGAGAATCTGGGCCGGACGATCTACGGTCAGCCCGGCGGCAGGCTCCTGACCGAGGGCATGCGCGGCTGGGCGGTGCTGGACGCGCGCATTCGGACGATGAAGCAGTCCTATGACCGGAAGTTGCACGGCCTCCGGGCCGATCTCGCTTCCTCCGGCCTGGTGCTGCGCGTGGGGTCGAGCGCCGAGCATCGGGCGGGTACGGAGACGGACGCGGTCAGCACGGACTTCAAGGTGGTCGCCGGTACCACGTATGACTTCGACGAGGTCAAGGGCTTGGATCTACATCACCTGGGCTACGACTTCGTCACCGACGTCCGAATCGGGCCGCGCGCACACCAGGCCTTCATCGAGACGGCCAGGGATCGCCGACGACTGCTGCTGGCGGCGATGGACTACCTGGACCAGTCCGGTCAGGCAGAGGCAATTGCCGATCTGCCGGTGAACGATGTCGCGGCGATGACACGGGTGTCCCGGGAGCTGACATCCCAGCAGACGGGGCGGCGATCCGGCTCGCTCATGTTGCGTTCCAGAATCGCGGAGCTGCGCCCCGGGCGCGAGCAGGCCGAGAGGATGCGGCGGTCCAAGGCTTCCTCGCTGGACGCCGGTCTGGTCGTGCGGGTCCAGGCCCGAGTCGATCAGGCTGTGACTACGGCAGACGCCGAGATGGCATTCGACTCGCATCAGCCGTCCATCTCAACCGCTTTTGAGCCCTAACAGACGAGCTGATTACGTCTTGTTCGGGCGATGTGACTGGTCGCGGTCGACTGTCAGATGACAGTGAGGACAAGTGGAGGGAAGAGATCATGGCACTTCTCAAGGGCCCGGGCGCGATGACCGGAGTCAACCTCATCGCGATAGCCTACAAGAAGGGCTTCACCAGGGATCGCAAGTCCCAGTACGCCGACGTCCAGCTTGACGCTCGAGACCTGCGCGGCCCGAAGCAGACGAACCTGCATCTGAAGTCCGATCGGGTTCAGGGCGAGGACGGCAAGGTCCGCTACAACAACGGCGCCCCGTACTCCACCAGTCAGATGGAGGAGATCGCCGAGGCCGCGGGGCCGAACACCGAGCCGATCCTGGACAAGGACGGCAACGAGATCGGCACCATCTACGGCTTCAAGGGCAATGTGATGCCCGCGACGCACGGCACCGGCCTGGTGGTCAACACCAAGTCCGTCGAGGCCTCCGAGTTCATGGTCGACAGCAGAACGCTGGACCGCCAATTGGCCTCCATGCGCGCAGCCCACGAGGCCCAGGCCGCGGCCAAGGAGTCACAGGCTCAGACTTCGGCCCCCGAGACCGAGCGGGAGCAGGCAACCGAGGTCGAGGTCGACCAGCCGACGGTCGGCTGAGACCAAGGGCGAGGCCGAGTCAAGCCCTCGAAAGGCCCCCGGAATGACATCCAGGGGCCTTTCGCGACCTACGACCACGAGATGTCGAGCACTGATCGCGCGGCCTCCTTCCAAGCCCCACCTCCGAATGCCCTCACAAGCCCTTCTCGGCCCCTATTGAGCGCCCTATCGAGTGCGTCTCATGATAGGTTTCGACTGATTTTGCAGTCGAATCGTCAGCCCTGTCGAGAGGTCTTGTGTGGCATGTTTCAAGAGGTGCAGCTCAACGAGCGCTACCGGCTCCTGTCCAAACTCTCGGAGCCACTGAAGAAGGCCGAGCGCGACATCGTCGGCCGCGAGCACGAGACGACACAGCTGCTGGCCTCGCTGAGCCGTCCCGAGCTGTGCAACGCGCTCCTGTTGGCCGAGGCCGGCACAGGCAAGACGGCCCTGGTCCAGGCCACGATGCTGGTGGACAAGGACCGCCTCTACCTGGAAGTGGACCCAGCGCGCATGATCTCCGAGGCGGGCACCGCCGAGAACATGGCCGCGATCCTCAAGGGCTTCTTCGACGAGGCCGAGGACTTCGTCAGAAACGAGAAGCACGAACTGGTCCTCTTCATCGACGAGTTCCATCAGGTCGCCCAGCTCTCCGACGCCGCCGTCGAGGCGATCAAGCCGGTCCTCGCCGCATCGGGAACCCGCGGCATCAGGATCATCGCGGCGACAACCTACGAGGAGTTCCACAAGCACATCTCGCCGAACCAGCCGCTCGTCGAGCGACTGCAACGCATCAACCTGAACCCGCCCGACCAGTCGACGACCATCAAGATCCTGCAGGGCATGGCGGAACGATATGGGGTGGCCGACGAGTTCTACGACGACCACATCTTCCGGCAGATCTACGAGTACACCCAGCGCTACATGCCGGCCAGCGCCCAACCGCGCAAGTCGATCCTCGTGCTCGACTCCATGGTCGGCTGGTCTCGCCTGACGCACCGGCCGATGGACCGGGACCTGCTCTCGGACGTGCTCATGGAGACCCTGAACGTCAACGTGGCCTTCAAGGTCGACGGTGCGAAGATCAAGAAGCAGCTGGACGAGAAGGTGTTCAGCCAGGAATGGGCGACCGGCGCGGTGGCGCGTCGCCTACAGCTGGCGGTGGCGGACCTCAACGACAAGGGAAAGCCAATGGCGAGCCTGCTGTTCACGGGCTCCACCGGCGTCGGCAAGACCGAACTCACCAAGCAGCTGGCGAAGCTGCTGTTCGGCGATGACCAGCGGCACCTGATCCGTTTCGACATGACGGAGTACGCCGAGGACTCGTCATTCGCGGCCTTCCGCTCCGAACTCACCAAGCGGGTGTGGGACCTCTCCCACGCCGTGCTGCTCTTCGACGAGGTCGAGAAGGCCTCGGCGATGGTCACGCGCGTGCTGCTACAGGTGCTCGACGACGGCCGGCTCAACGACGACAACAACCGCGAAGTGAGCTTCCTCAACACGTACATCGTTCTGACGACGAACGCCGGCACGGAGATCTACAAGAGCATCTCGCAGTACGCCGCCGACGACACCGGCTCGGGCAAACAGCTGATGGAGTACGAGAAGCTGATCCGCCGCTCCATCTCCTCGACGACGGGCGACAACCGGTTCCCGCCCGAGCTGCTGGGCCGCATCGACGCGATCGTACCCTTCCAGCCGCTGTCGCTGGCGACGCAGCAGAAGATCGTGCGGAAGAAGCTTCGGCAAATGGTGCAGGAGGTGTTCATCAAGCACAACGTGCGGGTCGACGTCGACGCGAGGGTGCTGCAGTACCTCATCGAGGACAAGGGTGACACCGACTCCGATGCCGGCGGCGCACGTGCGGCCGTGGCGAGGCTGACCGACGAGGTCACCACCGCGGTGGCGACCTTCCTCAACGAGCACCCCTCGGAGCGACGGATCCGCATCGACGTCGTCGGCGACTTGGTCAGCGACGACAAGAACCTGCTGAGTTCCGATGCCTACATCGAGGTCAGTGCAGTGCGATGAGTCGGTAAAGGCCGGCAGGACCTAGTCGACTAGCAAGTCAATAGCCCTTGGACGCCCTATAGTTGCTTACTCTGACAAGGCGACGATAGGATGCTCGTAAACCAGGCGGACTGTGTTCTTTTGGCGAGGGGATCGGCATCAATGGGCATTCTGGGAGCGGCGGCGGTCCGCCAGAAGAAGGAACGGAAGAAGAAGCCCAATGAGCTTCTGGCCTCCGTGGTGAGAGAGACGGCGATCCCGGCAGCGGTCGAGTTGCTGCGGTCGAACACTCCGTTCGTCTTTCCCAGCGGCACGGCCTGGGTGATGCTCGTGCTTGCTGCCGAGGAGATCGGCGGCTTGAGTATGCGGCACGGCCGGAACGAGGCGAAGGGCTCGATCATCGAGCTCATCAGCTCCGACCAGATCCGCACGGTGGCCACGGCAGAGATGCTCGAAGAGGAAGTCTTCGGCATCATCCCCACCGACGAGACTCTCGCGCGCATGGAGGAGTACTCGCTGCTCACCGGTGCCACCTACGCCTGGGCCGTCGTGTGGCAGAAGCCCGGCGGCGATCTGCTCGTCGATCTGGTGAACGATGCGACCTTCGCACAGGCGCGCTTCGTCGCCGCAGGTATCACGACCCTCGAAGAAGCCGTGGGTAAGAAGGCGTGGGAAGAACACAGCGGCCTGGTCGCCGAGGCTGGGACCGCCGACCCCTCCCCGGCGCTCCTCGATGAGGACGAGGGGGATGCGATCTTCGATGAGATCCCCGGTGACGAGGGGGCTGACGAGGGCCTGGACGACGAGCCGCGTTTCAGCGACGTCGTCGACGACGATGAACGGGTGGACGCACCCGTGTTCGACGGGGACGACGTGGGCACCGTTTCGGTCGAGTCGGAGCCGGACTACGACGGCGACGAGGTGACCGGCTACGAGGGCTTCGACGAGACCGACGCCGGCTACGACATCGAAGGCGACAACCAGGAAGCCGGCGACGCCGTGCCGCTGGCGGATCAGGCCCAGGTACGCGACGTCATCGCCCGCCGGTTCCTCTCCGAGGAGCTGGACTTGGACGTCCGGCTTGACGAGTTCAACGCGACCTTCACCATCGGCGCACCGGTCGTACAGATCGCCGTGCCCGAGGGAGCGACCGAGTGGCTCGGGGACCAGGTCGCCCAGCTCAACCGGCAGGCCAACGCGGACTTGATGCAGCTCCGTTCCGCGCACGAGGTCGAGCTGCGCGCGCTCTACGTCAACCTCATGTCGGCGCACACCGAGCAGGTCATCCGTGCGGTGGCCACCGACCGCGAGGGCTCCCGGTACAAGCTGTTGAAGGACGCGGCTGAGGCTGAGCACCAGCAGCGGCAGACGGAGAGGGAGGAAAAGATCCGAGCCCGCCGGGCGGAGATCGCCAAGGACTACGAGGCACAGGCCGCCAAGGTGGCCCAGCAGGCGGCGCTTTCGGCGGAGCTGCAGTACAAGGAGCGCAACCGCTCGCGGATGGAGCGCGAGCAGATCGACTCCGTCGCCCAGATCGAGCGGGACATCGAGGACACCCACGCGCACAACCAGCAGGAAATCCTGCGGGTCCGGCGGTCGGACGCAACGCTGAAGATGCAGACCGGGCAGACGCGAATATTCGAGGTGCTGGCCGAGCGGCAGTCGGAGTACCTGGCGGCCGAGGAAGAGCGCCTGAGCCGGTGGAAGTCCGAGATCCAGCGAATCGTCGACGACAACCGCAAGGCCGACATCGCCCAGTCCGAGGCGCTGGCCGAGCACCAGCGGACCACGGACGAGATCGGCATCCTGCGCCGAGAACAGCAGGACCTCCTGGAATCGGTGCGCTCTGAGCACGCCGACCGGATCCGCCGAATGGAGGACGAGCTCGAACGCAACCGCAAGGACGCCATCACGCAGCTGGCGACTCGGGACGCCGAGTGGCAGCACAACCTCAACCTGGAGAAGGAGAAGACCAACTTCCAGGTGACGCGGGTCACCGACCTGCTCAAGCAGCTGACGACGGTCGAGGATTCGGCGGCCAGGCGGTACGAAGCCCGCCTGACGGAGATGCAGGCCGACAAGGAGGCCTACGCCAACGAGCTGGCGCGGGCTTCCGAGATGCAGAGCCGCTCGAACAAGATCCTCGTCGTCATGATCGTCACGCTCTCGCTCCTGATGGGTGTGGCCGGCTTCATCGTCGGGGTGGTCTTCATCCATTGAGCGATCCGGTCATGACCTGCGGGGTGATCTGACGGCGCACGGGGCGCGTTCCCCATGTGCCGTCGTCGTCTGCGCAGCCGGGCGCAACGGACAGCGGGACAGCGAAATGGGCGAGGCCCGAGAGTAAGGAATCACGATGGCCACGAACAGACGGAAGGCGGCACGGCCGAAGGCGAGCAGCTGGGAGAAGATCTCGGCGCGGAAGCCCGGCGAGACGCTGACGAACCGAGACGTCCACGCCAACCAGCAGTTGGACCGCAGCAAGTTCCTGACCCTGAGGTCGAACAGACCGGGCATCGTCGTCGCGGTGATTGCCGGAGTGCTGGTGACGGTCGTCGCCTGGGTCCTCTACTCGCTCATCGCCGCGGCGGTGCTCTCGGTGGGCGTGTCCTTGGGCTCGGGTGTGTCCGGCAGCGCCGGCAGCAAGCCGAGTGCGTACTTCGTTCAGGACACCATGACGGGTGCGGGCGGCTCGGTCGTCAAGTGTTACCGGCCCCTGACCAAGGACGGCAACCCGGATGTGAAGGCGAAGTGCTATCCCAACGCTGAGGCTGTTCCCGTCCCCGCCTGGTACACCGCGGCGAACGACGGCAAGCTCGGCGCCGGCAAGCCGGCTGAGCCCAAGAAGAGCGCGACGACGGTCGGAGAGCAGCTGGCCGACGTCTCGGGGTTCAAGCTTTTCATCACGCTCGGCTCGGGTCTGATGGTCGCCCTCGTCATCGGCACGTGGTTCTCGCGGCGGGTCGCCGCGGCGAACCTGATGAACACCACGAGTGACATCAACCAGTACCAGAACGACCAGCACATCGCCCTGCCGGAAGAGATCCAGCAGAACTACGACTGGTTCCCTGACGCCGGCGCTCACTCGAGCGTGCAGGTCAGCTCGATGCTCAGCCACATGATGCTCAGGCAGAAGGGTCTGGGCACCGTCGAGGTCGCCCAGCGCGCCGAGGAGGACGTCTTCGATGAGGAGGGGAACCTCGTCTATTACGCCGGCGAGGTCATGGACGACGACGAAGGCAGTCCGCTGACGCAGACCCTGCCGATCATCGACGAAGTCTTCGGCAACGAGCTGTTCGAGGCTTCCGGCCTGCCCGCTGACAAGACCCTGCGGCAGAAGTACGACACCACACGCATCCCGTACAACCCTGACGGCAAGAACCGGGACAAACTCGGCTTCGGATCGGACAGGTACAAGACCGTCGCTGCCCTGATCAAGGAGGACTGGACGTTCCCGGAGTACGAGGTGCAGCGCCCTGCCGGGGCGTACGTGGTCGATACCGCGCCGGTGAACACCATGGTGCTGGCCATTACCCGAGCCGGTAAGGGCCAGACGTACATCGAGCCGGTCATCGACATGTGGTCGCGAGAGAAGAAGCCCTCGAACATGGTCGTCAACGACCCCAAGGGCGAGCTGCTGGTGAAGAACTACGTGCCCCTGGTCACCCGCGGGTTCGAACCGGTGCAGTTCAACCTGATCAACTCCATGAAGACCGACATCTACAACCCCCTGGGGCTGGCGGCCGACGCAGCGCGTGAAGGCAACTTCACCAAGTGCGCACTGTACGTGGAGAACATCGCCGGGATCTTCTTTCCGCTCGACGGCGGCGAGGACCCGGTCTGGCCCAATGCCGCCAACAACGCCTTCAAGCGCGCGGCCTACGGACTCATCGACTTCTACCTGGAAGAGGAACGGGAACTGCGCAGCGCCGCAGCCGTGCTGAACATGGACCCGGCGCTGCTCGAGCAGAAGCTCGATGACCTCTGGGGCAAGGTCACGCTCTACAACTGCTACCAGCTCTTCGTGCAGATGAGCTCGAAGAAGATCAAGAATCCCGAGGCCGAACTGGAAAAGCGGGTCAAGGCCGGCGAGTTCGACAACAACGCGGACGCCCTGGCCGAGGAGCAGGAGAAGGCTGCGGCCCAGGCCTTCATGTGGGAAGGCAAGGCCGATCAGGACATGCTCAGCCTGTACTTCAACGCGAGCGAAGAGCTGCCCCGCAACAACATGCGCACGATGGTGGGCAACGCCCACAACGCGCTGCGCTCGATGGCCGGCGCAGAGAAGATGCTCGCCTCGGTGTACGGCATCGCGATCACCGCCATGTCGTTCTTCACGGACCCCACGATCTCGACGCTGACCTCGGGCAAGCCGTCGCAGAACACCGACCTCGCCGGCCTGAGCTTCCCGCGTCGCCTCGGCGTGCGCTTCGCGCCGAACTACGTCAAGCGCGACCACCTCGTCGGTCAGCAGGCCGTGTGGTCGGCCTACGCGGACCCGATGTTCACCAAGAGCCTCGGAGGGGACTTCGAGCACGAGGAGATCGTCGGCCGCGAAGGCTGGGCCCGGTACAACTTCCAGGGCAAGTTCCCTGGCGACGAAGCCTGGCTCAAGCTGGAGCTGGTCAACCCACAGACGAAGATGCTGCTGCGCACCTTCTACTTCAGCTTCACGAAGACCCACCAGGTCTCGCTGAATGGCCGGCACTACGTGGTCGAGCCGGTGACGGGCAAGAAGATCGTGAAGAACGGCGTGCTGCGTGAGCTGAAGCCGGTGCGTGAGGGTGGCACTCGGGACGGGAAGATCCTGTCCTTCCAGGCCGGGGACACGCTCTACCCGGACACGCGACTCGACTTCTCCGGCGGCGGCAACCCGGAGAAGGTCTCGTATCAGGCACGGGCGATCACGCAGAAACTGGCTCGCTACTCGGAGTCCCCGAAGGCGCTGTTCCTGGTGACTCCGCCTCACCTGATGAAGTACGCGAAACTGATCCTGATCTTGGTCAAGCAGCTGTTCGACGTGAGCGCCGACCAGTCGTACATGACGAAGTCGAACCAGAAGCCGCTCTACCGCACGCGGTTCATGCTCGACGAGCTCGGCAACCTGCAGTCGGAGGGCAAGGGCATCGACGGCTTCGCGACCATGCTCTCCATCGGCCTGGGCCAGGAGCAGCAGTTCACGCTCATCCTGCAGACCCTGCAGCAACTGCGCGACGTCTACGGCGAGAGCGTCGACAAGATCGTGCAGGGCAACACCTCGAACATCGTGTTCCTGAAATCCACGGACGACTCGATGATCGAGACGCTGGAGAAGATGAGCGGCAAGACCCACCGGTCGTACAGGGACAGCAAGCAGATCAGCCAGGATCTCGACAAGGTCATCGGCGGCAAGACCGAGGGCCGGGTCTCCTACACGATGAGCACCAAGGAAGAGCCGCTGATCAGCTACAACGACATGGCCTTCCTCTCGCCGCGCAACTCGATCGTCTTCCGGGCCGGCGATGCGCCGATCTGGAACCGCAACCAGACGATCCTGCCGATGTCGGCCCGGCTACTGGGGAACACGATCAAGCACCCGGGGCACACGTACTCACTGCAGACGATCCCGACGCTCTCCAGTGCCATGGACTTCGACGTGCGGATGAACCAGCCGGACTTCGTGAAGATGCTGGAGAAGCGCATGCGGCAGGCGGTCAAGGCCGCGGACGCGAAGGCGCAGTACAAGGAGATCTACGGCTACCGGGAGGTCGACATCGAGCGCCTGGACCCGGATGTCTACGCCGACGAGGTCATGGAGGTCATCACGACGATGACCACGGTCGACAAGTGCCAGGACCCCAACGCTCCGGTGGTCGTCGACCCCGACGAGTACGAGGGGATGAGCATGTTCGACGAGGACCAGTTCATCGAGAACGTCGAGGTCGGGGTCGCGGTCGCCGAGAGTCAGGCGGTCAGCGTCGAGCGGCAGCGTCTGCTCTACGCGGAGGGGACGATCAGCAAGGAGATGCTGGTCAATCCCGACGGCTCGGCAAAGGTCAAGAGCCTGGACATCGAGATCGCCGAGGCTTACAAGTCCGCGCAGACCGAGTTGGAACAGGATCGCCGGCACTTCTCGGTCGGCGGCGACGGCGAACTGCGTAGCGCCGATGGGTCTCAGATCTACATCAGCCAGATCCGCTCGGACGCGTACGCCAAGGCCGCCCGCCGGATCAACGGCCACGTGAAGGACGGGGACTCGCGGGTGTTCGCGGAGGAGGACGTCACCGAGGAGGACCTGAAGTCGCTGGCGACGGTGAAGGTCTACTCGGCCTTCTACCAGTACCTGGCCTCCCTGCCGAGCTGGGAGATGCTGGCCGACGGCCGGTTCGACAGGGCGATGGCCATCGAGATGAACTCGAAGTAGCCGGCGGCCGCTTGGGGTCGGACAAGGATCACAACCAGTGCCGAGGCCAGCTCTCACCCAAGAGAGATAGCCTCGGCACTGACCTTTCAAATAGGCATCAACTCTCTTTCGATAGGCAATGTAGGCTCTATCCAAGCCGGAGCGTACACAGGAAGCTGATTGACTATGAAGAAGGCACGCGGACTGCGGAAGTACTTCTACGAGTACGTCTACTACAAGGCAGTCGAGCAGGCCCGGGTGCAGGCCGGACAGGTCGTTCCGATCTCCCAGGCCAAGGCCATCCGCACACGAGTCGACGAGATCCTCGGCCGGCGGGGCACCGCACTGGCCGACCCGCGGCTGGGCATCGCGGACTGCCTCTCCGCCATCGACCAGGCGTTCGGGGAGAAGGTCTCCGGCTACGAGCCGCAGTTCGGTGATCATTCCCCGCAGAACGAGCGCTATCAGCACTTGCAGCGGGAGTTCACCCGCGTCACCGGTGTCGGTGCCCAGGTCGACTCGAAGTCGGCCCGGCTGCCGATCAGCCCCTATGACCCCGACTGGTCCGAACGCGCGACCGTGAAGCGCGCCGGAACCGCGCTGCTGTACCTGCCGGACGAGACGATCGGACGCGTGGCCGGCGGCGAGGTGGAGACCCTGGCCGATCCGCGGCGCGGAAACATGGTGCTCTGGCGCATCGACGACAACGGCCAGCCGTTCGAGGCGGGCCGCGCGATGACGAACGACGACGCCGCTGGACTCACCGCGCTCATGGACAAGATGAGCCGGCAGGAGTACGACCAGGTGCGCGAGTGGGTCATCGACGGTGGCCGGAACCCCCAGACGAACCGCGTCGACCCCAACCGCTTCATGTCCCGGCGCGCCGTGGCGCGCTCGGCAGCAGTGCTCGAAGAGCTGAAGGCCCAGGGCGTGCCCTACGCGGTGATGCGCGACCGCGAGCCAGGTCAGATCAAGGCGAAGATCGCCGGGACCGGCATGGAGATCCGCCTCATCGACACAAGCCAGGAGGAGTACGCCGGAGCTCGGGTGTACGACAACGGCACCGTGCTGCGCTACTCGACGAACCACCGGGTTCCCGGCGGCATGGCGGTCCACTCTCCCTCGCCGACGGAGGCCGTCCAACTACTGCGCTTCGCCCAGGGACATCGCGTCGAGCGTACGGATCTGCCGGGGCACGCCGCCGGCGAGACCGGCGCGACACACCAGGAGCCCGGCCGTGGCCGCATGGTGGTGGACGTGCCCGACAGCTACCACGTCGACCGTGAGTCGATGTTCGTGGTCGGCGACTACGTGGCCCCCGGTGAGTCCTCCGGACCTCGGCCCGGCTCGAAGGTGATGCTCCGCCGGGACGCGAAGAACCGCTCACTGCCGGCCCTATTCCTCGACAGCGAGTCGGCCGAGGCCTATGCGAAGACCGCCGTCGAGAGCGCACGGGAGAACCTGCAGGCAGCCCTTGGCGTCGAGGACCTCATTGCCCGTGCCGAGACGGAGCTGGAGCGAACCGGCGGACAGCTGGATGCGATCGAACCGCCGGAGTACTCGGCTGACTCCGAGGTCGCTGCGATCCAGCGCTCGTACTGGGACGTGCTCACAGGCGCGCACAGCGAACTGCTGCGCCCGGGTGCTACCGAAGAGATGTACCAGGAACGGCTGGAGGGGATCGGCGAGCTGCAGGCCGGCGAGGCGCCCGAGATGGGCAACCTCGTCTACGGCGGCACCGCCGTCGAGAAGGTCCGACAGCACGCTGAGGACGTTCCCTTCGAACTCATCGGGACCTGGGAGGCGGAGCCCCACGACGTCGACGGCGAGTGGGTCGATCAGCGCTTCAACCCGGAGCGGGTGGCGCGATACATGTCCAGCCCCACCGGGCAGTGGTCGAACCTCGACAACCTCGCCTCAGCGCTTCGTCGTTGCGAGATCTCCCCTGACGAGATGATGGGCTCGACCTTCCAGACGACCCGGTTCAAGGACCGGCTCGTCCGCTTCAACGCCGAGCGTGCCGTGCCGATCGCCGATCACGACTCCGCGTTCATGCGGCGTATCGGGGTCACCGTGCGTGAGAGCATCGAGCGCAACGCGGCGACGGTCTCCGAGATCCTGGTCGACGATCACGGCGTCATTCGCTGGAGTGGCGAGAAGCTTCGCCGTGATGGCAAGGGAGTGCCGATCTCGGGTGAGATCGGCCAGGTCTTCGATGTCGGCGAGTACGGCGAGATCACCACCGCCTTCGCCAGTGGGCAGAACGCCCTGATCGTGCCCGGCTACGAGGCCACGATCACGGCCCAGACTCCGGGCGAGGCTCCGACCTCGGTCGAGGAGCGCACGCGCCTGCGCGGCTACGAGCAGCTCATGCACGAGCGCATCCAGTACCAGATCGCCAATGACGTCATGGCCGGGCGGAGCGAGACCGGCGAGCCCTCCTCGCTCAACACGGTCTACTCACAGCTTTACGGCACCAAGCACCCGATCGACTACATCGAGCGCGCCACCACGTACCAGCGGGACGAGTCCACCGGCGAGATCAAGGCACACCTGGAGGAGTGGACGGCAGCGATCCTGCAGACCGAGGCGCGCCGTGTGCGCTACTCCAACGAGATCAAGGCCGGCTCGACCGTCTACGCCGAGTACAGGGCCCAGCGCGACCGAACCGACCCGGCTGATGACAACCGCTTCGACGCCTGGCGGCTCACCGGCGGGCGGAACATGGCGGTGCTCACCGGCAAGGACCGGAACAACGTGGTCGCGCCCAGCGGCTACTTCGACCCGGTGATGACGGGAGGCGCGACCAACCAGGGCATCGTGCGGTACCTGACCACTCAGGCCCGGGTCGACAGCGATGGTCGTATCGTGCCGGGCGACGAGAGCGTGGCCGGACAGCGAGCGCCGCTCATGGCTCTCCCCGAGCTCGAGACGCTGCGGTACGACCCGTTCGACCGTCAGCAGATGACGGCCTCGACGATCATGCAGTCCTCTGAGGTCACCGCGCCGGCGAAGACGGCGCTGATGACCTTCGGCGGCTGGACGGCTGATGACCCGATCGTGGTGTCGAAGGAATTCGCCGGGCGCCACCGCATCCGCGGGGCCGGCGGTCGGGAGCGCGATCTCGTCGTGGGCGACAAGATCTCGGATCTGCACGGCAACAAGGGCGTGATCTCGCTGATCGTCGATCGGGACATGCCTCTGCACGACGCGCAGCGGCAGGGCGTTGTCGAAGAGGTCAACTGGTTCCGGGCCAACCCGGGTCTGGACGTGGTGATGAGTCCGTTCAGCCTCATCTCCCGGCGCAACGCGGGCTCGGCGCGCGAGCTGATGAGCGGGAACGTCTCCGATCTGCGCTCGCCCGACGGAGAACTGCGGCCGAGTGCCCTGGGCGAGATGCGCTTCGTGGTCACCCATATGGCCGTCGACGAGAAGACGAAGATCTACGACGACGAGCAGGTGCGTGCCGGCAAGGGCCGTAAGGCCTCGGCTCAGCTGGCCTGGGCGCTGCAGTCTCAGGACTGCCCGGCGATCATGCGCGAGTTCTACGGCCACAACAGCGGGGCCGAGTCGAGCCTGCGCGAGTACCTGCTGGTATCCGGCCTGGACATGGACGCTGACGGCACGCTGCGCGTGATCGGCCAGGCGGAGGGCCTCGACGAGCGTTCCGAGCGTCGGTTCATCCCGATGCCCGACTTGCTGCGCACGCAGCCGCGCAGGGCGGGCCAGCTCCCGGGACTGAATACCATCGCAATGCGCAAGTCTTTCGGCGACCTCATCGGCGACCGCGGCGGCGACATGGAGATCCCGTTCCCGCTCACGTATCCGACCGGTGAGCAGACCGAGACGGTGAGCGCGAACTCGTGGAAGCTGCCGGTGATGTCCTCGCATCTGCGCAGTGGTCAGGAGTTCGAGGACGGGTCCTCCGTCATGCACGACTACACCCGCAGCTACCAGGACGTCTTCGTGGCGGCCTGCCGCTACCGCTACATGGCCGAGCAGCTGGACGGGCAGGGTCTGTCCGCCGAGAAGCGCGCCGAGGTGCGTCGCGGCATGAGCGATGCGGTCTCGCGCGCTCAGCGCGCCTTCGAAGCGATCACCACCGATGTCCAGGACCGAGTGCTGACAGGCAAGAGCAACATCTTCAAGACCGGGCTGATGTCCTCACGGCTGACCGACTCGGCGACGATGGTGTGGACCGCGGACCCCCGGCTGGACGTCGACCAGGTTGCTCTCAGCTCGGTCAAGGCTGAGAAGTTGGGGCTCGCCGAGGGCGACCACGCGTTGGTGTGGCGTGACCCGGTGCTCCGTGACGCCGGTGTGCGCTACATGCGGGTCACGATCGACGACCGGCTCACCGGCGCCGCGATCAACCCGGTGATGGACGCTTGCTTCGACGGCGATTTCGACGGTGATGCCGTCGCCGTGGTGAAGCTGCACAGCGAGGCGGCCAAGGCTGAGGCCCTGGCAAAGCTCTCGGTGCCGGCCAACCTGTTGGACAGCGGAGTGGTCAAGGGCGATGGTTCACACCCGCTGGCCATGCAGGTGTCGCTGGACACCCAGGTCGCGCTCTCCAAGGACGCGCGACTGGCGCATGAGTTGGAGAGTTCACGGAGCGAGGCGAACCGACTCCGGCTGCGGGCGATCACGGGTTCGGATTCACCGGAGGACATCGAGCTCGCCCAGCAGAGCGTGACGGAGGAGCTGAGCGGGCTGTACCGCCGGGCGCAGCGTGGTGAGTTCGGTGCGGCACTGACGTTCTCGGATCGCGAGGCACACCTGCGGAGCATCCACGAGGTCTGTGTCAAGACCGGCGCCAAGGGGAACGAGAAGAAGCTCACCGACTACGCCCGGAACCTGGGCGATGCACAGGGTACGCCCGGCATCACCCAATCCGACCAGGAAGCCTCGATGTTCGCCACGGCGATCAAGTCCCACGGCACCGGCTTGGGTGGCGCGTTCAGCCAGCGCGCCGTGCGTGCGCTGCGCGGCGCGGACCTCAAGGCCGTCCTGGAGGTCACCTACCCGGTGACCCAGTCGATCCTGCAGGCGAAGCACGACGCTGCCGAGGCCCGGCACAAGTACGCGATGCTCCAGGGCCCCGGCCGCGATCTCTGGAGGGGCCGCAGCATCGAACATGTCGGCCGGGGCCAGTGGCGCACGGCATTCATGGACGGTGAGCCCGTCCAGGCTACGGCCGAGGAGTGGGAGAAGCAGTTCATCGAGTTCTACGAGTCCAAGGAGGGCTTCGGAGTCACGGTCAACCCGGAGTACGTGGCCCGCGTGGCCAGTGCGCTGGAGGACCCGGCGACCGGGCTCATCCGCAACCTGGAAGAAGACGTGTCGCTGCGGGGCAGCGTGATGGACCGGATGGCCTACGGTGGCGCGTTCGCCGATCTGGTCGAGGCGGCCAAGAACCGCGAGAGCGTGTACGACGGCGAGAAGAACGAGCAGTTCGCGTCCTCGGGGACTCTGAACGCTCGGGTGCAGATGTCGCGGCAGCTCGATCAGCTGGGCTCCGCCCAGAGGCACGGCCGGGACCACGCCGTGATCGCTGTCGATGACTCGGTGGTCAAGCGCGACGTGATGTCTCAAGACGAGGCGGCGTCCCGCACCCGCGGCTCGCATCGCCGCTCCGCGCATGCCGTGGGCGTGGGCGCGAGGCGCCCGGTCTACACGCCGAGCATCAAGATCGATCAGCCCGAAGTCAACGACGGCGACTACGGGATGGGGTACTGAGATGGCACGGCACAAGGAACTGGGGACAGGACCCGCGGGCAGCCGGCGCGCGATCAAGGTGCTTCCGGTTGGCGACGATCGGCTTCGGACCGGTGAGCCGCGAGGCAACACCTATGCCCGCTGGGACTCGCGCTCGGACGAACCGATCGACGCCGAGGTGATCGACGATCCGGGGCCGCAGGACGCAGACGGTGCGCGCGCCTGGCGTGAGCGGCTCCGGGACCGTGCCCGCGAGTTCTTCGGTGAGAGGACCCGGAAGCGGATGGCCGACCGTGACCGCGTGCACGGGATCGACGTCGACCGGGCCGAGGATGAGAGCGAGGACCTGGATCAGCGCGAGCGGCTGCTCAAACTCAGGGCGGAGACGCGCCTGGCCTGCGAGAAGTACATGGCCTCGCTGCGGGACTCGAAGCTGCTGGTGCCCGGCTTCACCGACGAGGAGCGGACGCGGGAGCTCGACGTCATGCACCACGTCTACGTGCAGATGATGATGCAGGCGTGTCTCAAGCCGCTCTCGCGCGGAGTGAACGCCAACTCGATCATCCAAGCGGTCGGCATGGCGATGACGATGCGGATGCTCGCCCCGGATTTCAAGAAGGAGATGGACAGCTACCTCCAACCCCTCAAGGACAAGATCCAGGAGCGCATCGACACCAGGACCCGTGGCATGGTGGCCTTTGCCCAGAGCGGCATCACGCACCGGCAGAGGATCTTCAAGGACCTGCCGAGCGACGCCCGGCGCGAGCGCCTGATCGGCAGCACGGATCCGCGTGACCACCTGTCGAAGAAGTGGCGCGATCGCTTCGACGCCATGCAGCATCGTGAGCGCGGCCACCGGGAGATGTTCACCACGGACTCGGCAGCCATGACCGAGGTCGCGCTCATGGAGAACGCCTTCTGGAAGATGCGTGAGCCGGGCGCGGACGTCAGCCTGATCCGCGATGGCTACCGGGCGCTGCGCAAGCGGCTGCACGAGCAGATGAGCGAAGACGGCCTGGAGCGCCGGGAAGTCGTCCAGCGCGCCCGAAGGATCATCGGCGAGCGGATGGAGTACGAGCCCGAGCTGCGCACCATGTTCAACGGCGTGGCCCACGGACGGATCGTCAAGGCCCCGGCACACGAGGAGCGGATCGCGGGCTCCGACCGGGTCCACACCGTGTGGAGCGGGGAGTTCGACGACCAGCTGGGCCGGCGTCTGCCCGAGGACGGGATGTTCACACTGCGCCGACCCATGGACGCGGACGCCCACCAGGTCCAGCTCGCCGAGACCATGAAGACCTCGCTTCTCGACGCGCTGGGCCGCGGCGACCAAGAGGCCTACGGGGGCAACATGCTCGGCTACCTGGTCGGATTCGCGGCGCGGAAACAGGGTCTGGACACCAGCGGGCTGCCCGACATGCTCCAGCACCGCATGGACCAGTCCGAGGTGATGATCGCGAGCATGGACATCGACGGTCTGCCACCCGAGGAGCAGCAGCGGGTCTACTCCAACGCCTACGTCGACGCGATGGAGGCAGTGAACGAGAAGTACCCGGATCTCGAGGCTCAGCTGAAGCGGAGCCTCGGAGAGAACTGGCAGCAGACACTGCAGACGGCGGTCGACGACCCCGGGGCCTTCTTCGAGGAGCAGCGACTCAAGCCGCGGTCGCGCCCTACGGGTCCGTCGGCCGAGCGGGAGGCCGGCGCGCAGAACAACGGCCCGAACACCGAAGCCGACTCCGAGGAGTTCCAGCGCACCTGAGCGCGATCCGAGAACACGAACGAGGAGCAGGAGGAGGGGGCATGAGCCAGGAACAGAGCGAGGGTCAGCAGGTCAGGTTCGGATCGCGCTTCGCGCGGATGTTCGGCTACGTCACACCGGAGGATCGGAGCCGATGGGAGCAGCAGCGGGCGCAGAACAAGCCGCACGTCAGCGCGCTCCGGCAGGGCGCGACGTCGGCACTGAGTTCGATGATGGAGTTCGGAGAGCGCAACATCGGCGCGAAGCTCGATGCGGCCCACCGCGTGGCGGCGCAGCAGCGGTTCGAGGAGTCGCACGACAAGGTCGTGAAACAGCGCCGCGATCCGAACACGCGGAGCATCATCGAGTCGGTCGACTATGAGCCCAGGGGCGACCGGGAGGGGATCGAGCCGGACCTGGAAATCTAGTCAAATGGGTAACGATAAACATAGCGACTGCACTTGATACGCCCGACTCCCCTTCTCCACTCATGACTGTCTCCGATAGACTGACTTCCAATTGGAACTGTTTCAGGAACGGCGATAGAACAGGGTGTAGACATGGAAACGACGAAGACACCGCGTGTCAATAAGCGCGAGTTCATCTCGCGGGTCGCGACTCGCAGCAAGTTGCCCATACGAGTGGTGAACAAGGTCTACGAGTCGTTGCTTGGTGAACTCACTGGGGCGGTCAGCTGCGGAGAGGCGGTCGTACTCACGAGTTTCGGCCGCTTCTACCGGCAGGACCACAAGGGTCACAAGGTGCGCTTCGGCAAGAGCAACGTCGAGGACTACGTGGTTCTCAAGTTCTCCGCATCGAGCAGCTTCAACCGCCGACTGGGGGGCAATGAGGACGACGCCCCAAGGACGATCGGGGATGCCGGCAAGTTCGAAAACGTCATTGAGGGTCGTGAGCTGCGGCCCGCGTCGTAGAAAGCGAGGAGCCGACAGAAAGGAAAATCCCCGTGATGCCTGCAGGCATCACGGGGATTTTCTTTATGGATGAGATGAGGTCGGCCGTGGGGCTCAGCCGTCGGCGATGACGAAGATCAGCACGAGCGCGCCGACCGGGACGATGAGCACGCCGGCCACGGCCAGGTACAGGTCACTCGAACTGGTGGTCAGGCTCGTTCATGGATGGCGTGTCGAAACTGCCGGGCAAGCGCTGCCTGGGTCGCGAGGGACTCGCAATCGGCTCGCGCTGCGCGGCCAGCTCGGCGAGAGTGAAGCCCACAGGGCGGCCCAGACGCTGGCCGGCCATGTAGTAGGCCTGCCCGTTCGCGCGTTCACCCAGGGCGATGATCTCGCGGATGACGGGCTCGCCCGGGCGCTGGGGCGCGCGCTCCCGCCAGACGATCCGGTGCGAGGGCTTTTTATTCGGATCTGCGCCCACGTACGTGGTCTCGCAATCGGAGAGATCGGGATAACTGGGCATGTACCCCAGCGGGTGCGTGCCCGGCGCGCCTTGCTGGATCCGGCCCAGCTGGTTGAGAGCCACGCGCAGGAGCCGGCCCTCTGGTCCTTGAGGATTCTTCAGCGCAGCGTCGTGGAGAGTCTGGAGGTCTTGCTTGAGACCGGCGGTCGGCAGGATGCGGATGACAGGCCGACGCTCACTCATGACGCTTCTTCTGCTGGGCAGCACGATGGTCATCCGCCCACTGCTGACCGAGCGGGCCGAGGCTCTCGGCCAGCTCTTCGACGGTCATGCCCGCCTCGCCTTCGCCGGAGGCGTCGGACTCCTGGATGCGATGGGAGAGCTCGGCCTGGAAATCAGCCTCAGCGTGGACGTGGGCCGCGTGGTCGTACTTCATGAGGCGCACGAACGCGGCAAAGGGGATGATCGCGGCCTCGGGCTTGTTGCCGTCTCCGAAGATCAGCGGCGTGATCTGGCCGCGGCGATAGAGGTTCAGGACCGTGGCGAGTTCCTCGTGCCTGAGCTGGTCCGTCGGGACGACATTGACAGAGAACTTCGGGAGCTCGGCGCCGGGACCGCTGCCGCCGTGAGCATTGTCGTTGCGAGTCATACCCTCAGTATAGTCAGTCTGGATTGACTTGTTGTCGACTCGTATACGAGGGTCATCGCCGAGTCGACATGGACGTCGAATGATGGCTCACTCCATCTCCGAGAGGCGGGCCAGTCAAGAGCAGGAGGAGCCCGCACTCCAGTCCCGCACGGTGCGCGTCAGGAGCAGAGCATCGATGGCCCCCCGGGGTTGACCCAGCCGGCACCAGGTCCCAGTTCGGGCGCTGAACCCGCGGCCAACCTGCTCAGATCGGCCAGAGCAGAAGATGTGCGGATCGCGAACCGGACCTCGGCGTGAATGATCGTCGCGGTGCCGCGCGGCCGGCGACCTCTCGGGCAGGGTTTCAACTATCATTCAATCCCTTATTGCATCGACTTGGATTCGACTATGAGTAGAATGCCAATGTCAGACACGGATGACTCTGCATGCTATTCATAGAGGAGTTGGGGCAGGGATGGCGGCTACGGTTCAGAGGCCAGAGGGGACGGCGTCGAAGCCCACGGCACAGACGAGAGCAGCTGCCCGGAGTCACGCCGGCCCGATGGGCTTCGGCAACGGGCCGCTCATCGCGGCCGGCCTCATGGCGGGCGGAGCGGCGCTCCTCGTCGGCTGGGGCCTGACGCAGCTCGCGACTTCCGACGGCGGCTTCACCCAGGCACTGCAGGGCAATCACGCCCCGACCGAGGCACCGGGCAACCCCGCCGAACAGAACGCCGGAGGCAGCAGCGCCCAGCAGCCGAGCGAGGCCGGCACGGGGAAGCCGGACGAGAGCGGGGCGAGTCCGTCTTCGAAGCCCGGTCGCGGCAGCCAGGACGAGGACGAGGACGAGCCCAACGGATCGGGCGCACCCTCCGCGCCCGCGCCGAAGACGAAGCCGCGCACCATCGTGCCAGGCGATACGCTCGCCGAGATCTCAAGGAGGACGGGGGTTCCGATCGGCGTTCTGGTCGAGGCGAACAAGATCCAGAATTCGGATCTCACCGAGTGGGCCTCGCGGCTCATACCACGGGCGTGACGACGCGACAAGGCAACACCGTCACGTACCGAGCCTGAATCGACGCCCTGACGCCACGAGGCCGTCAGGGCGGCATCACGGGTTCCACTCCTGGAAGGCGACTGTGCCGAAGATGAACTGCGTGACCTCGCGGGGTTCACCGCCAGGCGTCACCCGGGACCGACGTCAACCGGGACCGGCATGAGCCGGTCCACGGCATGCCCGCACTCGGCCTGGATTCGACACCCGGATCAGCTGTGCCGATCCCCCCTCGTTGCGAGGATGCAGCGCCGTAACAGCGTCAGAGATCAGGCGACCCCGCCGGCAGCCTGACCGGCGGGGTCGTCTGACGTACAAGATCGTGACCCCTCACGCCGCATCAGCCTCATCGGACTCACCTTGGCCGAAAAGGAATCCGCGGACCTCGCCGTTCTTCATCATGTCCTGCAGGTGCATCAAGAACACCGCACGCTGCGTGGCCCGGCGATCGGCCAAGGGCTCGTACTCGCGCAGCACCTTCAGGTTGACGACCCAGCCGTTCTCGCGAGAGATGGCCTGCTCGAGCTGCGAGTTGGGCACGACGTCCATCCCAGTGAAGTCGTGGTCGAACTCGGAAGCGACGTCGAGGTGTTGATTCGGCCCATCGACGTAGAGCGTGTCCACGCCGACCTGCCGGCCGGCCTCGTCGAACGCCACGAGGAACACGCGGTCCGCCCGGGTGGTGTTGTCGACGTGGACCGCCGCAACGTTGGTGTCACCGATGAAGCTCGTCTCCTCGAACCGCTCGGACACGCGGGCACGCGCCTCATAGCACCACATGATGCGCCGGGCTTCGTTGAAACCTTTGAACTCGCCAGAGTTGGACCACTCTGAGTGAGACTGGATCATCGGTGGGATCCTTCCAGGTTCCTAGGCCGTTGCATGACCTGGTCCGGTCGACCCGCCTTGAACAGGGCGGGTAGTTGAGCGATGGACTAATCGGGGCATAAGATCGACGCGCGAGCAGAGCCCCATCGTCAAGCGCGATACAGAAACGTACGATAGATGCATGGATCGATCAAGCCGGTTTCCGTTAGGGTTCTCTCGTCGCCCCCGAGGTCCAGACCGCCAAGTCGCAGGAGTCCATGTGCCACGTCAATTCGACGGCAGCCGAGTGCGAGCTGTCAGACGGGGCAAGGAGCTCAGCCAGAAGGAGTTGGGCGCGATAGTAGGCGTCCGCGGCCCGACCGTGGCGCGATGGGAAAGCGGCGAGGAGTTCCCCAAGGGGGAGAAACTCCCAGGTATCGCGTCGGCACTTGGTCAGGACCTTGACGCCCTCTTCCCCTACGACGGCCCCGTGGACCTGCAGTTGCTCCGCTGCGACGCCGGCCTCAGCGTGGCGCAGGCCTCCGAGGCCATCAACGCCAGTCGCGTGCCGCTGAGCAACGCGGAATCCGGCAGGCGTCGGCTCCAGGATGCCTACGTGGGACCTCTCTCGCGCGCCTACGGGGTGACCACGGAAGAGCTACTGGCCGCGCAGGACGTCTCGTTCGGGCTCCGCAGGGGGCGGCCGCTGAGGGAGGCTCGTCCGTCTGCACCTCGCACGGTCGGCGAGAAGATCAACTATCTGCTGGAGCACGGGTACGCAGGCCAGACGCCTCCGTCCAACGAGCAGATCGCGCAAGCCGTCAACGACCACAGCGGCACGACGCACATGACTGCCGATGATATCGCCATGCTTCGTTCGGGCGCCCCGACGACCGTCTCGGACGCAGTACGCGCCGGCCTGGCTCACGCTCTCCAGGTCGACATCGCCCTCTTCCAGGACGACGCCGAGTTGAGCCCCGCGGCCGGTGAATTCCTCGAAGCGATCCGCTTCCTGGGGTCGATCCACCAAGGCCAGATCCTCGGCCTCGCCGCCCGCGGCAACCAGGCAGGGCTGTCGGCCGGCATGATGGCCAAGATCAACGAAGTCGTCGGAGAGCTGAAGAACAAGCTGCCGGGCGAGCAGAGCGAGCAGTGACGCCGGCGCCACGCCTTGACAGCGCCGGCGCCACGCCTTGACAGCGCCGCCGAGCCGTCCGCCCCTGGCCATGGCAGAACCGGCAGCTTCCCGCCCTCGGTCTGACGCCCTTCGCGGCTGAACCGCCCCCGCAGTCCTGACGCGTACGACCAGGATCCCGAGCCGCAGCGCACAACGCAGATCCCCGGCCGTTGGCCACCTCACTGTGAGGTGGCCAACGGCCGGGGACGGCTGGACCAGGCGCCTGCCCGGGGGCCGGCTACGGCGCGGCGGTGAGGTCCACGCCCAGCAAGTTCGACAGGTCGGCCACCGTCTGCCTGGGGTCCTTGTTGTGCACCCCCGCGAAACCGAGCTGCTCGGCCGCCTGAACGTACGCCTCGGTGTCGTCCACGAAGACGCACTGCTCGGCAGGCATCTCCATGAGCTTGAGCGTGATCTCGAAGAGCTCGGGGTCGGGCTTGCGCAGCCGGTGGTGCTCGGAGATCACCACGACGTCGTACAACTTCTCGAGGTCGTAGCCGTCGTAGAGGTCCCAGGGCGCGAGGCCCACCGAGTTGGACAGGATGCCCACCTTGATGCCCGCTCGCCGCGCCGCGGCGGCCGCGTTGATCAGCAGCGGCTCCGGACGCAGGCCTCCGAAGATCCTGCCCATCAAGTTGTCGGGAGAGACGCCCAGCTTCTTGCCGGCAATCTCGTTCCACTCGGTCTGGCTGACCGCTCCCCGCTCGAGGTCGCCGGTGATCCGGACGCCCTCTTCGTCCTGGTACAGGGCCGAGATGCATGCACCCTGGGGAAGCCCTTCACGCTGCTCGAAGGCGAGCACCACGGGCAGGAGCGGTGTGGTGAGCACGCCTCCGAAGTCGAGGACGAGGCCGGTGCGCTGAGACATGCAGGAACTCCAGTGCTGAGAATCTGGGCGCCGCCCGTACCGGACAGCGTTCCGGCCCCGGCATGCGCGTGGCGGCGACAGCGCCTGCGCTTCGCTTTCCAGGGTCGGCGGTATTTACAGGGCGGAAAACGATGCCACCCACTGTCTGGCCCACGGTACCAGCCGCCTCTTTGCGTAACTGGCGACCCCGCCCGAATCCGAAGGGCGGCAATAGAACCGGAAGGCTGTCTTCTATTTCATGCGACCTCCCATTTGAGTCGACGTCTTCAGCCGTAAGGAACAGTACTTGAAACTCGAATGGAATTTTCGGGCTGCAACGTTCACTCGTCCAGTTCAAGACTCAGCTCCGCAGACTGCCGCAGAAGCTCTTGAGCACCGCCCGGGGTGATGACCGCGTAAGCCTTGCTCACTCGCACGAGCCAAGCTGCCTCGCTGTTCGTGTCGACGAAAGGTTTCTCCTGGAGCGGGGCCGTCGCGCACTGGCCGGCCTTCGTGGAGGCAGCGGCACGGAGCGCCGCGGCGATCCAGTACGCCTCGGCGCCCGGCTCGGGGTCGGGGTGCGACGCGGCTGCCTCCTCGGCGGCCCACAGGAGCGTCTCCGGGGCGTAGTACCGGAGCTTCTCGCAGACATCAGCGATGTCCTGGGTCCATCGGTCCAGGCGGACATCGCTGGGGACCCTCATGTGGATCAGCTCGGCAAGGCGCGACCCGGGCGGGTAGAGACTCGTTCCGGGGAAAGACTTCACCAGGTCGAACCAGAGCGGGTGAAGCCGGTAGAGGGTCTTCCATGTCTTCCAGCGAGCAGCAACGACGCTGGTGGTGGGGATGCTCGCGCCTACGGCCACGATGAGGAAGAGCAGGTTCATCCACATCGCCGTGAGATCAATGAGCATCTCCATTGTGGAATGACTCAGCGGGAAAAATACCGCCGTCCACACGATGACGATTCGGGCCGTCGTGTGGAGGAGCCCCATCCACATCGAGATTCCCATGAGCCTGAGACCGATTCGCATACTGATCGTCTCGGCTTCTCGCGCCCCCCGCGACCACTGGTAGCCGCAGACGGCGGCTGTGACGAGCGGGAAGAAGTAGAAGACGCTCATATACACAGCGGCGCCTAATTCCCCTGCATGATCACTGAGAAAGTCTTTGCTTTGCCGCTGGCGGTCCACAACGGTGAAAAAGAGAATGGTGAGCAGGGTCACGCCGATTGCGCCCACCGGGTAGGAGGCACGGGCGATCCAGCGCGACACCGTGACGTGTCGGGGCACCACGGCCTCGGAGCTCTTGCCGTAGCTGGTCGCAACGTACGTCAGGGACGCGATGATGGCAGCGGTGCTGGCGAAGTGCCTCAGGAGGGCGCTCAGATCGATCACGGGGATGCGGTCCACGGCCTGCATCGCTGCTGGCGTGTAGAGCCACAAGGCCACGGAGAATCCGGCGTAGCCGCCCCAGAGGGCTCGGCGGTGGGCGTCACCGTACCGGACGGCGGGGAATCGCCAGACGGCTATGAGGGTCATCACTGCCGCGGTCAGGTACCTGAAGAAGTCGAGCATGCCGTCCGTTATTCGTTCTTGGAGCCACGCCGCGGCGGAGCAACCGGGTGGGAGAGCGAGGACTCCAAGAGGCTGACCATGTCGTCGCCGGCCAACGGCTGGCGGCGGGCCAACCTCTTGATCAGGGACGCCGACAACTCGGCCTGCTGCTCCTCCGGGCTGTCGTAGTTCACGCGGCCTTGGACCAGAGCCAACGGGAACCGACGAAGGACTTCCTCCCGGATGTGCTCAGGGACATATCGCTCGACCTCTTCATCGTTCAGGGTGCTCCCGTGGTCCAGCCACTCGTGCGCCAGCTCATGAAGGATGATGTGCTCGGTCTGGTTCCGGCTGGATCGGCGCCGGTAGAGCACGACCGTGAACTCCGGCGTCCTGACTCGAAGGCCGCAGGCCGTTCCCAGCCCTCCGTCCGGGTCGTCAAAAGGCACCAGCCGAATCTGACGCTTCAGTGCGTGCTCCATGTTCCGGACCAGCGCCTCGACACTGAAGGGAGTGGGCACAGGCAGATCGGCGAGCAGCTTCTCGCATTCCTTCAAGAGGGCGCGTCGCGAAGGGTCCCTCCGCCACTGCATGACCGCTCTCGCGAGGTGCGCCGGCGTTGTACCGCCTGGTTCTGCACGCAACCCGCCGCTCTCCCCGCTCCGGGCGGCCTTCCGTCGAGCAACCCACCTCATCGCCCCGTCCCCCCTCGCCCCTGCCCCGTTTGCTTGCGGGGCTCCACCCACCCCGCGCCCAGTCATGCGTTCGGCAGGCCGAGCCAGTAGTCGTCACACTTTCCGCGGGTGCAGTGAACCCTCGCTTCGCTGCCCAGCCCATGCCTGTCGGCAGACGCAGGACGCGGGCATGCGGTTCCACGGAGTACGGGACTTCAGCGACAACCTCGAACGCAACGGTGAACACGAAGGTCATCGCGATGACGGCGCCCGTGAACGCCCGGGTAACAATGCGGTGGACTGGTCGTGATCCACGGACACCGCGCGGGCGGAGGATGTTGTCAAACCGCTGCGCCCGGCGCTTGGTTCTCTCAACGATGTTCCCGGACGCTCTGCGTACGGCACGGCGGCTGACCGTATGACCCTTGCCGACGCGGCGAGCTTTCCACCGCATGTGCTGGCCTTACCCCCGTTGCGGAACAGAACAGTATGGCCAGGTCAACCAAAGGTGTTGATCATCCAGCCCACTTGAGAGTCCGTACGATATCCCTACACACAACGATCCTGTCAAGTCGATTGCATTTAGCGTGCGTTCGGGTGTAGACGGGACCGGCGCCCGCCGTATCGGGCTGCCGATGGCGAGCGCCGCGGGCATCATCGTCGAGAGGTACTCGGCGTGGTGACGTCCGACTGCGGCGAGGGCGGCAACGTTGAGTGCTCCCAGGGTGCTGCCCCCGAACAGGGCTGCCGCCAGGGCGCGCAGGCCGGGGGTACGGATCGGGCCGAGCCGGTGCGTGCGGGTGCGGGACGGCTTCCACGTGGCGATGAGCACGACGGTCGTACCGGTCGGGGCGCGCAGAGCCAGAGCGAGTAGCGGGCCGCCGATGGACACGAGCTCCTGGACACCGGCGTCGAGCGAGAGCGCGGCTCGCCGTTGGTGAGGGCCGCGCACGACGACGGCGGCCCTGACTCCGCCTCCGGGCATCGACGTCAGGACCGGGTGAAGAGGGTGGGCCTCCAGCAGGGTGCCGATCTGGGCTCCCAGTGCCCGACGCTGTTCGTGGACCGCGGCACGCGAGCGGGCCGGCGAGGGGATGACCACGCCGAGGGTGCCCGTTCCCGGGACCACTACGATCTTTTCGTCTTGCGCAGTGCGGCGGGGATCCGTAGCGATGGAGGAGTCAGGTGACGGCAGGGTGGTCCAGCCGTGGGTCCAGGTCCCGCTCCGGTAGGCGACTTCGCAGCCTGCATCGCGGGCGACGGTCAGTGGCGGGGCACCGATCGAGGCGGGCTGGTCCGCGATCACCAGCACGGTGCCGAACTTGGCCTTGAGCTTGTCGAAGACGGCCCGCAGCTTCGGATCGCCGTTGGGCATCGGCTTGTCGAAGACCTTCTTCCCGGCCGGGGGCAGCCCGTGGCCGTGGTGGGCGGTCTTGCCGACATCCTGGTCTTCTTGTCGCGGTAGGTGCGGGAGGTCGGCTTCGCCAGGGATTGACGAGCCTGAGCTGCGGATCGCCGGGGCCAGGCCGGCGTGGGCGGCAGACGGGGAGCCGGATCCGTCGCCGACGTCGATGAGGATCCGTGCTCCGGTCCTGACGCCGATCCCCGGCATGGACGTCAGGACCTTGGCACCGTCGTTTTCCAGAAGAGGCTGAGTAACTCGCTCACTGCATTGCGGACTCGCTTCCCGAGGCCGGGCCTGCGCCTGGCGCAGTCAAGCCGGCGACCCGCCGGTAGAGCCCAAAGGCACAACCGGCGAAAGCCAGGTACAGGAGTGCCGCGGAGACGGGGTTGGCCAGAGCGACGAACACCTGTGCCGGGACGAGGGCGGCAGCGAGGTTGAAGCCCAGGTGCAGGAGCACGCAGGGCCACAGCACGCGCGTGTGTTCGTAGATCAGGGCCAGGAGCACCGCCAATGGCAGGGTCGAGGCGAACTGCACGGCGTTGCCGTGCAGCAGGCCGAACACCAGGGCGGTGACCAGCGTGGAAGCGAGGATGCTCACCCGCTTGCGCAGCAAGGGGTAGACCAGCCCTCGGAACAGGGCCTCCTCCCCCGCAGGAGCCGCGACCATGGCGAGCAGCAGGGTCGCCAGCACTCCGGCCGCGTGCCTCGTCTGGTTCGACGTGTCGAAGCCTGTGGACCCGGTCGTGGCGTAGATCCACAAGGCCATCGACTGCCCGGCGATGAATGCCAGAACCGCGCAGCCGACGACGGTCCACCCGAAGCGCGGAATTTCCACGCTCGGCCGCGGGGCCGGCGCATGCGCGAGCCACTGGGGCCGCTGGATCCTCACCGAGCCGACCAGGATGACAACAAGCATGCCCAGTACGCAGGTCGCGACGATCGGCTCTCCGATGAGGCGGACCGCGACGGTGCCCAGACCGAGGTAGCCCGCGACGACGGCGAAGGGCACGAGGGCGCACCACCCGATGCCGAGCAGACGCGAAGTGGTCGGGGGCGTCGTCATGGGTCTCCTCCTCTACGGGGCTCAAGCACCCGTGGTGATCTGTTCGTTGATGACGGCGTGGACGCGGGTGTCGCCGCGGAAGGTGTTCGGCTGCAACGTCGCCGTGAAGCGCAGCGTCCCGAGCTGCGACGCGAACGACGCAGGCTTGCCGGTGTCCGATGGCGCTGAGACCGTCGTGCTGCTCCAGGCTGGTGGTGATGTCGAACCACCTCGGCACCCGGCCGGAACCACCGTCGAAATCGTCGGGGCCGGCGGGCCGGCGGGCCGGTGGGCCGGTGGGCCGGTGGGCCGGTGGGCCGGTGGGCCGGTGGGCCGGTTGGCGACGACGACCGGGTGGTCGTTGATCCCCACCATCCGGTTGGCCGGCAGCCCGGCGGTGAACACCCCGAAGCACGGCTCAAGCGCGGACCCCGTGCGGCGCGGGCTGTTCATCGCCGGGGCGACGTAGAAGCCGAAGGAGCCCTCGTCGCGGTCGTCGACGTCTCGGATCTTGCCCACCTGTGCGAAGGTCTTCAGCACGATCGCATCGGCCACCAGCCGGCGGTTCTCGTACAGCACGGCCATGACGTCGGAGACGGTGCCGAGCCCGGCGAGCGGACGCAGCGGGCGGATCTCCCAAAGCCTCTCGGGCCGGTGCACGCGGGTGTATGCCTCGATCACCTGGTAGAGGACGTGGGCATCGAAGCCGAGCTCGGACGGGCCTGCGTAGCCGAGGACGCCAGAGGAGATGCCGTCCATGTCGACTCGATCTCCTTCAGGTGCTGATCCGACCATCCTGTGCGCCGGCACAGCGGCGTGAAGAGGTCGATGTCCTCGTCGGTGAGCGAGTGGCAGTCGACGGCATGAAGCGTGGACATGGCGGAGGCCCTCTCGATCGGGGTCGCTGGCCGGTGGAGAACGAGGTAGGAGAGACGCCTTTCAACGCTGCTGCGATTCTAGCAGTAACAGTCACTCCTTCTGTCAATTCACCAGCACCTTTGAGTCTCATTCGGGTTCCGAATGGCGCACTTATATCGAATGATCGCGACAGGCTTTCCAACGCCCTTGCGCATCGGCTACTCTCGCCGGTATGGCTATTCGAAGCATTGTCGAGTCAGATCTCAGCGGTAAGCCGGATGCGGCAACCGTGACCTTCGGCCTGGGAGACACCTGGTACGAAGTCGATCTCACAGTTGAGGAGAAGAAGGGCCTTGAGGCGGCGCTGAAGTCGTACCTGGAGGTCAGCCGGAAAGCCGGGAAGCCCGCGCCCAAGAAGCGAGTCGTACCTGAGACGACTGCCGAGGAGCGGGACAAGATCCGCGAGTGGGCCAAGGAGCAGGGCTACGAGTTCGCGGATCGGGGGCGCATCCCGAAGAAGGTCATGAAGGCCTACGACGAGGCTCACGGCATCGATCGGAGCAACTAGCACCGAGCCTGATGTTCGCCTCCTGGCCGATTTCTGTCATTCACCCCCGATGGGCCCTGCAGCACACTGCAGGGCCCATCGCGCATCTTCAGACCCGGACGGATGGCATCGGTCGTCTTGATCCCCGCAGTCCCGCTCGAGCCCTGCAGTGGATGGTGCCGTGCGAGAAGTGCCCCGGTGTATCCGGCATGAGCCGCTCCTGGCTTCGCTTCGGACATCCGGGCTTGTGCCAGAGGTCAAGGAAGGCCGTGCACAGCGCCTGAGCCCCCGCCTCGCGGAAGACCTGGGCGGCGGCGACGACCTCCCGGTTCCGCTGGGGTCCCCCGAAAGCAGCACCGGCCTGGTGACGCTCTTGGGCCCTCAGCCGCGCCAGGTGTCGTTGAACGTCTCACGCATGCTCTTCGCGTCGTTCCAGCTGCGGGAACCGGTGGCGAGGACGACGTGCGAGAACGATTCCGGAATCATTTCGGCAATCATTCGAGTCTCCTCTCCTCATGACCTCGGCGGTCTCCCCAGCTGGAGTCGAGAGCTGCGGTCATGACGTCTGGGCGGGCGCGGGGGCCTGCGTACCGCTGCCCCGTTCCGGCCGGCCGGTACTGGACCCGATCACGGCCAGGTCCTTCTCCCGATGGAGTTCGACGCGGATCCGATCGTCACCACACATCGACATGAGGTGGACGATGCACATCCCGTCACCACTGCGGGGGATGTTCACGGTGACGACCGTGCTGTTCTCGTCGTCAGTGAAGTCGACGTCACTGATGTCCCCGACTTCGCCGGAGCGCATCCGCGGCGACGGCTTCGCTGTTCGACTGCTACAACTCGGGCACGCAGCGGGCTCCTCTCTCGCGGGACGAGTCCAGGCTGGGGCTGGGTCGTGGTCGTGCCTCTTCGTGGACTCGGTGGAGCAGCGACCATCGAGTGCGGATCCTCGTCGGATCCGCGCGATCTCGATGTTCAGCGCAGCTCCCGCGCCGGCCCTTCCGGCTGACGATCCGGATCCCACCGGAGTGATCCACCCCGGCCGGATCGCACTGCGAGCCACCGCCCGGAGCGTCGCTTCTCGCCTGAGCCAGTGAGCCAGGCGCTGCGCGCCTGCCCATCCACCGCTGCACTCTTCGCCCTGCCCACACGTTCGCGACAACCGCGGCCGGGCAGTGTTGGGGGTCGTCTCCCAAGCGCTGGGCTGGGCATGGCCAGAGGGAGCGCCGGCGACCGACGGACCGGGGACCAAGCGACCGGTGGAACCCGTCGGCCATGCCTGACACGTCATCGGAGCGCAGTGAAGAGGCCGAGCGGAGCGGGGGTCCGCAGGACACGTGTTATCACATTCCCTTATGCCCTTTTCACTTCCTCGTCGCCGTCCCCGCTGTTCCGCGGCCGGAGCATTGGCGAAGCCTGGAACATCAGGGGAAACGGGCCGTACCCTCTCGACTCGTACCCCTCCGTCTTTGCGTGCAGCGGGGGTACGGGGCCGGCTGTTTCGCCTGGTCATCACGGTTTCTGGCCGTACTGCTGTTTCCTCGTTCGGGATACGGCCGTACTCCCGGGCCGGCCCGTCCTCGTGAGGAACGAACGAGGCGGGGTACGGGTCTTCCCGACAGGGCACAGATCCGGTTCATCACCTCGCTGCCGCAGGCGGCACAGCCCTCGCCCAGGGGCGGATCCGTCCTCTCGCGACGCCGTCGCTTCGGCTGTGGATGACGCTCTGCTTCATCGCTCGCTGCCAGCGGCGTAGCCGGCCTCGCACCACCGTGCTGCGCCGGCTGCACCGGCCTGGATTTGCTGTGCTCGGGTCGTTGCTCCGGTGCTGCTGCGGCAGGGTGCCGGCACGTCACGCAGCGCGTCCGAGGCGGGCGTTCGGCACTACCTCGTCGACACACGATCCGGCGCCGGGCCATGTGTCGTTTCGCGCTTGCGCGGCGAGCCCGCGGCGGTCTCCCGTGGATGCATCGGAAGAAGAGATCCCGGATGCTGCGGCCATCTGCCCATCTGCCCATCGGGCGCGGCGAGCAGTTCGAGGGGCATCGGAGCGTTGTCGTCTTCCTCCAAGGGGTGTCTCCGCAGCAATGCCTCCGCGCCTCTTCCGCCCCACGGCCCATGCTGCAAGCACGGCGTTCCTCGCACGCTCGCTGGGTGTGGGGGGCCTACTCCCCCTTCGACCCTTCTCTCTCTGCGCAACCTCGTCGGCTCGATGACGCACGGGTGCCGACCGCCGCACCAGCGCTGTGTCGGCGTCTCGCTGACAGCTGTGCCGGCCACGCTCCACCAGCGGTCCATGACCGTCTCGACGTACCCGCCGAATGGCTTCAGCGGGGGCGCGGGTCGGGCCTCGCGGCCCCGCGAATAGGCGCTTCCCTCGCGTCTCTGCGGTGACACATCGGAACGCGCAGGGGCCACGACTGGGACACTGACAAGACACCGACTGCTGCCCTTGACTCTCTCGGAGTCCCTCGCGTGTCCGCATCGCATCTCACGCGCGCTCCAATGGTGCCGCCCTGGCGTCACACACAGCGCTCTCGGGGGACACACCTGCGTCGGGGAGCCGGGCGGTGTCTCTCAGGAGACACGGTCGGGACACCACTGGGAGCTTGGATATGCCCCCGTTCCCCTTCCCGGAGACCACGCCCTGATGCCAGGTGTCTCGCAGGAGTCCCGTGGGAGCCCTTGTTGCGCTGCATGAGGGACTCATGGGCGCCATGGCGCCGCCGACTTGCGCCGGTCGCCTCCGGCAGGGGCACTGCGGCGTCTCACAGGCGCCCCCACCAGAGACGAGTGATGACATCAATGGCGTCCGACTGACGTATCGAGTGGGACTTGCATAGGACTCAACAGGGACACTAGAGTCGACTCGCAGCGATTCGAATTCGAAAGGAAACATGAAGGGTGGCGAGTCCATGTGACGGAGCGAGAGGGATCCGGCGAACGACGATATGGAGTGCAGGAGCGAGTGGCAGGGCAAGGTGAGTGCAATGGCGCAGCGGCCGAGTGAACCTCGTAAGGTCCGCTGGACCGTGCCCGCTGCCGACACGTCGGTGATCGAGTGGCTCGATCAGCAGGAGAACATCTCGCAGTCGCTGCGACTGCTCATTCGGGAGTCCATTCAGCGCGACGGATACGTCGACGTCTACTACAAGCCCGTCGAGCAGCTGCCGCGTCGCGGCCGGCCGCCGCTGGAGAGCACCGAGCAGCGCGAGGACGACGAGGCGGTCACCGAGCGCCGACCGGCCGCCACGCCTGTTCGGCCACAGCCCGTGGTCTCCGACCAGGCCGACGCCGTCGTCGAGAAGAAGGCAGCAGCGCCGGTAGCCCGACCCCAGCCGGTTCCGAGACCTGTTGAGACGGTCGAGGATCCTGCGGCAAGGGCCACCGGCCCGAACCCGGAGCCTCCGAAGCAGGCCTCCATTGACGAAATCATGGCGAGTACTCGGCGCTGAGTGGCGCGGTGAATTCCATCTTCCAGGCAGACGACACAGACACCGAGGGACCGAATTTTGAGCGCCAACAGCAACGACATCATCACCCTCACCGGCGGCATCGACGTCGGCAACGGGTACGTCAAGGGCGTCATCCAGAACACGAAGCGGGAGATCTTCGACGAGATCGATCTGCCCAGCGCAGTCGTCTCGACTTCCCGCACCTCGCCGAAGGTGCCGCTCCCCGACGCGGATGCGGCCTCCGTGATGGCCGGCGACTTCTACAACCAGATCGACTGCTCACTCACCACAACCCTGGTAGCGGCGTCGGACCGCCGAATCTTCGGCCGGGCAGCGCTGAGCGTGCGCGGCTCGAAGTTCACCGAGTTCGAGGTACTGGGCAAGCACTCCAAGGCTGATCAGGAGCTGAGCAAGGTCCTGGTCCTGGGCGTCTTCGCCGCGAAGGCCCTGCGCGACTACGTCCGCGAGAACGGCGCGCTGCCCGGTCACGAGCTGCGCGTGCAGGTGCGTGCCGGCCTGGCGCTGCCGATCTCCGAGTTCGTCGCGCGCCGCCACGCCTACGCCGCCGAGTTCATCGGTCTGCTGGGCAGCTCCGACCCCGCCGTGCACCTGGTGACGATCAAGAACTTCAGCACCCCGGTCTCGGTGCGCCTGCAGTTCGTCGACGTTCAGGTGATGGCCGAGGGTGCCTCCGCGCAGTTCGCCATCACCGACAAGGGCGAACCGCTGGCCCAGGCCCTTCTCGATGATCTGCGCACTCGCGACGCCTCCGTGGTGGAAGAGGTCTCGGCCTCCGATCTGGTGGCGGTGCAGAACACCATCGGCGTCGATGTCGGTGAGGGCACCGTGAACTTCCCGGTCTTCACCGATGGGCGGTTCAACCCCGAGGCGGCAGCCACGCTCGACGAGGGCTACGGCACTGCGCTGATGAACGCCATGGAGCGCATGAGTGAGTCGGATGCCACGCTGCAGTTCTCCTCGCGCAAGCAGCTGGCGGACTTCCTCCACGCGAAGCCGTCTGTGCTGGTGAAGAATCGTCACCAGCGCGCCGTCGGCTTCGTCGAGGACGAGGCCGGCTACCTGGTCGACGAGATCGTCTCCTCCTTTGGCGACGTCCTCTCCCAGGCCGGTGCGACGACCGAGGTCGTCTACGTCTACGGCGGCGGCTCGGGCCCCATCAAGCACCTGCTGCACCCTGCGCTTCTGAAGGCCGCCGGCGATGTGCCCGTGCTCTACCTCGACTCGAGCTACTCGCGGCACCTGAACCGCGAGGGCCTGTACATCGCGGCACGGCACGTCGAGCAGCAGGCCCTCGCCGCGAAAGCCGGCGGGCAAGCACATTAAGGAGGTGGCCTGATGTGTGAAGCACTGGACGCGACCTCGAAGGCCGAGGTCGAAGAGATCAGTCGTCCGAACACTGATACGCCCTGCCACACGAGGACGCTGCGTCTCCGCGGGTCCTGTTTCGCGAGCAGGCCCGGCTGAAGCCGCTCGGGTCGGATGAGGAGCTTCCGAGCATGGCGGGCAGGTCCCGGACCAGGTGCTCGAGGTCACGGGAGCCGCAGACCCGGCGCTACCCGCGGGCAGCGGGCAGCGGGTGACGGGCAAACGCGCACGCCGAAGAGGCACTTCGCGACCCGCGCCTGATCGTGGGCATCGAAACAGGGCAGGTAGGAGGAGGCGCTCGGGGCCTGGCGATCTCCCCCGGACGAGGTGATGGATTCGGCAGTGAGACTCCCGGCGCTGCTGTGCAGCGGAGCGCCTGGCTCACGGCTGTACTCCTGGCGTGGACGTGATCTTCCGAAGGCCAGACCGGATCAGCTCCGCTGATCATGCAGAAGAGAAGAGCCTGGCGCAGTTGCCAGCCACCGTTCGAGAAGAGACCACTCGGGCTTGCTGTGACGGAGCCGCTCGGTCATGGTGGCCGACACCTCGGAACACTCGCCGCCCTCGGCGGCCGTGCTCCACGTGGTGCCGCGCGCGGTCGCCCTGGTCGCAAGTTGCCGACGTCGCCGTCTCGGGCGCGGCGGCGGCCGTTGGGCGACTCACCGGGAAGGTCGAACAGCCGGCCGTACGCCGTATTCGGCGCCCTCCGGCGCATGGCCGTTGGTCGGGGTGTGTCGGCGGTAGGAGCGGGGGACGATCTCCCGAACGATGCTGCGTGCCGTCGTGGTGGTCATGGTTTGGGATTCCTTCCCGAGTGCTGCGGTGGTCTCCGTACGCCGACCGAGGTGCGGTCGGCGCCCCAGCCCCGCCTCGAACCGGGAGGGACCGGCCAGAGGCCCCCGGATCCGGAGGCGCCGTGGCGTCAGAACGGAGGGCAGCAGCGGCGACCGGCGCACACGTGCGCGGCGGTCTCGGCTCCCGCCTCACACGGCGCGTTGTCGCACCGGCTGTGTCCGGTGATCCCGTTCGTGGACCGGTCAAAGCGGGTGATCGGGCCGTGGTCTTCGCACGAGCCGCACAGCGGTTCCGGGGCGTGCGGAGTCCTGCCGGACACGCGTGACGACGGGGCCGGGCGGTGGCGAGATCGACCTTCCGGCCTCGGGCGGCCTGGTGCGTGCGCGGCTGCTGCCAGGGCAGTTCGACGAGCAGGTCCTTCGGCCCCTCGTCTATGGTCACGGGCGGAGTTGACAGGTAGTGGTTCAGCGAGCCTTCGGGGGCCTGGGCCAGCCGGGTCCTCAACGAGGTCGTCCGGCTTCGTCAGCCAGGAGAGGAACACCTCGGCGTTGTCAGTGCAGTTCCGTGGTACGGATGCTGGAGTGCACGGGCCGGCACAGGACACGGCAAGGCGGTAGCCGCTCATGGAGTCGGCCAGGCCGACTCCTGGCGGAACGAGGATGTTCTTCGACGTCAGATCCGGATCAGCTCTGCTGATCCCATGTGCTCACGGCCTTCACGGGGCGAGTAAGGCGAGCCACGAAGAAGAAAAACAGCACCCCGGCGCCGCGGTTGCCCGAAGGCAGCGCGCGCACCGGGGTGCTGGGGTGGTTGGAGCTGCATAGATCTCCAGGGACACGCCTCAGGGATCATCTGCAGCGCTCAGGAGTCGAACCTGTTCCGTGCTCGGTCTGCACGGTGTGCCCACTGGCGTACGCCGAGGATCAGCCGGCGCACTGCGGATCAGAACCGCTCCGTGCAGAGCTTCACGCCCATTCGGACATGACCTTCTGGATCAGGGGCAGCACCGTGGGAGGCTGGAGGTTGAGGGTGGCCAGGGCCTCGGGGGTGGTGAGGGGGGTCTCGACGAGTTCGTAGGTGCCGCGATCGGCACGCGTGAACTCGCTGCCGGTACGGTCGTCGAAGGCCCAGGTGCGGACCTCGGCGAGATAGATGTGCTGGATCTCTTCGCGTTCGGTGTCGGCGAGAGTGCCCAGCAGCCGGACGATGTGAGCCTTCCCGGCAATCTCCTCGTGGATCTCACGGTGGAGAGCCGCTTCCGGTGTGGGGTCGCCGTCCTCGATGCCGCCGCCGACGAGGACGTGGTAGACGTCGCGGCCGGGGATGGTGCGGCGGATGATGAGCATGGTGCGGGCCGGTGTGATCAGGACGGCACGGACGCGTTCTTTCACTGTGTCTCCTCAGGCGTTGCTGTCGAGGAGATCAGTTCATCATCCGGCCGCCATCACCGTGGAGAATTCGACCGGTGGTGAACCCGGCCGAAGGAGATCAGCTCATCACCCACCCGCCATCAACGTGGAGGCTCTGACCGGTGATGAACCCGGCCGCAGGACTTGCCAGGAAGGCGACAGCGGCGGCCACGTCCTCCGGCCGCCCGCGGCGGGGAACGCACTGGCGGGCGATCTGGTGCTCGGGGGACACCCGGGCGGCGGGCGGGAGGGCATTTTCGGCAGGAACCTGGATCGCTCCGGGCAGGACCGAGTTGACGGTGATCCCGCCCACGCCGACATCGCGGGCCAGGGACCGGGTCAGTCCGATCATCGCGGCCTTGGCCGTGGCGTAAGGGGTGAGCTGGCGACGGCCCACGAGGGCGTTGATCGAGCCGATGTTCACGATCCTGCCCCACTGGCGTGCCGTCATGCTCGCAGTGACAGCCTGGCACAGGCGGCGCGGAGCGTGGA
Source organism: Streptomyces sp. NPDC085524 (assembly GCF_044541755.1). Taxonomy (NCBI): domain Bacteria; kingdom Bacillati; phylum Actinomycetota; class Actinomycetes; order Kitasatosporales; family Streptomycetaceae; genus Streptomyces; species Streptomyces sp. NPDC085524. The sequence goes on from NZ_JBITTH010000001.1 coordinate 458,892, forward strand.
GGTTGACGGCGAGGGACTGCTCCCAGTCGGCCTCGTTCAGGTCTTCCCAGGCGATACGGGGGTAGGCGCCGGCGTTGTTGATCAGGATGTCGACGGGTGCCAGGGCGTCCGTGACGCTGGTGATCAGGGCGGCCGGGAACTTCGGATCGGTGAGATCACCGGAGACGGCGATGCCTCGGGTGGGCAGCTGGTCCAGGAGGTCGGCGGCGGCCGCGTCCTCGTCGTAATGGGCGACGGCGACGCGGGCGCCGGCGGTGGCGAGGGCACGGCAGATCGCGGTGCCGATGCCACCGGTGGCTCCGGTGACCAGAGCAGTTCGGCCGAGCAGGGGTCGGGCGGTCAGCGACTGATCAGTGATGGAGAGGGCGGGGTTCACGGGCGCTCCGTTTCGAATGTGTGCTGAGTGAAGAACTCGGTGGCGTTGCTGCTCGGCTGATGGAGTTCGGCAGCCTTGATCAGCGTCAGGAGGGTGTCGGTCGTTGTGATGGGCCAGGGACGGACGACACCGAGGACGCGGAGGGTGAGGAAGGGGCGCAAGTCGTGCCAGGGGATGTCGGGCAGGGCTCGCAGGGCGGTGGTGAGGGCGGCTCGGCGGCCGGGGCCGGTGTTCCAGCGGTAGTGGATGTCGAGGTGGCGGAGTCGGGGGTGGTGGTCCAGGTGGGTGATCCGGGGGGTCGTGAGGGGCGGGAGGGCGAGGCGCATGGTGCGCTGGTAGGTGTCGGGTTGGTAGGTGGGAACGAGCCAGCCGCCCAGGCCCATCAGGTACCAGAGGAGGTTGGCGGCTTCGCCCGGGAGGGAGTTGAGACCGGCGAGTGCGAAGTCGAGCCAGCACAGGGGGTCGGCGATGTTGGGCTCGGTGGGGTCTCCCTGAGTGAGTCCGCACACCCAGCTGCTGTCCGGTGTCAGGATCTGGCGGGTGGTGCGGACGATGTCGGGGAGGTTGATGGTGAGCGGCCGCCCGTTGACGGTGATCGTGTGGTCGGCGAGGTCGGCCACAGTGAGAGCGGAAACGTTTCCTCCGGCTGGAACGACGGAGTGGCCGGGGTTCAGGTACCAGCGGTCCAGGCGTCCACCGGGTCGGATGCGGTCGGCGTAGAGGGTGGGAACGCAGCTACTCAGGGGGTATCGGCGTTCGTGCGTGAAGGCGGTGGTCAGGTCGTGGCACACGGCTTCAACGAGCTTGACGAGCCGGGGTATGTGGCTCGGGTCGCGGTCGGCGAGGGCGATGAGGTCGCCGAGGAGGAGTTCGCACCGTCCCTGAGCGAACACGTCGTCGAAGACCACCTGGCTGCCGTCCGGCCCGTCGTGAAGACCATGGAGCCGGGGTACGGAGAGGCGGTGTTCGATCAAGCGGTGGCCACGAACCTCCCCAATCGCGGCCGTGCGATTGGGGAAGTCCTTCACGAAGACTGCGTCGGTCACTGCTCCACTCCGTTCATGGTGTCGTTCCACAGGTCGAGGACGATATGGGCGACCTCGCGGGCGGCGGCGCGGTCGGTACGGGCGGTGCGGGCCAGGGAGGTGTCGTGTCCGTGGGCGCCGAGGAGCGTGGTCAGGGCGTCCTCGTCGGCGGAGACCGGTACGCCGCGGAACTCCAACTGCACCTTCGCGGAGAGCGCCGTCACCTTGTAGAGGGCGTGCAGATCGCCGGCGCCGGCGAGGATCTGGCGGCGGATGTCGAAGGTTGCCTGGACCCCGTTCATGACGGTGGCGGCCACGATGGCGGCCGGGTCCGGAGCGGGGAGCCGCAGGCCGTTTCGGACCCACAGCGGGGTGATGGCACCGGCACCGATCTGGGCCAGCACGTGCTGGAGTCGAACGGACACGTTGCCGGTGCGGCATTCGGCGAGCGTGACGACGCTGACGCCGACCTTGACGCCCTCCAGGTCGGCGCGGAGTTCGGCCAGCACGTCGGCGAGGGGACCCAAACGGGCGTTGTCGGCGACGACGAACACGTCGAGGTCACTCCACCCGCTCTGGTACCTGCCCTTGGCGGCGGACCCGGTGACGGCCAGCAGGTCCACCACCGGGTCAGCGCCGCCGGTGGTGCGGTCCAGCAGCTTGTGCAGGCAGGACTCCAGGCTGATCGGGAGGCCCAGCATGTTCACGGGCTGCGTCTCCGGCTGCCGTGCGGGCCAGTGGCGATCGAGGACCAGCGCGTCCAAGCAGCGCTCCAGGCGGAGCCGTGTACCGGAGTTGTCGATCACCCGGTCCGCGATGCCCGCGATCCTGTCCGCGCCTCGACTCTCCTTGACGAGGTCGCGCACGGCCACGTCATCGGCTCCGGTTTCGCTGCGTACGCGGCGGGCCGCCATAGGCGTGTCGAGGTATGTGACGGTGACCTGCCGTCCGAGCAGCCGTCGCAGTGCGGCGGTGGACCCGAAGGAGTGCAGCGACTCGATCGTCACGTCGGTCAGGTAGTGGTGGGCCGTCAGGTAGCGATCCAGGGCGTCGACGATCAACTCGGCCTGGACGTCCTCCGTGACCGCGTACGGGTCGGGAAGGCCGGCGTGCGCGGCGGCAGTGTCGAGCAGCCACCCGATCTTGAGGCGGGCGTGGCCGTGTTGCACGCTCAGGTACTTGCCGGCGCTGCTCTTGCCGCTCTCGGACAGCCCGGCGAGCGCGATGACCTGCACCCCGTCCAGGGCACGGGCAGGGACGGCCGGGTGCCGCGGGTGCAGCAGACGCCGGATGTCCCGCTGCACCTCGACGATGGAGCGGCCACCGATCAGCACCGTGTGCGAGAAGCGGCCCTCTTCGGTGGCCATGACGTGGAGTCGTTCGTGCAGGGCCCGCTGGTAGCGGTCGTAGGGCGGGGTGACGCTCGCCTGATGGGCCAGGCTGTGGGTCACGTTCTTGTCGATCTCGTTGGAGAACGCCAGGTAGAGGGAGAGCTCAGCGTTCTCGGCGACGCGAAGGTCCGTGGCCCACGGTTCGAGCAGGGCCCGTGCGCGGTCGGCCGCCGCCGGGGCGGCCAGGTTCTCGCGGACGGCAACGGTCGCGGCGACCGACGCCTCCAGCATGGGGATGCCCCGGTCGAACAGTCGCAGGCTCCCGACGCCGGGGGCGGCGGATCGCGCGAGGTAAGAAGACGCCAGGACGTCCACGAACTCCTCGATGCGGCTCTTCTCGAACCACCACCCGGCCATGTCGCCCTGGATGTCGGTCCATCGAGAGTCGTGGTCGTGCAGGGCGCCGGCGAGCGCCGCAGCCGGACCGATCCGGCGGCCCAGCAGGCCGATCTGCGTGGTCTTACCCGTGTTGTCGGCCCCGCTGAACGCGACCGACAACTTCGTGGACTCGTGATTCATCAGGTTTCTCCTCCTACTGCGCGGGCAGCACAAAGCGCCGCCCACTACATGGGTGTTCAGGGAAAGGGGTCCAAGTGCGGGATCCGGCCTGGTCGCGGCCAACCCCGATGGGTTCAACACAAAGCCAGACGGGCCGTTTTGCCACACGCTCGCTACCGAATCCGACGGCTTCGAGATGCGCACCACGGCCGTACAGAGCCTCGAACTTCACCGAACCGACTACTGCCAGGTTCTGGCCGAGACCTGTCTGGGCCGCGCCAACGATCGGCCCCGCTGTCCGTTGTTCGGAGCGTTCGGCATGAGTTCTTCTCCTCGGACACAGCAAAGCGCCCGGATCGACGACGTCGTCCGAGCGCAGTTGGCTGATTGGGCTGAGGTATTCAGTTGTCCGTCATGCCCCCATCCGGATCGGCTTCGCCGATCAGATGTTTTTCTCTTTCAGTGCTTCATCCGAATCAGCTGCGCTGATCGAATGTGTCGTCATTCCGAGCCCCGGATCGGCTTCGCCGATCAAACTCGCGTTCGTCGCCGAGCAACCGGCCACTCCCGACCAGACCACGGCGTGATGTCCCCTGGCTCGGCATTCACTTGACCTGCGCCAAGGCGTGCCGTCTAGGGGTTCTGATGCGGGATCATGTCGGCACGGGGCGTCATCATGAGTCGACGAGTTCCGAGACAGCCGCGCTGACCGAATACCTCGCCATTCCGAACCCCGGATCGGCTTCGCCGATCAACTTCACTTGACCTGCGCCAAGGCGTACCGCAAAGGGTTCTGATT